>NZ_JANOBI010000022.1:0-34351 GCF_031411595.1 Flavobacterium sp. | reverse complement strand
GATTCAACGATAACTTTACGTTTTTTTGTAGTTGCTTTAGCCATATTACTTATTATTTAGTTGCTTTTTTCTTGTTAGCAACAGTTTTTCTTTTTCCTTTTCTTGTTCTAGAGTTATTCTTAGTTCTTTGACCTCGTAAAGGAAGTCCTGATCTGTGTCGAATACCTCTGTAACATCCAATGTCCATTAAACGTTTGATGTTTAAGGAAACTTCTGAACGTAGTTCACCTTCAATTTTGAAAAATGATACAGCATCACGAATTCCTCCGATTTGATCATCATCCCAAAAAACAAAAGAGGAGTTATCGCTTTAACCTACATCTTCGGAATAGGTAAAAGTAGAGCAATTGAGATTTTAGAAAAAGCTCAAGTAAGCCAAGATACTAAAGTACAAGATTGGAATGATGATGAAATCGGAGCAATTCGTGAGGCTGTATCATTTTATAAAATTGAAGGTGAACTACGTTCAGAAGTTTCTTTAAACATCAAACGTCTTATGGACATCGGATGTTACAGAGGAATCCGTCACAGATCTGGTCTTCCACTAAGAGGGCAAAGAACTAAGAACAACTCTAGAACTAGAAAAGGTAAAAGAAAAACTGTTGCGAACAAGAAAAAAGCAACTAAATAATAAGTAATATGGCTAAAGCAACAACAAAAAAACGTAAAGTTATCGTTGAATCAACGGGTGAAGCTCATATTAGTGCCACTTTCAACAACATCATTATTTCATTAACCAACAAAAAAGGGGAAGTGATTTCTTGGTCTTCAGCTGGGAAAATGGGTTTCAGAGGTTCTAAAAAGAATACTCCGTACGCAGCTCAAATGGCAGCAGAAGATTGTAGTAAAGTAGCGATGGAAGCTGGACTTAAAAAAGTGAAAGTATATGTAAAAGGACCAGGTAACGGACGTGAGTCTGCGATCAGATCTTTGCATAACAGTGGAGTAGAAGTAACCGAAATTATCGACGTTACTCCAATGCCTCACAACGGATGTCGTCCTCCTAAAAGACGTAGAGTTTAATACTCAAAATAATTATAGTATAACCTAGATAGAATTAAGATTATCGAAGGATAAGACCTGAATTCATAATCTCTATCTTAAACAATTTAAAATGGCAAGATATACTGGTCCAAGTACAAGAATCGCACGTAAATTCGGCGAAGCAATCTTCGGAGAAGACAAATCCTTCGAAAAAAGAAATTACCCACCCGGACAACACGGGATGGCTAAAAAAAGAGGTAAAAAATCGGAATATGCTGTCCAATTAATGGAAAAGCAAAAAGCGAAATATACCTACGGAATCCTTGAAAAACAATTCAGAGGCCTTTTCGAAAAAGCATCTGCAGCTCGTGGAGTAACAGGTGAAGTTTTAATCCAACTTTGTGAAGCAAGACTTGACAACGTAGTATTCAGAATGGGCATCGCTCCATCAAGAAGAGGCGCACGTCAAATCGTTTCTCACAGACATATTACCGTAAATGGTGAATTGGTAAACATTCCATCATACCATTTAAAACCTGGCGATAAAGTAGCCGTTCGAGAAAAATCAAAATCAGTAGAAGCTATCGAGCGTTCATTGTCAAATTCATCTCATGTATATGAGTGGATTACTTGGAACAACGATACTAAAGAAGGTGTTTTTGTTTCGGTACCAGCAAGATTGCAAATACCGGAAAATATTAAAGAGCAGTTAATCGTCGAATTGTACAACAAATAATAATTGACTTAGTCGAAATTATGGCAATATTTAATTTTCAGAAGCCCGATAAAGTGATCATGATCGATTCAACCGATTTTGAAGGTAAGTTTGAATTCAGACCTTTAGAACCTGGTTACGGATTGACCGTTGGTAATGCACTTAGAAGAGTAATGCTATCTGCTTTAGAAGGATACGCAATTACCTCTGTTAGAATTGAAGGTGTAGACCACGAATTTTCTACTATCTCAGGAGTTGTTGAAGACGTTACCGAAATCATCCTTAATTTGAAACAAGTGCGTTTCAAACGTCAGATTGAAGACGTAGATAACGAATCTGTTACAATTTCTGTTACAGGAAAAGATCAACTTACAGCAGGTGATTTTCAAAAATTCATCTCAGGTTTCCAAGTACTGAACCCAGAATTGGTAATTTGTAATTTAGATAGCAAAATCAAACTTAATTTCGAATTAACCATCGAAAAAGGGCGCGGTTATGTTCCTGCAGAAGAAAACAAAAAACAAAATGCCGCTATCGGTACTATTTTCACAGACTCTATTTTTACGCCTGTAAAGAACGTAAAATACGCTATCGAAAATTTCCGTGTAGAGCAAAAAACGGATTACGAAAAACTAATTTTCGAAATCAAAACTGATGGGTCGATCAATCCTAAAGATGCTTTAACTGAAGCAGCCAAAGTTTTAATCCACCACTTCATGTTGTTTTCTGACGAAAGAATCACTTTAGAAGCTGACGAAATTGCACAAACGGAGTCTTACGACGAAGAATCATTGCACATGCGTCAATTGCTTAAAACAAAATTAGTCGATATGGATCTTTCGGTTCGTGCACTAAACTGTTTGAAAGCTGCTGAAGTTGATACACTAGGAGACTTAGTGTCTTTCAACAAAAACGACTTAATGAAGTTCCGTAACTTCGGTAAAAAATCTTTGACAGAATTAGACGAATTGGTCGCTGTTAAAAATTTAACCTTCGGAATGGACTTAGCCAAATACAAATTAGATAAAGAATAAATGACTTCATATTTTGCTCTCCAAAGCGGATTGAGCAAGATGAAGTTTTAAAAAACACGTCATGAGACACGGAAAAAAATTCAATCACTTAAGCAGACAGAAAGGTCACAGAGCAGCTATGCTTGCTAATATGGCTTGTTCTCTAATCGAGCACAAACGTATCAACACCACTGTAGCTAAAGCCAAAGCGTTAAAACAATTCGTTGAACCGCTTATCACAAAATCAAAAGAAGATACAACCCACAACCGTCGTATTTGTTTTTCTTACTTGCGTAGCAAATATGCCGTAACTGACTTGTTCAGAGACGTAGCTGCTAAAGTAGGCGATCGTCCGGGTGGTTACACACGTATCATCAAAGTTGGAAATCGTCTCGGAGATAACGCTGATATGGCGATGATCGAACTTGTAGATTTCAACGAACTATACAACGGAGGTAAAAAAGAAGAGAAAAAAGCGAAAAGCCGTCGTGGTGGAAAAGCTAAAGGTGCTACTACAGCTCCTGCTGCTCCAAAAGCCGCTCCGGTTGCTGCAGCTCCAGAAGCAAAAATCGAAGAAGCTCCAGTTGCTGAAGCACAAGTTGAGGAAACTCCAGTTGCAGAAGTACCAGCAGTCGAAGAAGCTCCGGTTGCGGAAACTCCAGAAGTTACACCAGAAGCTGAGGCTCCAGAAGCTCCAGCCGCTGAGGATAACACCGAAGAGAAAGCTGAATAATGAAATTCATCACTCAATAAAAATCAAGGATAAACTTTTAAAGTTTGTCCTTTTTTTTTGCCCCGTCATTGCGAGCAAAGCGAAGCAATCTGTTCACAATAATGATGGTAATTATAAGGAGCCGGGAACCTGCTTTCCACTAAATCTTTTGCGCCGAACAACGGCACAAAAGGATATCGTTCCAATCAGGGCTAGGGCCTCCGTAATGTTCAAAAGTTTTAATAAACCTTTGCGTCTCTGCGCCTTTGCGAGCCAATAAATAAATAAATTTGCAACACAACAACTAACTACAATGAACTATAATACAAGACAACCAGCTATTTTATTGCTTAGCGACGGCACCATCTTCCACGGTAAATCTATCGGAATCTCAGGAACCACGTTCGGCGAAGTCTGCTTCAACACCGGAATGACGGGCTACCAAGAAATCTTCACCGATCCATCGTATTTCGGTCAAATCATGGTCGCCACCAACCCGCACATCGGCAACTACGGCGTCAACGAAAACGAAGTCGAATCCAATTCCATCAAAATCTCAGGATTGGTCTGCAAGAATTTCAGTTTCCATTATTCAAGAGAAGACGCCTCAGAAAGCCTAGAAGATTATTTCAAAAAACAAAACCTAATCTGCATTTCTGATGTAGATACGCGCGCACTAGTAAGTTACATCCGAGACCACGGCGCCATGAACGCAGTAATCTGCACCGATGAAACATCCATAGAAGATTTAAAAATGCAACTAGCCAAAGTACCCGACATGAAAGGCCTCGAACTCGCTTCCAAAGTATCCACAAAACAACCTTATTTCTTCGGAAACGAAACCGCCAAATACAAAATATCCGCGCTCGATTTGGGCATTAAGATGAATATCCTGCGCAACCTAGCCAAACGCGATTGTTACATCAAAGTGTTTCCCTATGATGCAACGTTTAACGATTTAGCCGAATTCAATCCCGATGGTTATTTCCTATCGAATGGCCCTGGAGATCCCGATCCGTTATTCGGAGCCATTCAAGTAGCCAAAGATATTCTCGAAAACAATAAACCATTATTTGGTATATGTCTCGGGCATCAAGTTATCGCATTGGCGAACGGAATCCCAACCTATAAAATGTTCAACGGACACCGTGGCATTAACCATCCCGTAAAAAACATTATTACAGGAAAAGGCGAAATCACTTCACAAAATCATGGCTTCGCAGTCAATAAAGAAGCACTAGAACAACATCCAGAAATGGAAATCACCCATTTGCATCTCAATGACCAAACCGTTGCCGGCATGCGCATGAAAAGCAAAAATTGTTTCTCCGTGCAATACCATCCTGAAGCCAGCCCCGGACCGCACGATTCATCGTACTTATTTGATCAATTCATAGAAAACATACAATCTCATAAGAACTAAATCGTTATCGTTAATAACATTCATTATTTAAAAAGAATCATGATTGAAGATTAAATATATTTGTAAATCTTAAAATCTAACGATCCAAAAATCTAATAATCCAAAAATCCAAAACATGAGCATTATAATCAAAATCCACGCAAGACAAATTTTCGATTCCAGAGGAAATCCTACAGTTGAAGTTGATGTGATCACCGAAAACGGCGTTCTCGGAAGAGCCGCAGTGCCTTCAGGAGCTTCAACCGGAGAACACGAAGCAGTAGAATTGCGTGATGGCGGAAAAGCATTCTTAGGAAAAGGTGTTTTGAAAGCTGTTGAAAATGTCAATACCAAAATAGCCGAAGAATTACTCGGAACATCAGTCTTTGAACAAAATCTAATCGACAAAACGATGATCGATTTGGATGGCACAACCAACAAATCAAACTTAGGTGCGAATGCCATTCTCGGGGTTTCTTTAGCCGTTGCGAAAGCCGCCGCAAACGAATTAGGATTGCCTTTATACCGCTACGTGGGTGGTGTTTCAGCCAATACACTTCCAGTGCCAATGATGAATATCATCAATGGTGGTTCGCATTCCGATGCGCCGATTGCGTTTCAAGAATTTATGATCATGCCAGTAAAAGCAACATCATTTTCACAAGCCTTACAAATGGGAACGGAGATTTTCCATCATTTGAAAAAAGTATTGCACGACCGTCATTTGTCAACAGCCGTTGGTGATGAAGGTGGATTTGCCCCTAACCTTGCTGGTGGAACCGAAGATGCTTTAGATACTATTAAAAAAGCCGTAGAAAATGCAGGTTACAAATTCGGAGATGAAATCATGATTGCATTAGATTGCGCCGCTTCTGAGTTTTACGTGAATGGAAAATACGATTACACCAAATTTGAAGGCGAAACAGGAAAAATCAGAACATCAAAAGAACAAGCAGAATATTTAGCCGAACTCGCTGCAAACTATCCAATCATCTCGATTGAAGACGGCATGCAAGAAGACGATTGGGACGGTTGGAAATACTTAACCGAACTCATCGGAAATAAAACCCAACTCGTTGGTGATGATTTATTCGTAACCAACGTAGAGCGACTTTCAACAGGAATCGAAAAAGGAATCGCAAATTCTATTCTTGTAAAAGTAAACCAAATCGGAACTTTAACAGAAACGATTGCTGCCGTCAATATGGCGAAAAATGCAGGTTATACTTCTGTAATGTCACACCGTTCGGGAGAAACCGAAGACAACACGATTGCTGATTTAGCAGTTGCATTGAATTGCGGTCAAATCAAAACTGGTTCTGCTTCGCGTTCGGATCGTATGGCGAAATACAACCAATTGCTACGCATCGAAGAGGAATTGGGCGACACCGCTTATTTCCCGGGATTGAAAGCATTCAAATAAAATTTTATATTTTTAAAATAAAACCTGATTGGGAAACTAGTCAGGTTTTTTGTTTTACATACAATTGCAAATTCTAAATCAAAGCAGTCGAATTCTAATTCAAATTCGAGGCTGTTTAATTTTAAGTTATATTTGTTGTAAACCAATACCCGCATTATGAAAAAACTATACTTTCTTTTATTGTTTTTTACAACGATGATTCAGGCGCAGATTGTCAATATTCCGGATCAGGCTTTTAAAAACGCGCTGACAAACGGTTTGTGTGTGGACGACAATCTTGACGGCTCACTAGATCGAAATGTTGACACAAATCACAACGGGGAAATTGAGCTTTGGGAAGCACAATCGGTAACAGGGCTTTATTTACCGGATGCCTACATTACAAGTATGATTGGCATCAGTGCTTTTACCAATCTTAAAATACTGTATTGCTATTCCAATTTGCTAACTTCATTGGATGTGTCTGCTCTGACGCAGCTTGAATATCTCGAATGTGAACACAATGACATTACCAATCTTAACATTTCAGGGTTAACAGCATTGAAAACCTTAATCTGTGTAGACACCGACATAACTTCATTGGATCTCACTTCATTTCCCAACCTTGAATATCTGGATTGTACCGCTACCCAATTGTCAAGTCTTAATGTCAGCGGATTACTTCATTTGAAATACTTAAGAGGTAACTCAAACCCTTTGACCAATCTCGACTTAAGTGGATTGGTGGCATTAGAAAACGTTGAAGTCAGTTATGGTCATTTAACCAGTCTAAATCTTACCGGACTGGTAAATCTTAAAAAACTGTATTGCGAACAAAACCAATTGGAGCATCTTAATCTCAACGGGTTGAATGCATTGGAAATGTTGAAGTGTTTTGATAATCTGTTTACAACTATTGATCTTTCGGGTTTGTCGAATTTGGAGTTTATTGAATGCCATTCCCCTTATCTGACCAGCCTTGATTTGTCTGGGCTTCAAAGCCTGAAAAGGGTATTTATCGGCTGGAGTACGAACCTGACTAGCTTGAATGTAAGCAATCTGCCAAACCTTGAATCTCTCGATTGCATGGTAGCGCAAGTAACGACTTTAGACCTTTCCGATTCGCATCATTTGACTTATTTGAATTGTTCACACATGAATCTGGAGACTTTATTTATCAAAAACGGAAGCGATGAATATGTAGACATTACCGATTCCATCTTGTTGAATTATGTCTGTGCCGATGAAAGCCAAATCGCAGCAATTCAAGAATTCGTCGATACAGACACGATATTCCACTACTACAACGGAGATCTCGTCATCAATTCGTATTGTTCGGTTGCTCCAGGCGGAGATTTCAACACGATTGTCGGAACCCTGAAATTCGATGCTAATGGCAACGGTTGCGACGCGAACGACATCGCATTGCACAATCTAAAAGTTACTATAGACGATGGAATGACTCAAGGAACGTCATTCGCTAATGGTAACGGACAATATACTTTATACGCTCAAGTTGGAAGTTTTGTAGTGACACCCGTGATCGAAAACCCAACATGGTTTAGTTTTGCGCCACCAACAGCAACGATTCCATTCGCAGATAATAACAATAATACCGCAACACAAGATTTTTGTGTGACACCAAACGGTTTTCATCCCGATATAGAAGTTATCATAGCACCTTTAACCAGCGCACGACCAGGATTTGATGCGAGGTATAAAATCACCTACAAAAACAAAGGCAATTACGCCTATGCCGAAGGTATTGTTGGA
Source organism: Flavobacterium sp. (assembly GCF_031411595.1). Lineage (GTDB taxonomy): Bacteria > Bacteroidota > Bacteroidia > Flavobacteriales > Flavobacteriaceae > Flavobacterium. Next base: position 26,350 of record NZ_JANOBI010000022.1, on the reverse strand, counting down.
CTTCAATTCTATGACAATGTTCTCGATTTTATTTCCGCTTCGCAAACTCCGATGACACAATCGTTCGGACAGCTCAATTGGAATTTCACCAATCTGATGCCTTTCGAATCCAGAAGTATCGAGGTCACTTTTAATGTTAATGGACCGATGGAAATACCCGCAGTCAATAATGGAGATTCTTTGAATTATGTCGTATCATCATTTCCATCAGAAGTCGATGAAATCCCACAAGACAATACTTTTGCCTACCATCAAACTGTCGTAGGTTCTTTCGATCCAAACGATAAAACCTGTCTTGAAGGCAATGTTATTGCGCCAGAAATGATTGGAAACTACCTGCATTATAACATCAATTTTGAAAATACAGGAAACGCACCGGCTGAAAATATCGTTGTCAAAGACATTATCGACACAACGAAATTCGACATCAGTACTTTGCAGATTCTAGACGCACCGAATGCCTCGATAATAAAAATCACTGGAAACAAAGTAGAGGTTATTTTTGATCATATCAATTTAGAACCTGCAGCACATGGCCATGTATTATTTAAAATCAAAACCAAAGGCGATTTGGCTGTGGGTAGCACCGTTTCGAACAAAGCGGAAATCTATTTCGATTATAATTTTCCAGTGGAAACCAATACAGCAACTTCTACGTTTCAATTGTTGAGTAACGCCACTTTTGAAACCGATAATTCTATTACGGTTTACCCAAATCCAACAAAGAATCAAGTTTCGGTTAGTGCCGATAATATTATAAAATCAATACAATTTTTTGATGTCCAAGGAAGGATAATGAATACCATTTTGCCTAACGATACAAAAGCAAATCTCGATATTGCGACATATTCAAGAGGAATCTACTTTCTGAAAGTGTCTACCGATAAAGGAATTAAAACCCAAAAAATCATTAAAGAATAAATACAGCAGTAACTTTCAAAGTGTAAATTGATTAAATATGAAAAAACTATACTTTCTTTTGATTTTTATTGGTTTTGTTACCCAAGCACAAATTGTGAATATACCGGATTCTGTATTTAAACAGATTTTGGTTTCGGCTAATTATAATAATCAAATTGCATCAGCCAATGAAGGTGGTGCCTACATGACTATTGACAGCAATAATGATGGGGAAATTCAAGTGGATGAGGCACTAATGGTAAGAGGTCTGAATCTTGAAGGTTATAACATCAGTAATCTCACCGGTATAGAATACTTTACGAACCTTATCAACTTAAACTGTAAAAATAATCACCTGACGCAACTCGACCTTTCGACACTAGACCATTTAAGCGGACTCAACTGTTCTTACAACCAACTTACAAATCTTGTCTTGCCTCATTGGGTATGGTATTTATATTGCGACCACAACCAATTAACCAGTTTGGATTTGACGAATTCTCCACATGTTATCAATTTTGATTGTAGTGACAATGCACTTACTTCTCTGACTTTTGCACCAGATAATTTTTACTTGATGCATATCTTCTGCGACAATAACCAACTGACTACATTGAATACGGACGAATTGCATAAATTATATACGGTAAGATGTCGCAACAATGCGATTACGTCTCTGGATTTTCAGTACAATCCACATTTTTGGGCTTTACTTTGTAATGACAACAACCTAAACTTCATCAATCTAAAAAACGGAACCAATATGATTGATGATAATTCAAGCAATTCTTTCTATAATAATCCGAACCTGAGAAGTATTTGTGTCGATGAGACCGAAGAAGATTACATTTTGACTTTGTTAGCGCAAAGCGATATGCAGAACGTTTCGGTAAGTACTTATTGCTCGTTTTCGCCTGGCGGCAGTTACAACACCATTGCTGGATCTGTACGTTTCGATACCAATGCAGATGGATGCAGTCCAAGTGACCCTGGTCTTCATAATATGAAGATTGATATTATTGATGGAGTCTCTTCAGGTACTGCATTTACCTCGGTAAACGGAGGATATACTTTCTACGTTCAGCAGCCCAACCTTATACTTATGCCCATTTTTGAAAACCCAATTTATTTTATCGTTGATCCAGTTAGTGCGACAGTGAATTTCCCATCAAATAGCAACAGTACTCAAATCCAAGATTTCTGCATTACCCCCAATGGTTTTCATCCCGATATAGAAGTTATCATAGCGCCACTAAGCAATGCACGCCCTGGTTTCAATGCAGCTTACCAAATTACCTATAAAAACAATGGGAATTATACCTATCCGGAAGGCATTGTTGGTTTTCAGTTTGATGATTCGGTATTGGAATATGTGGGTGCCAATCAAGTTCCGTTGACACAAGCAACCGGGCAACTCAACTGGAGTTTCTCTAATCTGTTGCCGTTTGAATCACGAAGCATCATATTAAACCTGCATGTCAACAGCCCGACGGAAGTACCTGCTGTCAATATTGGTGACGCATTAAGTTTTACCGCTTCGTCTTTTCCATCTGAAGTGGATGAAACTCCGTTCGATAATACTTTTACGTTTCAACAAACCGTTACTGGTTCGTTTGATCCGAATGATAAAACCTGTCTTGAAGGTAATATCATTAGTGCTGAAAATGTCGGGAACTACCTGCATTATAACATCAATTTTGAGAATACTGGAAACGCACCGGCTGAAAGTATCGTGGTCAAAGACATCATCGACACCACGAAATTCGAAATCAGTACTTTGCAGATTCTAGATGCACCGAATGCATCAATAATAAAAATCACAGGAAACAAAGTAGAAATTATTTTTGATCATATCAATTTAGAACCTGCAGCACACGGACATGTATTATTTAAAATCAAAACCAAAGGCGATTTGGCTGTGGGCACTACGGTTTCGAACAAAGCGGAAATCTACTTTGATTATAATTTTCCGGTGGAAACCAATACGGCAACTTCTACGTTTCAATTGTTGAGTAACGCCGATTTTGAAGCTGACGATTCGGTTGTTGTCTATCCGAATCCTGCGAACAACGCCGTTTCAGTTACTGCCAACAGTACCATAAAATCAATTGATATTTTTGATGTTCAAGAAAGGATAATGAGTACCAGTTTAATCAGCAATACAAAAGCAAACCTCGATATTACGACTTATTCAAAAGGAATCTACTTTCTGAAAGTGTCTACTGATAAAGGCATTAAAACCCAAAAAATCATAAAAGAATAGTATTGAATCTGCTATGGTATTAACCTTTCAATTCATCATTTTGAGTTGAAAGGTTTTTTTATGCACACCACCTAATTGGAATAATAGCCCAAAACCCGCAATTGCTAAGTCAAACCGATGCAATACTAAATAGCCCCATTTTATACAATCATGTTCCTATATATTTGTATGGAAATTAAATCGGACTATTGTGAAAAATATCAACAGCATATCGTTTCTCCTTTTCCTCACGAGCATGAGTGTGTTTTCGCAATCGTCTGCTACGGAAGTTGATAGTTTGAAACGCGTACTTTCGGTAGTCAAAATTGATACGGCTAAAGTCAATGTGTTGAATAGTATTGCCGATAAGTACAAAGAATCCAATCCAGATTCAACCGCTTTTTATGCTGTCAAAGCAGCAGCGTTAGCACAACATACAAATTATAATTTTGGGCTAGCAAATGCTTACATCAATTCAGGAAACTCGAATATCATTTTAGGAAATTACCGCCAAGCCAATCAATACTTTGGAAAAGCACAAGCAGTTTTTGAAATGTTGTTGAACGCTGATTCTGAAATCGAAATCAAAAGAATTCAAAATGGTTTGGCTAGAGCTTTTGCAAGTCAAGGTATTGTTTTTTCTCAAGAAAGCAATTATTATATGGCTTTGGAAATGTATCAAAAGGCTTTGAAAATCTATCTTGAAATTGGTCAGAAAATCAATATTTCAAAAGCGTATAACAATATTGGAATCGTCTACAAATCGCAACAGAATACTACCAAAGCGTTAGAATATTTTAAAAAAGCATTCCAACTTCAAGAGGAAATTGGCGAACAAACGGCCGCAGTGACTTTAACCAACATTGGTGTTATTTATGCCGAACAAGGCAACAAAGAACAAGCGTTGCAATATTATCTGAAAGCGGAAAAGCTATTCGAAAAAATGGATAACAAACGTGGCTTTGCACTGTTGAATAATTATTTCGGGGATTATTATAAAGCGCAAAAAGACTATGCCACAGCAACAAAATATTACACGACCGCTTTGTCAATGTATGAGGAAATGCAGAGCAAATTTGGAGCTTCGCTAGTATTGTATAATTTGGGGCAACTGAATGCAGATTTGAAAAAATACGATGAAGCCATAGCATTCACAATAAAATCATTAGACTACGCCAAAGCCATTGGTATCTTAGACCAAACGTATCATTCAGAAAAATTACTCAGCGAGTTGTACGGTTATAAAAATAATCTTGAACTGTCGTTCTTCCACTACAAAAACTACATCGCAGCGCGCGACAGCATTACGAATCAGGAAAACAACAAAAAAATCCTGCGCTCGGAAATGGAATCAGAATACAAAAGAAAAACCGCCATCTTATCCGAACAATCGAAAAGAAATATGCAGTTGACGATTTTCTCAATCATTGGTGTTTTTCTATTGTCAGGATTGATTTTCGTAACCTACAACCGCAGACAAATCAAACGGCGATTGACTTTACAAAAAGAAGTAGCGGAGTACGAACAAAAAGCGTTGCACTTACAAATGAATCCACATTTTGTGTTCAATTGTTTGGGGTCGATTTCGAGTTTTATTGTACAGAACGGTACTGATTCGGCTTTGAAATATTTGTCTAAATTTTCAAAACTCATGCGGCTCACACTCGAATATTCTAAAGGTTCGTTGATTCCGATTGATAAAGAAATTGAAAGCTTGCAGAACTATCTAGAACTCGAGCAATTGCGGTTCCACAACAAGTTTGTATTTTCAATACAATCGAGCGATAAAGTTGAGTTTAATATGGGAATTCCGCCATTACTCATTCAACCTTTCGTAGAAAACGCCATTCTTCACGGCATGGTTCCCAAAGAAGGCAACGGAAAAATCGATGTGCATTTCGATGTGCAAAACGGACAATTCATTTGCAGTATTGCGGACGACGGCATTGGACTTTCAAAATCGAAACATCTCAAAGAAGATTCGGTAACCGCACACAAATCGATGGCTTTAGAAATCACTAAGAAACGATTGGAAATTATGGAAGCCACAACATTAAAATCCGCACAAATCGAAATCCAAGAACTAACCAACAATAATGAAGTGATCGGAACCAAAGTGATTTTAAGATTACCCATTCAATACATACAATAAAAGCCAACAAAATGATCACAGCAATACTCATAGACGACGACAAACATTTACGCGAAGGACTAAAAGCACTTTTGGCGCGCTACACCAATGACATCAACATTATCGGGGAAGCCGAAAGTGTGAAAACAGGCATCGTAGCGATCGAAAAACTGCAACCACAAGTCATTTTTCTCGACATTCATTTGAGTGACGGAACCGGTTTCGACATTCTAGAACGTTTGAAAAAGACCAACGGAAAAATCGCATCGCACATCGTTTTCATTACGGCTCATGAAAAATACGCAGTCAAAGCGTTCAAGTTTAGCGCGCTCGATTTTATTTTAAAACCAATCGACCCTGAGGAATTGCAGCATTCGATTGTGAAGATTAAGGAAATTTCGTCTTCGATTAAATCGTTCGATCATATCGATTTGTTGCTCGAGAACATTCGAAAGAAAGTCGATAACTTCAAACGGATTGCGCTTTCCACGAGTGATGGCATCCATCTTTTTGAAGTCGCAGATATTATCCGATTGGAAGCCAAAGGCAATTACACCGAATTTTTCATCAAGAATCACAAGCCGGTGCTGATTTCAAAAACATTGAAAGAATACGAAGAAATGCTAACCGAGCAAGGATTTGAAAGAATTCATCAGTCGCATTTGATTAACCTTTCGTTTCTAAAATCCTACATCAAAACCGATGGTGGTTATGTGATTATGGCCGACAATACCAACATTCCGATTGCACAGAGTAAAAGAGAAAAATTGCAAGAACTGATTAAAGCACTTTAAAAAATAGAAATCATGAACGAACTATACAAAACCAAAACTATGAAAAATCTATTATGGTTACTGCTGCTGTTTACCGGGATGGTAAATGCGCAACCGCCGGCAATTACAAATCCGCAGAATCCTACGGTATTTGATTTTGGGAACGACAATTATGAAACTTTCGAAGTCTACAGTTTGGCACCTGAAATTCTAGGGCTTTTAAATCCTGCTGATTACGACGTGAAGTTTTATAATGATGCCGACTTTCAAAGCTATATTCCAGACGGATCTGGATTGTTTACCTATTATATTAACAATCAAACCACCTATGTCAAAGTAACAGAGAATGCGAATCCCAATAATTTCGCAACGACTTCATTCAATATACTGTTAATTCCAACGCCGGTCATTGGACAGTATCAGAATATTTTCCAAATGGATATTCCTTTTGATGGTTTTGGGGTATTCGATTTGACTACGCAATCTGCTTCGGTTTTAAATGGTTTGACGGATGTGACGCTAAAGTACTACCCGACTACTGAAGATGCTACAGCATCTACCAATGAAATTACAAATCCATCGGCGTATACCAACGTTACCAATCCTCAGTATTTGAGCATAAAAGTAACCAATAATGTAACGGGTGCTTATAGCCTAGCTTCATTAATGATCGTTTTGACCAGTGTAGAAACCGTTAATGTGCCCGACCCTGCATTACTTTCAAAATTACTTCGCTATGATACCAATCAAGATGGAATTCTTCAAGTTAGTGAAGCGCTATCGGTAACTAGTTTGGATGTATGGAATTATGGGTCTTATGTTGCGTTCTCCGATCCAACAGGCCTTGAAGCTTTTACCAATATTACGCAGATCAACATGTCCAATAACTATGTGACGAGTTTTGATGCGAGTGTTTATCCGCAACTGACCTTTTTGTGGTGCGATGCAAACCCATTAACCTCATTAGATGTGCACGGTCTGACGAATTTGAAACAAATCAACTGCGATACTGGACAGCTCACTAGCCTAGATGTGAGTACCTGCACCAATCTCGAACAATTGTTTGTCCCGCGCCAACAATTAACCTCATTAAACATCAGTGGATTAACTGGAATTAAATCACTTTATTGCAATAATAATCACCTGACTTCTTTGGATGTAAGCCTACTGACCAACATGACAAACCTTTGCTGTTCCGACAACGCGCTGACTTCTTTGGATCTTACTGGATTAGAACAAATTCAAACTTTGTGTTATGGAAACCAATCGATTGCCGCTGTTGATATTAGCCATTTGCCGAATCTTATCGGATTGTACTATGGCGGAGGATTGTCCACAACTTTAGATCTTAATACCGCTCCGAACTTGCAATCATTCTGGGCTTGGAACAGCAACCTTACCGAACTGGATTTATCCGGTTTGCCATTAGTGAATACAGTGCGCTTGTTCAGCAATCCCGATTTAACCTATGTGAACATGAAAAATGGCGGACACTTTTTGTTCTCTGACGATTTTGTGAGCTACTATACAGAATTTCAGTCGAACCCGAATTTGTTTTATGTATGCACGAATGATGTCGACCAAGTGGCTGTCAATAACAAACTTTCAGTAGTTTCAAACGCCAACGGTTTAGCGCATGCGGGTACGTATTGCACTTTTGTTCCTGGCGGGAATTACAATACCATTACGGGTGTCATACGATCAGATGCCAACAATAACGGATGCGATGCACTTGATGTGATTCAACCGAATATTAAAGTCAATATCAATGACGGCACCGATAGCGGTTCGACGTTTATCAATACTGCCGGAGTGTATAATTTCTACACAGCCATCGGTAGTTTCGATATTACTCCCGAAATAGAAAACCCAACTTGGTTCAATTTTTCACCAACAACGGTCACGATTCCTTTCACCGATACGAATAACAATACCACAACACAAGATTTTTGCATCACCGCGAACGGAACACACCACGATGTTGAAATGGTCGTTAGCTCAATAACACCGGCTCGCCCTGGTTTTGAGGCCAAATATAAAATGGTCTACAAAAACAAAGGAAACCAAACCGAAAATGTGGTGCTGAATTTTAATTACAACGAAGCTGTATTGGATCTTGTTTCTACCACAACCAACCCAACGGCATCAAGTTCAGGAACATTGCAATGGAGCAACATCAACCTGCTACCGTTTGAAACCGGAAGCATCGTAATCAGCTTGGATGTCAATGCACCTTCAGCTACACCACCGGTGAATATTGGCAATATCTTGACTTTTACCTCATTCATCGATGTCAATCCTGCGGTAGACGAACATCCTGAGGACAATAATTTCACACTACATCAAACTGTTGTGGGGTCGTTTGATCCGAATGACATCACTTGTTTGGAAGGCGAAATCGCAGCTCCATCAGAAATTGGAAATTACTTGCATTACTTGGCCCGTTTCGAAAATACCGGAACTTTTCAAGCAGAAAATGTAGTCGTAAAAGTTGTCGTAGATACTGATAAATATGATATTTCGACATTGCAATTGCTCAACACTTCGCATCCTTGTTACACGAGAGTTAAAGATAGCATCGCGGAATTTATTTTCCAAGGAATCAACCTGGCTGAGCGATTGGGCAATCCACCAGTTGGAGGTCACGGCGATATTTTATTCAAAATCAGAACGAAAAATAATTTGGTTGTCAATGATGTGGTAACAAAACAAGCGAGTGTTTTCTTCGATTACAATTTACCGGTAAACACCAATACGGCTGAAACGGTTTTCGCCACTTTAAGCAACACAGGATTCGAATCGGATGAAAGCATTGCAGTGTTTCCAAATCCAACGGCTGCTATAATCAATATCAATGCAAGCACCAATATCAAGGTCGTCGAGCTGTATGACATTCAAGGCAGAATACTGCAAACTCTTATGGGCAACCACAAAGTTCTAGACATAACGACGCAAGCCAAAGGCATTTATTTCTTGAAAATCACTACCGATAAAGGCAGTAAAGTCGAGAAGATTGTTAAGCAATAGGTTAGGAGCTGGTTCCCGCTATCATTCCAATCTTGTCATTGCGAGCTTGCGCTGCAATCTCCCAATGCCAAGGATTTTCCCTTCTATCGGGGCTAGGGCATCATTTTCCAAAGCAAACTTGTCATTCCGACGTAGGAGGAATCTGTTATAATCATCAACAGATTCCTCCTACGTCGGAATGACAGTTTTTTTAAATAATATTCTCGGTCAAATCACACACATTCTCATCCAAATCCACTATATCTTCATTGACCATTTTTAAAAGAATAAGGAAGTATTACATTTGCTTATCAATCAATAGGAAAATGAAAACACCCATTCTTTTATTTTTATGCTGGAGTTTTTTCACTTTGGCCCAAGCGCAAAACCAAAACATCAACAGTTTGTTGCTGACCTTACAGCATTCCAAAAACGACATCGATAAAACGCAAACACTCAATGCTATTGCCGACGCTTATAAAACCAGCAATCCAAAACTAATGGTTGATTATGCTACAAAAGCATTAGCATTGTCACAAAAAATTCAATACAAAATAGAAGAAGGCCATGCACAGTTGAATCTCGGTAATGCGAACATCATACTCGGAAATTATTCAGCAGCATTGTCGCATTTTGCTGCGGCTCAAAATATTTTTGAAAACGAATCCCAAACCGATTCCAAAAATAGCCTGACGATCAAAAAAGGTTTGGCGAAATCTTATGGAAGCATCGGAATTGCGTTTGCCGAACAGAGTAATTATGCGAAAGCGCTACTGTTTCATTTAAAGTCGGTCAAGATTTACGAAAGCATTCAAGACGACAAAAAATGCGCACAAGTCTATAACAATATTGGCGTAGCTTATCAATCTCAGAGTGAAATTTTCAAAGCGTTAGCGTATTTCATCAAAGCTCAAAAAATTCAGAATAAAGTCAATGATGTCAATGTCGGCATTACCTTAACCAATATTGCCAACTGTTATTTAAAACAAAAAAATCTCGACAAAGCCAACGAGTATTACACCAAAGCAAAAACGAGTATCGATAAAAACCCCGACGCGCGTGCTTTGGGCGAATGGTATAATAATATGGGATTGTATTATGTAGCCATCAAAAACCCATCGAAAGCCATTGCAAGTTGGAACGCTGCCATTCAAACATTCACGACGATTGAAGACAAATTTGGCGTGGCCGATACTTATATCTATTTAGGGCAATTGTATTTAGATCAGAAGAACCCAACCGCAGCATTAACAAGCGTCAATAAAGCAATGCTACTGTCTAAGGAAATTGGTGTTTTAGAACAAACCGTGGTTGCCGAAAAATTGTTGAGTGCCATTTATGATGCGCAAAACAATGATGCACAATCGTTGTTGCATTTCAAACTATACAGCCAAGCCAAAGACAGTTTGACCAACGTTGAAACGATTCGCAAAAGTGTCGAATCGGCGATGAATTTCGAATTCGAAAAGCGCGAAGTCATTCAAAAAGAAGAGCTTCAAAAGAAAGAATTGTTACTTCAGGAACAAGCCAAACAAAATAAATTGCAGTTGTTTTTCGCAGCATTATTCGCGCTCATGTTGGGTGGCATCGGATTCTTATTCTACAACAGAATGCAACTCAAGAAAACATTGACACTTCAAAAAGAACTCGCGGAATACGAACAGAAAGCCTTGCATTTGCAAATGAATCCGCATTTTGTGTTCAATTGTTTGGGATCGATATCGAGTTTTATTGTGCAAAACGGAACGCATTCGGCAGTAAAATATTTGGCGAAATTTTCCAAGCTGATGCGCTTGACGCTTGAGTATTCAAAGCAATCTTTAATCCCAATCGACAAAGAAATTCAAAGTTTAGAAAACTATTTAGAGCTCGAGCAATTGCGGTTCAACCACAAATTCAATTTCACCATCACCAAAGACAAAGCGATTGAAGACGACATTGCTTTACCGCCATTATTGTTGCAACCTTTTGTGGAAAATGCGATTATTCACGGCGTGATTCCAAGTAAAGAAATGGGTACCATTTCCATTGCCTTTTCGATTGAAGAACAGCATTTGGTTTGCATCATCAAAGACACCGGAATTGGCTACACCGCATCGAAAGCCATTAAAGAAAAATCGGTTTCGGTGCACGAATCGATGGCTTTGGATATTACTAAAAAACGTTTGCAAATGATTGCCACATCCACATCCAAAAAAGCAGAAGTAGTTATTGACGATATGACAATAGAAAACGACGGCACCAAAGGAACTAAAGTCACATTACACTTGCCATTGCAATACATCACAAAGCCAACCAACAACCCACAACCATCAAGCAACAATTCATTATGATTACAGCAATATTAATCGACGACGACAGCAATTTAAGAAACGGAATGCGTGAATTACTAGCGTTTTATGCGCCAGACATTACCATTATCGGAGAAGCCGAAGATGTAGAAACCGGCGTTATCGTCATGGATAAACTCAAACCGCAAGTCGTATTTCTAGATATTCAACTCAACGACGGAACCGGCTTTGATGTTTTGGAACAGCTCGCCAAGAAGAATGGGAAAACCACTTCGCATATCGTATTCATTACCGCGCACGAAGAATATGCCATTAAAGCTTTCCGATTTAGCGCACTCGATTTCTTACTCAAACCCGTCGATCCCGATGAATTGGAAATCGTCGTTGGAAAAATCAGAACCGTTCTCGAAAAGAACAACAGTTATGCACACATCGATTTGCTGCTCGAAAACATTCGCAAGAAAGTTGATAATTTCAAACGGATTGCGTTGACAACCGCTGATGGGATTCACCTTTTTGAAGTTAGTGATATTATTCGGTGCGAAAGCGAAGACAATTACACCACATTCTATATCAAAAACAGCAAACCGATTATCATTTCAAAAACACTCAAAGAATATGAGGATTTATTGTCGGAATATGGTTTCGAACGCATCCATCAATCGCATCTGATTAATCTGACGTATTTGAAATCGTATGTCAAGAAAGATGGTGGTTATGTTGTAATGGCGGATAATGTGCAATTGCCAATTTCACTAAGAAAAAAAGAACGGTTGCAGGAATTGATTAAGGCACTTTGACGAAGTGGTCAGTAAACAGTAATTAGTGATCAGAAAAAACAGACAAACAAAACAAACTCAATTATGAAAAATATATTTTTACTCTTTTTGTTATTTACTGGGATGGTAAAGGCTCAGATTGTGAACATTCCGGATGCCAATTTTAAGGCAATATTATTATCAGCTAATATGAGTAATATAATAGCCTATAATACAGAAATTGATATAAATCACAATGGAGAAATAGAGTATTCTGAAGCGCAAAACGTCCTCTATTTAAATTTAGATACGTCTTCAAGCACTGACAATATCGCAGATTTGACGGGTATTGAAACTTTTGTGAATTTGATCGATTTAAATTTTTCCGATAATCAGTTGACGACTTTTGACCCTAATTGTCTATTAGGCATGACAAGTCTGCAAAAGTTAAATTGCAACAATTGTCAATTAAACCAACTTTATGTAAATAACTTATATCAGCTTACACAATTAGGATTTCGACAAAATAACATCACTACTATTGATGTGAGTAATCTGACAAACTTGACGGATTTTGCCTCAGCAAGTAATCCGTTACTTTCTCTAAACATTAATAACTTAGTAAACCTTACCAGTTTAAAATGTTATAGTAATAATTTAACTTCTTTAGATTTAAGTTATTTTCCCAATTTAGCAGTATTGCAATGTGATGCAAATCCATTAAATGCTTTGAATCTGGAAGTATTAAATCTTTCCATTTTAAGTTGTTCGTCAACAAATATCACTTCTTTAGACATTAGCAATTGTACCGCTTTGTATAATCTAAAATGTTCTTATAATGCTCTTACAAGTTTAGATGTAAGCCATAATATAAACCTTCAAAATCTGGATTGTAGTAACAATCAATTAACCACATTATATTTAAAGAATGGAATTAATGAGACAACACTCCATTTTGATAATAACTTGAATTTAAGTTTCATATGTGTAGATGAAGGACAAGTAGCAGCAGTGCAAAATGAGTTGAATGCATTAGGAATGAATGCAACCGTATGTAATTCCTACTGCTCTTTCACACCTGGCGGAGACTACAATGCTATCGCAGGAACGATAATTTTTGATAGTAATAATAACGGATGTGATGCTGCTGATGACATTCAACCTAACATTAGAGTCAATATTAATGATGGTATAACAACTGGCGCCACCTTCTTGAATGCTGCAGGTAATTATTCTTTCTATACTCAAGCCGGAAGTTTTGAGATAACACCAGCTGTAGAAAACCCAACTTGGTTTAATTTTTCACCAACAACCGTTACCATTCCGTTCGCAGATAATAACAACAATAGTGCAGTACAAGATTTTTGTATTGTCGCCAATGGTGTTCATCCCGACATAGAAATGGTAATTTCTCCGGTAACTCCGGCGCGTCCGGGTTTTGATGCGGTGTATCGATTGGTATACAGAAACAAAGGAAACCAAACCGTTGATGCGTATCTTAATTTCAATTATAATGATGCTGTTTTGGATTTGGTGTCGACAACTGTAGTTCCATTTCTGACATCACCGGGATCTGTGTCATTTCATATGGATGCGGTGCAGCCATTTCAAAATGGTAGTGTTGATATTACTTTACATGTGAATGCGCCGACCGACACAGCACCGGTAAATGTTGGTGATATATTAACCTTTACCTCATTTGTTGATATTACCACCATAGATGATAATTGGGCTGATAATGCGTTTACATTCCATCAAACTGTTGTGGGTTCATTTGATCCCAATGATATTACTTGTTTAGAAGGCGACGTGGCGCCGGTAGCTGCTATAGGGGATTACCTTCATTATGCCATTAATTTTGAAAACACAGGGACATTTCCTGCCGAAGACATTGTTGTAAAAACAGAAATTGATCCCGCAAAATTCGATATCAATTCGCTGCAAATGATGTATGCCAATTTTCCGGTCTACGCTCGAATTATAGGAAACAAAATTGAATTTATTTTTAAAAATATCAATCTCGAAATCGGTGGGCACGGTCATATTTTATTGAAAATTAAAACTCAAAATACTTTAGTAACTGGCGATGAGGTTGCCAATCGGGCCGATATTTTCTTCGATTATAATGCGCCGATTGATACTGGTTTGGTGAACACAGTTTTCCAAACGTTATCAAACACAGATTTTGAAACTGATAATTCGGTGACAATTGCCCCAAATCCGGTTTCGAATGAAGTGATTGTTAAAGCCGATAATAGCATCAAATCGATACAATTATACGATTCTCAAGGACGAATTATTCTGACTCATTTGATAGATGATTTAGTCTCTAAAATAGATTTGTCAAGCTATTCAAAAGGAATTTATTTTATAAAAATTACTACGAAAAAAGGAGCACAAGTTGAGAAACTGTTGAAAGACTAGTCATACAATCGCTTAAAAAGGTGCATTATGAAAACAAAACAAAACATATACTCAAGCCTAATGAAAAATATTTTTTTGCTATTGTTGCTATTTACCGGAATGGTAAAGGCACAAATTGTGACTATTCCTGATGCGAATTTTAAGACAAAGCTAATTGCACTTGGAGTCGATACCAATGCTGATGGCGACATCCAACAGACCGAAGCGAGCAGTGTTACCATATTAAATGTATCCAGTAGCAACATCTCTGACCTTACAGGAATCAGTGCCTTTACCAATTTGCAAAACTTAACCTGCGACAACAATCAACTGACTTCGCTTAATTTGGATGGGTTAAGTAATCTGCAAACCTTGCAATGCTACAACAACCAACTCACCGATATCGATGTCAGCGGCTTGAGTAGCCTGCAGTCGTTGTACTTAGGATTCAATCAACTCACATCAATCAATGTCAGCAATTTGACCAACCTTAAATCGCTCGATTGTCAGAGCAATCAGGTTTCGAGTATTGATATGACAGGCATTACCGATTTGTATATTTTGCGTTGCCAGAACAACCAACTCACCACGCTAGACCTTAGCGGCAATACGAGAAGTAATCTTTTTGTAGATTGCAGCAACAACAACCTATCGACACTTTTTATGAAAAATGGGTGGAATGTTACCTTGGAAGGCTTGGAGCCCTATTGCCAATGTTCGCGGAATATCTATTTTTTCAATAATCCGAATCTCACCTATGTATGCTGTGATGTGGGTGAAATTGCTGCGATTCAGGCTTTGAGCGGCACGACAGATTACGCGACTTTCACAGCCAATAGTTATTGTTCTTTCACACCCGGCGGAAATTTCAATACCATTACAGGAAATATAAAGTATGATGCAGATAACAATGGTTGTGATGCAGCCGATATAAATCCTGCCAATATTAGAATCAATATTAATGACACGACGCAGACTGGCGCTTCTTTTTCAAGTGCTTCTGGGCAGTATACTTTCTTCACGCTGGCGGGAAATTTCACGATTACGCCGAGTGTGGAAAACCCGACTTGGTTCAATTTTTCTCCGACAATTGCCACGATTCCGTTTGCAGACAATAACAACAATACAGCAACACAAGATTTCTGTATCGCTGCGAATGGTTCACATCAGGATTTAGAAGTGGTTATTGCACCGGTAACTCCTGGGCGACCTGGTTTTGATGCGGTCTACAAAATAGTGTACAGAAATAAAGGCAATACCATATTAAATGCAGAACCTGCAGGCTTAATCATGTATTATGATATTGATAAAATGGATTATGTTGCTTCAAGCCAACCAGTAACCAATCAAGGATCAAACTCAATTAATTTTGGATATACTATATTCTTCCCGTTTGAATCAAGAAGCCTGTTGGTCACGATGCATATGCATAGTCCAACCGATGCAAACCCTGTCAATATTGGAGATGTATTAAATTTTGCGGCCGGAATTAGCCCGAACAATCTCGATGAAAACATGGATGACAACTACTTTGTTTATCATCAAACTGTGGTAGGTTCTTTCGATCCGAATAGCATTGAATGTCTTGAAGGCGCTGTGGTTCCGCCTTCCGAAATCGGGAATTACCTGCATTATGCCATCAATTTCGAAAACACTGGAACTTTTCCTGCTGAGAATATTGTGGTAAAAACTGAAGTTGATGCTTCAAAGTTTGATATCAATTCTTTACAATTAATGAACACTAATTTTCCGGTGGATGCCAGAATTTCGGGAAACAAGGTTGAATTTATTTTCAAAAACATTAACCTTGATATCGGTGGACACGGTCATATTTTGCTCAAAATCAAAACGAACAATACTTTGGTTACAGGTGATGCCGTTGCCAATCGAGCCGATATTTTCTTCGATTATAATGCACCGATTGATACCGGATTGGCGAATACTGTTTTTCAAACTTTATCGAATACGGATTTTGAAATCGATAATTCGGTGGTGGTTTCTCCTAATCCGGCTTCTAATGAAGTCACTATCAAAGCCGATAATAACATCAAATCGATTCAGTTATATGACGTTCAGGGCAGGGTCATTTCGACATGTATCGTTAATGAACTCGAGTCGAAACTCAACATATCACGTCATTCAAAAGGAATTTACTTTATCAAAATCATTACTGAAAAAGGCATTAAAGTTCAAAAGTTGCTTAAAGATTAATTCAAATTACCATTTTTAAAAACAGAAACGCATTGTCAAAAGCAGTGCGTTTTTTGGTTTGTAAACGGCTTTTGTTAAATCTGTAATTTTTATAATATAATTAACGATTTCATTGACAAATTCTTTTTTTAATTCATTTGGAATTCCATAGATTTGTTAAATTATTATTTCAACAGACAAATTTCCAAAACACACTATGTCAAAAACTGCAATATTAGAATTAGATGGCAAGAAGTATGAGTTTCCTGTAATCGTTGGAAGCGAGAACGAAGTAGGAATCGATATCAATAAATTACGTGATTTATCAGGTGCCATTACGATGGATCCGGGTTATAAAAACTCAGGTTCATGCACGAGTGAAATCACATTTCTCGATGGTGAAGAAGGTATCTTACGCTACCGAGGTTATGCCATCGAAGACTTGGCAGACAAAGCTGATTTCTTAGAAGTAGCGTATTTAGTGATTTTTGGAGAATTGCCTACTAAAGCAGAACTCAGCCAGTTTGAAACTGATATCCGCAAATATACTTTGGTGAATGAAGAGATGAAAAACATCATCGACGGTTTTCCAAAAACAGCACATCCGATGGGTGTTTTGTCTTCATTGACCAGTGCTTTAACTGCTTTCAATCCTAAAGTAGTCAATGTTGATAATGAAAAAGAAATGTATGAAGCCGTGTGTAAAACGATGGGAAAATTTCTTGTCATTGCCACTTGGACGTACAGAAAAATGATGGGTTATCCATTAAATTATTACGACAACACGAAAGGTTACGTAGAAAACTTCATGCATTTGATGTTCGAATTACCAACCGGACCATACAAAGCCAATCAGACCGTGGTGGATGCTTTAGATAAATTATTTATTCTTCACGCCGATCACGAACAAAACTGCTCTACATCTACTGTTAGAATTGTTGGTTCTTCACACGCCGGATTATTCGCTTCGATTTCCGCAGGTGTTTCTGCACTTTGGGGGCCATTGCATGGTGGCGCGAATCAGGCCGTTTTAGAAATGTTAGAAGAAATCCACAAAAATGGTGGTGATGCCGATAAATATATGGCGAAAGCCAAAGACAAAGAAGATCCTTTTCGTTTGATGGGATTTGGTCACAGAGTATATAAAAATTTCGACCCGAGAGCGCGTATCATCAAAAAAGCAGCCGATGAAGTATTGAATACTTTAGGCGTTGACGATCCGATTTTAGATATTGCGAAAAAATTAGAAGCTGCGGCTTTAGTGGATGAATATTTCGTTTCGAGAAAATTATATCCAAATGTCGATTTCTATTCGGGAATCATCTACCGTGCTTTAGGCATTCCAACGGATATGTTTACCGTAATGTTCGCTATAGGGCGATTACCGGGTTGGATTGCACAATGGAAAGAAATGCGCGTCAACAAAGAACCTATCGGAAGACCTAGACAAATATATGTTGGGCATCCGTTACGGGAGTTCAAACCTGCAGATAAAAGATAGATTTATGATATTATCATGGAAAGCCATTCTGAAAAGAGTGGCTTTTTTATTTAACAACATGATAATCTAGGTGTAATGTTTTAAACCTAAAACCGCTTTAAATTTATTAAATAGTTTGACCTAGGGAAAACCCTATTTATTATTAGGGTTTTCCCTATAGGAAATTACTATTAATAATATAAATTTTGAGTACGTGAAAATGATTTCATTAATAACAATCAAAACAAACACATTATGAGAACACACAAATTATTTTTTATGGGGATTTTAGTAGTTCTTGGAGGAATTACACAGAGCAAAGGGCAAGGCACCTATAGTGCTCCAGCATCAGCAGGAACCGGTGGTGCCTATAATACGCATACCGGAACATCGGCTGGTAGTAATTCAACAAACGCAAATCATAATAATAATACCAGTATCGGATATTTTTCGGGTAACGCAAACATATCGGGTAATGATAATACTTATCTGGGTGCTTTATCAGGCAGATTTAATACTGCTGGAGTTTTTAATGTTATGCTGGGCGCAAGTTGTGGGCAAGCCAATACCGCGAGCTTGAATACGTTCATAGGCGCAAGATGTGGGCTTGCCAATACTATAGGAGCCAACAATGTTTTTCTGGGTTATCAAACCGGTTTGGCAAATACAGAGGGAAGCTCGAATACCTTTTTAGGCAGATCTGCAGGAGCCGGGAATGCTACCGGAGGAAGTAATGCGTATGTGGGCTTTGCTGCCGGATATGCCGCAACAGGTAGCTCCAATTCTTTTTTTGGACATAATGCAGGTTGGCAGAACACCGGCGGATCTAATAATGTGTTTTTAGGTTTTGAATCGGGGAAAGGTTCAGGTTCATCATCCAATAGTGTATTTATAGGAAATCAGGCAGGCTTTTCTGAAACGGTAAGCAACAGACTTTACATTAGCAATGATGGCTCGACTTTCAATAACGGTTCAATCACTTTTCGTCCTTTGATTTATGGCGAATTCGATAATGGTAATTTAACTTTTAATGTCAGCAAAAACGTTAATTCCAGACTTGTCATTGCCAGCGGTCAGCCTAATGGTTCTTTCAATGGTACTTCAGGATTGCGGTTTACCAATCTGACAAGCGCTACCAATGCCGGGGCAACCAATGGTAAGCATCTGACTGTAAATAGCACCGGAGACGTTTATTTGACTAACGATATAGGCTCAATCAATGCTACCGGAACCAATACTACAATAGCCGGTTCAGGCACGACAGCTGCACCATATACTATCAATGCAAAGAACATTTATACAGATGATGGGACAATAACCACAGCTACCGGTTTGAGAACCGTTACCATGGGAAACAACAACCTTTTTTTCAATACGACTGGAAGTAATTTCGCGAATGGAACTGCTGGAAGTGGTAGAATATACATCGGAAATACCACTAACTTTCCTTTATTAAATTCAACACTTCCTAATATTAGTCAATATAGATTATTAGTTGAAGGCGGCGTACTCACTGAAAAAGTAAAGGTAGCTGTAAGAAATCCTGCAACAAATTGGTCTGACTATGTTTTTGCCAACGATTATAAGCTTACACCATTGAAAGAAGTAGATGCCTTCGTGAAAGCAAACAAACATTTGCCAGGCATAGAATCTGCCGAAACTTTATCAAAAAACGGACTCGATTTAGGCGCAATGCAAGCCAAACAAATGGAAAAGATTGAAGAGTTGACATTATATGCGATAGAACAAGACAAAAAACTCGAGAAGCAAAGTCGAGAGATCGAAGAATTGAAAGCCACAGTGAATTTATTGTTGAATAAAAAATAAAATCAAATGAAAAATATAAATAAGTGTTTGGTGCTTATTTGTTTTATTTGGTTTCCGATAGCCATTGTTGCTCAAGATCAGGAGCAAGAATATCTATTAGCTGAACAAAACAGAATTCTGCAAGCACAAGATGTAGAAAAGAATATTGATAGCTATATCAATACGAATATTGCAAACTATACTTTGAATCAGTCCGATATTGATGAAATTACAAACGGGTTGGGTAATGAGTATGGTGGGAACCAGAATATTCCTCCGGCTGTTTTATCCGTAGCATTGACGGATGCCAAAAAAGGAATATTAAGGGAAAATTACTTGTCGGCCAATCCGAGTGTCTTGCCATTGTTTGAAGCTTTGCCTTTTACAGGAACTTACCGGCAAAGGTATTGCTTGAATCCAGGGTTTGAGAATATTCCTGACCTTATATCGGTTACAGGAAGCTATGCTTTTCGCACGCGGCGTTTTGCGACAGCAGCTACCAGGACGCTCATGCAGAGTTGTGCTACACAGCAATTGAATATATTTGGAACCACTCCGAACAATCCTTCGAATGCCGGTGACAGGGTTTCGATTATTACGGCAAACGTACCTGAACCCACACTGAATGCTTTTATGGCTGTTGGCACAGCGCCGACAACAGTATTCAATGGGAGTAATTCGATTAAATTGAACGATTCCAGCGGAAACTGCGACATCACATCGATGCGAAAAAATTTCACTATCGACGATCCCGACATTCCACCAACTATTATCTTAAATTTCTTATTGCTCATGCAGAATGGGCATCCTAATAGTCAGGTGCTCAATCAACATGCTTTTTTTTCAGTCGAAGTATTCCCAACTGACAATACCGGTACTATCAATGGTCCGGCATCGGCAACCCGTTGCGTGCGCGGCAATGATCCGGCTGCAACCTTTACAGCCAACGGCATTACGATAGCCACCAACGGGCAGTTAATTTATACTCCGACTTGGCAATCGATAGCCTTGAATCTGCCCACTACCGGAATCGGGTCATTTGCCACTATCATTGTTACTGTAGGAGACTGCAATCAAGGCGGCCACTATGCAACGGTATATCTCGATGACATATGCCTAAGAGAAGCCTGCCCGGCAACCCTAACGATTACGGCGCCGGTATTGGCCACTTCTAACGGAGAATCTGAAGAAGCTTCCAATTGGATCAGGGCTTCTAATGTAGTTAATATGAATGCGATGAATAACAATACGATCTATCACGCTGCTAATTTTGTAGAGCTAAATCCGGGTTTTGAAGCCATGGTAGGTTCAAGATTTGCTGCTTATCCTTTAGGTTGTACCAATACATTCGCTTACAGACAGCAGGATGTAGCGGAAGATGCTTCTGAAACTACAACAAATTACAAGAATGTTGCCCAGGGGTCAGATCAATTAAAAATCTATCCGAATCCCTCTAATTCAACAATCACGATTCTGAATGATAGTAATAAATTAAGAACCATTATGATTTCATCGGTAGATGGAAAACTGATTCTCCTTAAAACAACCAACAGCCATTCAGAACAAATCGATGTGAGTGGGTTTCGAAATGGTTTATATCTCGTCACTGTTGAAAACGATGATGGAAAGAGCATCGTAAATAAATTCATTAAAAATTAAATACTAATTTCATAAAAAACCTCTCCTCATCGAGAGGTTTTTTATTTTGTATGGATTTGTTGCAGTAATTATGCGAATTCAATATTTAACTTATATTTGTAAACAACACCTTAGCTATAAATATTAAAATATAATGCTTTTCAATTCCTTAAATTTTGCCATTTTTCTCCCTGTTGTTTTTGTGTTGTATTGGTTTATAGCGAATAAAAATTTAAAGCTTCAAAATTTACTGTTGCTTGTTTCTAGTTATTTTTTTTATGCTTTTTGGGATTGGAGATTTTTATTTTTATTAGTATTTTCAACTTTACTAGATTATTTCACTGGGCTGAAAATGTCGCAAACCCAAAACCAAACAACTAAAAAGACTTGGTTTTGGATTAGTATAATTGTAAACCTAGGATTTTTAGGGGTTTTTAAATATTATAATTTTTTTGCCGCCTCATTTGCAACAGCAATTTCAAATTTTGGTTTGTATGTCAATCCATGGACACTTAAAGTGATATTGCCTGTTGGGATTTCGTTTTATACATTTCATGGACTTTCGTATGTAATAGACATCTATAAAGACCGAATAAAAGCCGAGAAAAATTTTATTGATTATTCTGTATTTGTTAGTTTTTTCCCATTATTAGTTGCTGGTCCAATCGAACGAGCGACACATCTTTTACCACAAATAAAAAAGAAAAGAGTTTTTAATTCCGACAAAGCAATCGATGGTATTTACCAAATAATATGGGGCCTGTTTAAGAAAATCGTTATTGCGGATAGCTGTGCTCAATATGCAAATGAAATATTTGCAAACTATGAAAGCATGAATTCGATCTCATTATTTCTAGGAGCATTCTACTTTTCTTTTCAAATTTATGGCGATTTTTCAGGCTATTCCGATATTGCTCTTGGTACGGCAAAACTTTTTGGAATCGATTTGCTTCGGAATTTTAATTTCCCCTATTTCTCGAGAGATATAGCTGAATTTTGGAGGCGTTGGCACATTTCACTTTCTTCGTGGTTTCGAGATTATTTGTACATTCCTTTGGGCGGAAGTCAAGGCGGAAAATTCACAAAGATTCGAAATACATTCTTAATTTTTATTGTCAGTGGATTTTGGCATGGAGCCAATTGGACCTTCATCATTTGGGGCGCATTAAATGCCCTCTATTTTTTACCGCTTTTGTTGACCAATACCAACAGGAATAATATAGAAATTGTGGCTAAAGGAAAGCTATTTCCGAGTCTAAGGGAACTATTTTCTATGAGCACTACATTTTTTTTAGTTTTAATTAGTTGGGTTTTTTTTAGGGCAGATACCATTACAATAGCCTTGAAGTATCTTCAGAATTTATTTCGATTTAATTTCAAAAATGGATTGGAATATTTATCGATAGATCGGTATTCGGTAGAATTGGTTTTGCTGCTTTTGTTCTTTTTATTTTTTGAATGGATATCAAGAGAGAAAGAACATCCTTTTTTCGGAAAATGGATTTACTTTAAACTGGTAATCATACTCATTAGCATCATCACATTAGGGGTTTATTCGAATATCACAGATTTTATTTATTTTCAATTTTAAAATCAAATGAAGAAATTTTTACTACAATTTTTTTCCATACTCGCATTAGTATTTCTATTGATGCTACTATGTGATATGCTCTATTCAAAAATATACCGTGACGCTATACCAAGAAATAAACTGCACTACATTATAAATCTTAAAAATGAGAATTTCGACATCGTTTTTTTAGGATCGTCCAGAGTAGCAAATCATATGGATACTGATTTGTTTAACAAACTCTCTAACAAGAAAACCATAAATTTAGGAGTGGAAGGTGCGGGATTAAATGACAATATGTTGCAACTAAAGTTGTTTTTAGAATGCAATCATGCCAAATCGGTATTCCTGCAAATAGATACCAATCTTGAATCAATAACACCTTCTAATATTTCAACTGCCGAAGCCATGCCTTATATCAACAATGCTATTGTTAAAGCGCATACTAAAAAATACAATGAAAATTTTGATTGTTTATATACGATTCCTTTTTACCGTTTTGCCGTTAATGATGCCAAAATCGGATTTCGAGAAATGTTTTTTTCTTTCCTCAATAAAAAACCAGGAGTTGATCCTAGTATAGGATATACTCCAAAATTTGGCAATTCGATACCAAGCACCCCGCTTGAGATAATGGGAGAAAAGAAAGTGCTTCATGCGAATTCTATTTTAAATGAAATAAGACTGCTTTGCAAACAAAAAAACACCAAATTGGTTTTGTTTATAACTCCTTTTTGTAGTAAAATCAATCCGGATCCTTACATCCAAAAGATGAAAAAAATAGCTCCTGATTTGCTTGACTTGACCAAAGGATATCCCGATACTATGTTTTACAATTGTGGTCACTTGAATGATGAAGGTGCCAAGCGACTAACCAAAAAATTATATGAATCAACAAGAAATCAATGGGATTAGTTATTCATTTAAAATATCCAATGATTAGTTTATTTCAGTAATTATCAAATCAAGAATTTACCAACAAAATATTCAGAATAATTCAATAATCAACCCGCTTTCTATATCTTTGTTGCAAGTCAAAACCAATTTATGTTACCAATACATGTTACCAACGAATCGGCACGATTAAGAGCCGTCGTTCTAGGTTCAGCCACTAATAACGGCCCAACACCAACCGAAGAAGAAGCCTACGATCCGAAATCTTTAGAGCATATCAAAGCAGGAACTTATCCTGTCGAAGCCGATATGATCCTAGAAATGGAAGCTTTCAATCAAGTGTTTCAAAAATATGATGTCAAAGTCTATCGCCCTGAAATGATTGAAAATTACAATCAAATCTTCTCACGCGATATAGGTTTTGTAATCGATGATACATTTATCAAAGCCAATATTCTACCGGATCGCGAGCGTGAGCTCGATGCCATTCAATACATCATCGACCAAATCAATCCTAAAAAAGTAGTGCGCCCACCCGAAGAAGTGCACATTGAGGGCGGCGATGTGATTCTCTGGAATGATTATATTTTCATCGGAACCTACAAAGGCAGCGACTACAAAGACTACATCACGGCACGTACGAACATGCAAGGCGTGCAGTATATCCAAGAATTATTTCCGAATAAAATTGTCAAAGCTTTCGATTTGGTTAAGTCGAAAATCGAAGCCCGCGATAATGCGTTGCATCTCGATTGTTGTTTTCAACCAGTCGGCACCAACAAAGGCATCATCTACAAAAGTGGTTTCCGCGAAGAAGCCGATTATATGTATTTGGTCAAACTATTCGGAAAAGAAAACCTATTTCACATCACCAGAGACGAAATGTACAACATGAATTCCAACATCTTTTCCATAGCACCTGATGTTGTCGTTTCCGAGAAAAACTTCACCAGATTGAATACATGGTTGCGTGACCATGGTTTTACTGTGGAAGAAATTCCGTACGCTGAAATTGCCAAACAAGAAGGACTTTTACGCTGTTCAACGCTTCCATTAATTAGAGATTAACATGAAACAAACCACCAACGCCATACTCATGATTCGCCCAGTAGCGTTTCGCATGAACGAGCAAACAGCTGTCAACAATTACTATCAAAAAGTACTCGACGGTTTATTGCCCGAAACAGTCAATGCCAAAGCACAAGAAGAGTTCGATGCTTTTGTCAACAAACTTCGCATGGTTGGTGTTGATGTAACTGTGGTTGATGATACCGTAAATCCTGATACACCAGATTCGATTTTCCCCAACAACTGGATTTCGTTTCACCAAAGTGGCGATGTAGCTTTATATCCAATGTTTGCCGAAAACCGCCGACACGAGCGCCGCGAAGATGTACTTGATATTCTTGAAGACAAAGGATTCGTCATCAACGAAATCATGGATTATACTTCAGCCGAAGAAGACGGTTATTTCCTAGAAGGCACCGGAAGCATTTTGCTCGACCGCGAAAATGACAAAGCCTATTGCGCACTTTCACCAAGAGCAGACGAAGAATTATTCATAGAATTCTGCGAAGATTTCGAATACACACCTGTAATTTTTGAAGCGTTTCAAACCGTCAACGGAGAAAGAAAACTAATCTACCACACCAATGTGATGATGTGCTTGGGTGAAACTTTTGCCGTAATTTGCGCCGATTGCATCGATGATAAAAAAGAGCGCAAAATGGTGTTAGACAGTTTGCGAGGTGATGAAAAAGAAGTCATTTTAATTACCGAAGACCAAGTCAATAATTTTGCAGGCAACATGCTTGAAGTCAAAGGAACCGATGACAGAAGATATTTGGTGATGAGTAAATCGGCACATCAAAGTCTGACCAAAAAGCAAATTGCTCAAATCGAGGAACACGTTACGATACTAAGTTCAAGCCTCGACACCATAGAAGCATGTGGCGGTGGAAGCGCACGTTGCATGATGGCGGAAATATTTTTACCCAAAGAATAATAAGAGTTTCAATAAGAACCCGTCATTGCGAGCAAAGCGAAGCAATCTGTTAATGATTTACAGATTGCTTCGCTTTGCTCGCAATGACGCTGATCACAATAGCCTTACTGCAACTTATCAAAGATATATCCGGCTTTGGTAGCACCCCAAACCTGTTTGTCGTCTTTGTCAAAACCTTGGTCCCAGGATAAAACCTGATTGGCTGTTATGGTCACTTTAGAAGTTGCGTAACTTGCACCGCGCAATTCACTCGCGCAGGTTTT
>NZ_JANOBI010000021.1:0-233770 GCF_031411595.1 Flavobacterium sp. | reverse complement strand
ATCCAATGGTTCGTCACGGTCTTTTTTATCAAATTGCCCGATAACCTGATATGGTTTTCCGTTGCGAATGAAATAACCAAAGCGTTGTCCACTTAATGACAATTGTAACGTCTGCGCAACATCAAGAACAGAAATACCGCGGCTTTCTGCTTTTTCCCTCTCCATCGTAACCGTGATTTCAGGTTTGTTGAATTTCAGAGTTACATCATCATTCGAAAAAGTTTCATTTTGATTCGCCAAATCCATGAATTGTGGAATTTTTTCACGTAGTTTTTCAAAATTAGGCGCCTGAATAATATATTGAATCGGAAGTCCGCCACGTTTATTAACAGCAATCGTAGGCTGTTCGGAAACATTGACTTTGGCTTGTGAGTATTTTTTCGTCCATTTGGTAAAAGCATCAGCAACATCTTTTTGCGAACGATTTCTATCTTCAGGATCTTTTAGCGCTAAACGAATTCTTCCGGTGTTTACTGAAGAAGAAGCAAAGCCAGGTGCAGTGATGACTAAAGCGATTTTCTTTTCAGGAATTGAATCATTGATTAGTTTTGTTAAATCCTGCATGAATCTGTCAGTGTAATCATAAGTCGCTCCTTCAGGAGTTGTGACCCCAACAATCACAAGGCTTCTATCATCATAAGGAGCAGTTTCTTTCGGAATGATTTTGAAAAACAACACTATCAATCCAATACATACAATCACGATGGGAAAACTAATCCATTTCTTTTTCATAAAACTTTCCAAAGAACTTGCATAACCTTTGTTTAAGTTCACAAAATAAGGTTCGGTAAAAGTGTAAAATTTTGTTTTTTTCTGTTCACCGCCTTTCATTAAATAGGCATTCAACATCGGTGTAAGGGTTAAGGAAACAAATGCCGATATCAAAACAGCCGCACCAATGACGACGCCAAATTCCCTAAACAATCTTCCGACAAAACCTTCTAAAAAGATAATTGGTAAAAACACAGCTGCCAAGGTGATGGAAATGGAAATCACGGCAAAGAAGATTTCGTTCGAACCTTTTATTGCAGCTTCTATTGGCGACATGCCTTCTTCGACTTTTTTGAAGATGTTTTCAGTCACTACAATACCATCATCTACGACCAAACCTGTTGCGAGTACAATCGCCAGTAGCGTCAATACATTAATTGAAAAACCAAACAGCCACATGATAAAGAATGTTGCAATCAGTGAAACTGGAATATCAATCAATGGTCGGAATGCAATCGCCCAATCTCTAAAGAATAAATAGATAATTAAAATCACAAGCAATAGCGAAATGCCTAAAGTTTCCGCTACTTCGAGTACCGATTTTTTAACGAAAGTGGTGTTGTCTATAGCGATGTTGAGATTGACATCTTTAGGTAAATCTTTCTGAAGTGCTTCAAATTTTTTGTAAAACTCTTTCGAAATATCAAGGTAATTGGCTCCAGGAAGTGGTACAATCGCTACACCAACTAGCGGCAAACCCGATTGCGACATTTGGGTTTCTATGTTTTCGGGCCCTAAAGCCGCCGCACCAATATCGCTGAAATGCACTGTTTTTTCGCCATCAGTTTTGATGATGATGTTGTTGAATTGTTCCGGTTTATCTATATTCCCGACAGTTTTTACGGTAAGTTCCGTGTTTTTTCCGGTGAGTTTTCCAGAAGGTAATTCGACGTTTTGTTGGTTTAAGGCATCTTTGACATCCGAAACCGTGCAACCATAAGAGGCTAGTTTAATCGGGTCAATCCACAGTCGCATCGCGTATTTTTTTTGTCCCCAAATTTGAATACCGCTGACGCCGGGAATCGTTTCCAATCTAGGGCCAATCACATTTTCTGCATAATCGCTGAGCTCTAAAGCACTTCGGGTATCGCTTTGAATCGTCATTGAAATAATCGCATCGGCATTGGCGTCAGCTTTCGAGACTACCGGTGGCGCATCGATATCTTTGGGTAAGCCTTTCGCAGCAATGGCTACTTTGTCGCGCACATCATTGGCGGCGGTTTCTAAATCTTTATTTAAATTGAATTCGACCGTAATATTGCTCGTACCCTGAACGCTTGAGGAAGTGATGTTTTTGATGCCGTCAATCGAATTGATTGCTTTTTCAATAGGCTCTGTAATCTGCGACTCGATGATGTCAGAATTCGCGCCTGCATAATCAGTTCGAATCGAGATTTGCGCTGGATCTATCGATGGAAACTCGCGAACACCCAAAAAAGTATAGCCGATAATTCCGAACAAAATGATGGTCAGGTTCAGTACTATCGTGAGTACAGGGCGTTTGATACTGATCGTGGATAAACTCATTTAGATTTCAGATTTTAGATTTCAGATTTTAGATTTGAAACCTTAAAATTATTTGATTTTTACTTTTACTGCGGCATCTGCTTTTAAGGCCATCACACCTGAAGTAATCAATGTATCACCGGCTTTTAAACCCGAAAGTACCAAAATGGAAGCGTCGGTTCTTGTAGCGGTTTCTACCATAATTTCTTTGGCTTTCCCTTGGTCGGATATGAAAACTTTCTTGCCGTTTTGAACCGGTACAATGGCTTCCGTTGGAACGACAATAGCGTCTTTGATGATGTCTAAAGGCAATTCGACGTTGGCGAAAGTGCCCGGAAATAATTTTCCGTCGCTGTTCTCCGCAATGGCTCTGACTTGAAGTGTTCTGGTTGTGGCTTCAATTCCGGGTTCAATCGCGTAGATTTTTGCGCTGTAATTTTTAGGAGAATTGGCTACTGTAAAGTTTAAATTCGAGTTGACTTTGATTTGCGTTGCGTACTTTTCAGGAATCGAAAAGGTGATTTTTAATTTACCGCTATTGACCAAATTAGCCACTAATACCGTTGGTGTAATGTAGGTTCCGGGTGATATTGAACGCAATCCGATCTTTCCCGAAAATGGTGCTCTAACGGAAGCTTTTCCAATTTGCGCACCAATCAATTGACTTTGGGCTTGGGCCGATTTTAAATCCGCTCTAGCAATATCATATTCTTCTTGGCTGATGGCTTCTTTTTGAAGTAGCAATTTCGCACGGCGTTCGTTTTCGGAAGCCAATCCTTCTTTGGTTTTCGCTTGGCCGAGTTGTGCTCTAAGCTCTACATCATTGACTTTAAACAACAATTGCCCTTTACTGACGTTGCTGCCTTCTTGAAAGTTGATGCTTTCTACAATACCCGAAACTTCACTGCGGATTTCAACTTGCTCGTTGGCTTCGATGGCGCCGGAAAGCGAAAGATTGTTGTCGAATGTTTGAAGTTTGACTACGACACCACTGACTTTCATTACTTTGTTTTTTCCGCCTTTGTCTTTGCCGTTGTCTTCTTTGTTTTTATTTTCAATAATGCGATAAGTGATGAAGGCGCCAAAGCCAAGAATTATTAGAATATAGGCGAGGTGTTTTACTTTCATAGTGCGCAGAATAAAGAGTAGCAAACAAATTTAGGTTTTACAAATTGGAAAATTCGGAGCGTTAAATATTATTTAACAGTTGTACCTACAAATTTGTAAAATAATGCTAACTGATGTAATTCCAGATGTTTTTTTTCTTTGATAATGCGATGAAAACGCCACGTAAATTGGCATGCTCAGGTTTTTCCATAGGCGCATCATCTTTCAAAAGTTTTATGGCTTCATGCCGCGCAATGAGTAAAATGTCTTTGTCGCGAACAATATCGGCAATCTGAAGGTTTAAAACACCGCTTTGTTGTTTGCCCATCAAGTCGCCTGGGCCGCGAAGTTTCAAATCAACTTCGGCAATTTCAAAACCGTCGTTGGTACGGCACATGGTTTCCATTCGGGTTTTGCTGTCGCTCGATAATTTATGCGAAGTCATCAAAATGCAATAACTCTGTTCGGCGCCACGCCCCACACGACCACGCAATTGATGCAGTTGCGACAACCCAAAACGTTCCGCACTTTCAATAATCATAACACTCGCATTCGGAATATTGACGCCAACTTCAATCACTGTTGTAGCGACCATAATGTTGGTTTTACCTTCGGAAAAGCGTTTCATTTCAGCATCTTTATCAGCAGGTTTCATTTTGCCATGCACGATTGAAATCGAATAAAATGGCAACGGAAAATCACGTGAAATACTTTCATAACCATCCATCAAATCTTTAAAATCCATTTTTTCGGATTCCTGAATTAATGGATACACGATGTAAATCTGGCGGCCTTTGGCGATTTCATCCCGGATAAATTTCCATACTTTCAAACGGTTTGAGTCAAATCGATGTACGGTTTGAATGGGTTTTCTTCCAGGCGGCAATTCATCAATCACGGAAATATCCAAATCGCCATACAAACTCATCGCTAAAGTTCTCGGAATAGGCGTCGCGGTCATCACCAAAACATGCGGTGGAATCTCGTTTTTCTGCCACAATTTCGAGCGTTGTTCTACGCCAAAACGATGCTGTTCGTCAATAATAGCCAATCCTAAATTTTTGAATTTTACTTTGTCTTCCAACAGCGCGTGGGTTCCGATGATGATGTGCAAACTACCATCTTCCAATGCTTCATGAATGATTTTTCTTTCGGAAGTTTTCGTTGAACCCGTTAGGATTTTAATATTGATATTTAGGGATTTAGCCAATTCATTCAAGCCAACAAAATGTTGATTGGCCAGAATTTCTGTTGGTGCCATCAAACACGATTGAAAGCCATTATCCAATGCCAATAGCATGCTCATAAAAGCAACGATGGTTTTTCCTGAACCAACATCGCCTTGCAATAATCGGTTCATTTGAGCCGGATTGCCCATGTCATTCCTGATTTCTTTAAGCACCCGTTTCTGCGCATTGGTCAAATCGAATGGCAAATGGTTTTGAAAAAAAGTATTGAAATAGTCGCCAACTTGCGTAAATGCATGCCCTTTGATTTTGTGTTTTCGAATGAGGTTTTTGGTAATCAATTGCAATTGAATGAAGAACAATTCTTCGAACTTCAAACGAAACTGAGCTTTGGCTAAAGCGTCGGTACTTTTAGGGAAATGGATGTTGAATAAAGCGTCTTTTTTCGACATCAATTTTAATTCATCAATCAAATAATTGGGCAAAGTTTCCGCAAATAAACTATGCGTTTCGAGGAATAATTGCTGCATTAGTTTTGAAAAAACGCGGCTTGTTAATCCTCGATTGGTAAGTGTTTCCGTTGATGGATAAACGGGTTGCATAGCCGATCGTAAGTTCTGTTCGTGTTCTTTTAAAAGTTCAATTTCGGGATGCGATATCGAGTAGACATTGTTGAATAAAGTACACTTTCCAAAGATGACTACAGGTACATTCAAAGGCAAATTTTCCTTAATCCATTTGTGGCCTTGAAACCAAATTAATTCCATCTGACCAGTGTCATCTACAAAACTAGACACCAGTCTTTTACCGCGTTTTTGTTCAACCATTTTAAGAGAAATAATTTTGCCAATCAATTGCACTTCAGCCGGTTGATTCCGCAGTTCATTAATCTTATAATAACGCGTTCTATCGATGTAACGATTCGGGTAACATTGAATGAAATCTTCATACGTGTGAATGCCCAATTCTTTTCGAAGCAAACCACCGCGATTCGGGCCTACGCCTTTGAGGTATTCGATTGGAGTTTGAAGAAGATTCGACATTTTGGAAGATTAGATTTTAGATTGCTGTATGGTTTCAAATAACAATAGCGAAGATAGGCTTTAATTTTAAAATCTGGAAGTTTGAAAATGTCAGAATTGAATGAAGTCTATGTATATTTGTATGCCACAATGCCTTAAACCAAAACCATGCGTTATTGTTTTTTTCTCTTATTTACTTGTTTTATTTTTGCTCAGCAAACTCAGTCGGTTGATTTTAAAACCCTGCAAGCTGCGCTAGAAATCAATCCGATTAAACGCAATGTTGTTGGAACGGTTACTTATAATTTTGAGGTCAAAACTATGATTGACACCATTCGAATTGATGCTCAGAAAATGACTTTCACTGATGTTAAAATCAACAATCAACCGATTAAATTCAAAGAAAATAAAAAACAATTGTTGTTGTTTGAAGGCTTTAAGATAGGTAGCAATATTTTGACATTTTCCTACGAAGCTTTTCCAACCCAAACGATGTATTTTGTCAATTGGGATTTCTCTAAAAAAATCGATACACCTGAAGAAGTGCAAGGTCAAATCTGGACGCAAGGTCAAGGCAAATACACGAGCCATTGGTTGCCGAGTTTTGATGATGTGAATGAGAAAGTTGAATTCAGTTTGGACATCAAATTCCACAAAAGTTTTGAAGTGATTTCCAACGGCGATTTAATCAATAAAGAAATCCAAGGCGACGATATGGTGTGGCATTATCGTATGAATCATCCGATGAGCAGCTATTTGGTCATGATTGCCATTGGTCATTTTGAAAAGCAAGAAACTGTTACCAATTCTCAAACCCCATTGGTTTTTTATTACGAAAAAGAAGATAGCAACAAAGTCGAACCTACGTATCGCAACAGCAGAAAAGTTTTTGATTTCCTCGAAAACAAAATCGGTGTGCCTTATCCTTGGAAAATATACCGTCAAACTCCGGTGCATGATTTTTTGTATGCCGGCATGGAAAACACATCTTCAACGGTATTTTCAAGAGATTTTGTTGTTGATAGCATTGCGTATAACGATCGAAATTACCTCAATGTCAATGCACATGAATTGGCACATCAATGGTTTGGCGATATGGTGACGGCGAAATCTGGAAAAGACCATTGGTTGCAAGAAGGTTTTGCTACTTATTATGCGTTGTTGGCCGAGAAAGCTGTTTTTGGCGATGATTATTTTTACAACAAATTATACACTATTTCGAAGCAATTGGTGGAAGCTTCTAAAACCGATACGATTCCGATGTTGAATGAAAAGGCGAGTTCTTTGTCTTTCTATCAAAAAGGCGCCATGGCATTGCATGTTTTGCACGAAGCTTTGGGTGATGAAAAATTTGACATGGCAATCAAGAATTACTTAAATAAATACGCTTTTCAGAATGTCACGACGGATGATTTTTTGAATGAAGTGCATTTGGTTTCTGATTTCGACACTGCTGCATTTCGAGAAAAATGGCTCGAAAGCGCTGTATTTCCTAAAGGAGATATGGTCTTCTTGCTCAAGAATGATTTTATTAATCAGTATGTTCAGCGGGTTAATGAGCCTTTGTCATTGTTAAAAGATCATGAAGCTATATTGCAAATTATGAAAAGTGATGCCTATTATCCGATTAAAGAATTACTGATTTATCAATCGGTTTCAAGTTCTTTTGAAGAAAAGGAATATCTTCTGAATGCCGCTTTGCAAACCAACGAATTACCAGTTCGACAAGCCGTTGCCAATACACTCACCAACATACCCGAATCGTTTCGATTGCCTTATGAAACCTTGCTTAAAGATGCTTCGTACGAAACGCAAGAAACTGCATTGTTCAATTTGTGGAAACAGTTTCCGGAACATCAAAAAAGGTATATAGAAATCTCAAAAAACTGGGTAGGTTTTCAGGATAAAAACTTAAAGATTATGTATTTGTATTTGGCTTATTTAACGACAAAAGATCAAAAGGAAAAGCTCAAGATCTATCTTCAATTGCTGGCGTTTACAGGCACCAATTATGATTCGAACATACAGCAACAGGCTTTACAAAAACTATTGAATTTAAACATCTATACCGAAGATGTTTTGCGAAGTTTGGCTTATGGTACGGCCCATCATCGTTGGCAATTTGTGAAGTTTTGCAAAGACAACATCCGACAATTGATGAAAGAACAAAAGTATCGCAATATTTTTGCTACCATTCGAGCGCAATTGCCCATTCGCGAGAAAACGCATTTGCAACGTTTGTTAGACGAAAAATAAATAAAATGAAAGCATTAGTAATATCAGGCGGTGGAAGCAAAGGCGCGTTTGGTGGCGGTGTTGCACAATATCTACTTCAAGAAAAACGATGCGAGTATGATTTACTACTCGGAACATCAACGGGAAGTTTGTTGATTCCACATTTGGCATTGGGCAATGTCGAAAAAATCCGTAATGTTTATACCGAAGTGGCGATGCATCATATTTTTGATGTAAACCCTTTCGTAGTCAAACATAAGAACGGAATCGATACGGTTGGAATTAACCATTTTAATGTGTTAATGCAGTTTCTGCGCGGAAGACGAACCTTTGGTGAAAGCCAAGAATTGCGACATTACATCAAATCGAATTTTACTTTATCGGAATTCAATCAGCTCAAAATGTCGCAGACGAATATCGTGGTTACGGTGACGAATCTTTCTAAAAATGAAGTCGAGTATAAGTGCATTCGCGATTTCGATTATGATGAATTCTGCGATTGGATTTGGATTTCTTGCAACTACATTCCCTTCATGACTTTGGCTTCAAAAGACGGTTCTGATTATGGCGATGGCGGGTTTTCGAGTTTGGTTCCCATTCGCGAAGCCATCAATCGTGGTGCAACTGAAATCGATGTAATCATTTTAGAAACCGAAGTGCAAACCGCACCAAGACGCATCGGCAGAAACCCATTTTCATTGATGGTCGATTTGTTTCAAACGCTTTTAGATCAAGTTGAAAAGCATGATATTACGATTGGGAAATTGGCGGCGAACAACAAAGATGTGAAACTCAATTTATATTATACACCGATTCAACTCACCAATAATGCGTTGGTTTTCAATAAAGATAAAATGAAAGATTGGTGGCTTCAAGGGTATGAATATGCGAAGAACAAAAGCGAATTGATGAGTGATAATAAAGCAGATTAAACTGATAATCTTATCTTAATTAAATACATCAAATCACAATGGAAATTTTTAAAATGTATTTTTGTTTAAAATATAAAGTTCAAAATAGAGTTTGAAAAGAATTCACAAATTAATTGATAATGAAAATCAAAGCGTTGTTTTTTTTAAGTTTGATGTTAAGCGCTACCATTTTTGCGCAAACCGACATCAACAAATTAGACACTAAAGGCAAGAAAGACGGCTCGTGGAAAGGCTATTATCCCGAATCGAAACGATTGCGCTATGAAGGCACTTTCAACCACGGAAAAGAAGTGGGTGTTTTTAAATTTTATGACGACACCAAAACCGCAACGGTCATTGCCACACGTGAATTCAATCCAAAAGACAATGCAGTTTATACCATTTTCTACGATCAAAGCAAAAACAAAGTCAGTGAAGGCAAGCAAGTCAACAGGCTCAACGAAGGCGAATGGAAATACTATCACGAAAGTTCCCCCGACATCATGACCATCGAAAATTATAAAGTCGGAAAATTAGAAGGAAAGCGAACGGTTTTTTATAAAGGTTCCGGAATTAAAGGCGAGGAAAATGTTGCTGAAGAAGCCAATTACACCAACGGTTTAAAAAACGGGAGTTATAAAAAATACACGATGAAAGGCACTGTGCTCGAGAATTCCAATTACAAAAAAGGAGAACTCGATGGGCCGGCAATTTACAACGATCCGCTTGGAAATCTTGTGTCGAAAGGCAATTTCAAAAACGGAAAAAAATCCGGAACTTGGGAGTTTTATAAAGATGGAAAACTCGTTAAGAAAGACAACATGGACAAAATCAAGCGCAAAAAACCGGCGCGCCCAAAAGAGAATCCGATTGAGAATTAGTTCCTAAATTGTCAAAGGTTAAGAAACTTCTAAAACCTAAATCCAAATAAAATTTTATCGTAGTTTTGCAACTTAAATTTTTGCGAAATGAAACGTGTTGTGGTTGGACTTTCCGGTGGAGTTGATTCGAGTGTTGCTGCTTATTTGTTACAGCAACAAGGCTATGAAGTGATTGGACTTTTCATGAAAAATTGGCACGACGATTCCGTGACGATTTCTAATGAATGTCCGTGGTTAGAAGATAGCAACGACGCGCTTTTAGTCGCGCAAAAACTCGGTATTCCATTTCAAACAGTCGATTTAAGCGAGCAATACAAAGAGAAAATCGTTGACTATATGTTTAACGAATACGAAAAAGGTCGCACGCCCAATCCAGATGTTTTGTGCAATCGTGAAATCAAGTTTGATGTTTTTATGAAAATCGCTTTGGACTTGGGAGCCGATTTCGTAGCCACAGGTCATTACTGCCGCAAAGGCGAAATTGATGTTGATGGAAAACCTGTTTATCAATTATTGGCTGGTGTTGATGGTAATAAAGACCAATCGTATTTTCTTTGTCAATTGTCACAAGAACAATTATCGAAATCCTTGTTTCCAATTGGAGAATTGACTAAGCCCGAAGTTCGAGCGATTGCTACTGAAATGGAATTGGTCACAGCCGAAAAGAAAGATTCGCAAGGATTGTGTTTCATCGGAAAAGTGCGTTTGCCGGAATTTCTACAACAAAAATTGCAACCCAAAGCGGGATTGATTTTCGAAGTAGAAGCTGGTGAAACCGTCTATCATACACCAAAACCCATTACGGATTCTTTAGAACAACAACTTGCGCTAGAAGCTGCCGCAATCGATTATAAACCGGCTATGGGAAAAGTGGTTGGCAAACATCAAGGCGCACATTATTTCACAACAGGCCAACGAAAAGGGTTGAATGTTGGCGGAACACCGGAAGCTTTATTTGTGATTGCAACCGATGTTGAAACCAATACAATTTACACGGGACAAGGCAGTCAACATCCGGGGCTTTTCAAAAAAGCGTTGTTTGTTGAGGCGTCTGAAGTGCATTGGGTTCGCGAAGATTTGGCTTTAAGGAATGGAGAATCGATGCAAGTCATGGCGCGAATTCGTTACCGCCAAGCCTTACAAGAAGCGACTTTACATCAATTTGAGTCGGGTTTATATGTCGCTTTTGAGGAGCCGCAATCCGCCATTACAGAAGGTCAATTTGTGGCTTGGTATCTCGATGATGAATTAGTTGGTTCTGGAGTAATTTCGTAAGTTTACCATTTAAAATGAATATGCTATGAAAAAATATCTTTTACTCATTGTTTTTTTAATTTCACTTCATGCTTTTTCTCAAGAAGACGCGTGGGTGTATTTTAATGCAAAACCTAACGCGCAAGACTTTTTCAACAATCCATTATCGGAATTGTCGCAACGGTCATTAGACAGAAGAACAGCGCAAAACATTGCATTGGATATTAATGATGCACCGATGTATCAACCGTATATCGATCAAATTACAGCGGCAACTGGTATTGCTGTTATGGCCAAATCGAAATGGTTCAATGCGTTACACATACAAGGAACAGTTGAAGACATTAATGCTTTGAGCGCTTTGTCTTTCGTAGATCATTTGGATTTTGCCAACAGAGCTTTGAATGCTGCGGGTAAACCAAGCATCAGTAAAACCCATAAAAAAATAAAAAAAGCTTTTAGAACTTTAGCGAATTTCAATTATGGAGGTTCTGCGAATCAAATAGAAATGCTCAACGGACATCTTTTACACCAACAAGATTATACGGGTTCGGGTAAAATTATTGCCGTTATGGATGGTGGTTTTCCGGGTGTCGATACCGCTTCACCATTTTCAAGATTAAGAGATGCCAATCACATTTTAGGAGGTTATGATTATGTCAATAGAAATGCCGATTTCTACACTGGAATATCACACGGAACTATGGTGCTTTCTACAATGGGTGGCTATAAAGATGGTGAATTGGTGGGTACGGCTCCCGATGCTTCTTACTATTTATTCATCACCGAAGATGGCAATAACGAATGGCCTTTAGAATTGTCACTTTGGGTGGAAGCTGCAGAAGAAGCAGACCGTTTGGGTGTTGATATTCTCACGACTTCATTAGGTTATACCGAGTTCGATAATCCGAATTATAATTTTACTTATGAAGATATGAATGGTCACACAGCGTTCATTTCGAAAGGTGTCGATATGGCTTTTAGTAGGGGTATGATTTCTGTGAATTCTGCCGGAAATTCGGGCAATGACGCCTGGCATTATATCTCAGCTCCGGCTGATGCTGTGCATGCTTTGTCTATTGGTGCTGTAACTGCTGCCGGAAATTACGCGACCTTCAGTTCACAAGGCCCATCATTTGACGGAAGAGTAAAACCCGATGTCGCGGCGCAAGGGCAGCAATCTGTATTGTCGACTCCGAATGGGGATATATCAACTGCAAGCGGCACATCTTTCTCCGGGCCCATTATCGCAGGAATGGTAGCTTGTTTGTGGCAAGCGTTACCGAATAAAACCAATGAGGAAATTGTGCAATTAATAAAGGAATCATCAAGTTTGTTTACGACACCAAATAACGAATTAGGGTATGGTATTCCGGATTTCAATTTGGCTTTGAATCATGCTTTGTTGACTACAATTAGTCAAGCTGAAAGCAAATTTTTAATTTTCCCGAATCCGGCAAATGACAATATCACCATTTCCTTTCCAAGCGGATTTGATAGCGCTGATGTCAGCATATACAATACTTTAGGGCAATTGGTTTTGAAACAAAACGTGTCGAATCAGAATGCGACATTTAATTTGAATGAAATCAATTCGGGGATGTATTTGTATACCATTCAAACCAAAACTTATTCGCAATCCGGAAAAATTTCGAAGCAATAATGAATAAGATCACAAACCTTTTCAATATTCAATACCCAATAATTCAAGGCGGTATGATTTGGAACAGCGGTTACAAATTAGCCAGTGCAGTAAGTAATGCTGGTGGATTGGGTTTGATTGGTGCCGGTTCGATGTATCCCGAAGTATTGCGCGAACACATTCAAAAATGTAAAAAAGCTACAGACAAACCTTTCGGTGTGAATGTGCCGATGTTGTATCCGAATATCGAAGAAATCATCAATATTATTATCGAAGAAGGCGTGAAGATTGTTTTTACTTCTGCCGGAAATCCAAAAACATATACGGCTTTTTTGAAAGAAAAAGGCATCACGGTGGTGCATGTGGTGAGCAGCTCCAAGTTTGCATTAAAAGCGCAAGAAGCCGGTGTTGATGCAATCGTTGCAGAAGGTTTTGAAGCAGGCGGGCACAATGGTAGAGAAGAAACTACGACCTTTACGTTGATTCCAATGGTCAAAAGAAATATCACCATACCATTAATTGCTGCTGGTGGAATCGCTACTGGAAAAGGCATGCTGGCCGCGATGGTTTTAGGTGCTGATGGTGTTCAAATGGGTAGTCGTTTTGCAGCGTCTGTTGAATCTTCATCACATGATGATTTCAAAAAAACAATTGTTAAAGTGCAAGAAGGTGATACGCAATTGACTTTGAAAGAATTGGCACCCGTTCGATTGATAAAAAATAAATTTTATAATGACATTCAAGAATTGTACGCACATTGCCCACAACCTGAAGATTTGAAAAGATTGTTGGGTAGGGCCAGAGCCAAACGTGGTATGTTTGAAGGTGATTTGGTTGAAGGTGAATTGGAAATCGGACAAATAGCAGGATTGATTGACGACATCAAACCAGTAGCACAAATTGTTGCCGAGATTATCACGGAATACCATCAAGTAAAATCTGCTTTAGCGCAGCATAATTTTTAAATAGAATATAATGAAGTTGAAATATATCTACAGTTTTTGTTTCATCGCTTTTTTTGTACTGCAATCGAATGCGCAATCCTATAAGTTCCTAACCACCGGTTTTAGTGTCATGGAAAAAAATGCTAAAGGCGAGTGGGGGAAATGGTCTGATTTGAAAGAGACTTCAATTGTTATTGCTTTAGATACCAATAAAAATCGAATTGTTGTTTATTCTCAAGAAATTCAGCTGTATGATATTCTGAATTACGAAGACAAAGAAGAAAACGACACCGATTTAATCTATCCATTTACTTGCAAAGACGATGATGGTGTACCTTTTACGATTTCGATTATTACTCGAAAAAAACAAGGCAATCGAAAACAACTTTACATCAATCAAAAAGACTTTATTGTGATGTATAACATTGTAAATTATATGGAGAAAAACGAAAGATAATAACTACTTTCAATCGCTTTATATTTAAAAATACTGCATACCTTTTCATGCTGTTTTTTATACAAAACCATAGTGTTTTGCACGTTTTTTTTGTTAAAATCTTGCTGTTGAAAACTTTAATTTTACCTTCCTAAAACGCCTTTTTTTTTTTTCTTTTTTTTATTTTTAAATTTAGTTTATTGAAAATCAATAATTTGAAAATAAAATCTCGCATTGTTTTTTATCAACAGATTGTTAATGATTTTGTTCATAACATTAACATTTCTTAAAAATTGAAAAGATTAAATGGAGTAATATAGTATCTGTAATCTGGACTAAAGTTTTTAATCTAAACACACTGTATTTTAGGGGTGTTTGGATTCTTTAAAAACATTAGATTTTTATTATAAAAGCCTATTATTCGGTGCTGTAAATTTCTTAATTGGTCAATTTGTTATGCTTATGAGAATTAATACTCTTGGTAGAAAAAAAATACTGTATCTCTATTTGTTGTTAGCTTGTTTTGGGTTTGTTGTAAATTCCTTTGGTCAATGTCCAACGGTTACGAATCCCAATCAATCGTTTTGTGATACAGAGGCTCCTACTATTGCAAACTTAGCTGCGACAGACAATGGAGGTGGAATTAAATGGTATGCTAATGCAACTGGAGGAGTGCCATTGTCGACTTCGATTTCTTTGAATAATGGGGACGATTATTTTGCGGATGACAATACTGGTACTTGTGTGCGTCAATCGGTTCTGGTGACTATCTATACAAAACCTACGGTTGTGGCGCAACAACAAGGTTTTTGTGAAGAATCAACAGTATCGGATTTGCAAGCTACCGGAAATATGATTCAATGGTATTTGGCTCCCTCTGGAGGTACGGCATTGACACCTTCAACTTCTTTGATTAATAATACTTTTTATTACGCCAGTCAAATTAATCCAAATACGGGTTGCGAAACTTCAAGACAAAGAGTTTTTGTTGCGGTTAGGATTTTGCCGCCGCCAACTGGTGATAATGTTCAATTGGTATGTTCGACACCGCCGCCAACAGTGGCTGATTTTGTAGTTAACGGAACCAATGTTGTTTGGTATTTAAGTTCTACTTCTGGAGTTGAAATTCCGCTTTCAACCCCTTTAATTGAAGGGCAAACCTATTATGCAGCTTCGACAGATGACTTTTGTGAAAGTAACACAAGGTTGGATGTTTCTGTAATATTTCAAGATCCAAATGATCCGGGAAGTAATGGTAGCAGAAGTATTTGTATTTCTGATATTCCTACGACAGCCCCTTTCAATTTGTTTGATGAATTGGGAGGAACTCCAGATAATTCGGGTACATGGACAGGTCCATTGCCAACCAGTAATGGTAATTTAGGAACGGTTGATGTTTCTACATTGACAGTAGCCGGAAGTCCATATGTTTTTACTTATAATGTCACAGCTTCTGTTTGTTCGGCAGCTTCTTCGACTGTAACCATAAATGTCTTGCCATTACCCGATGCTACGATTAGCGCGACTTCAACTACTATTTGTTCGGGTTCAAGTACTACGGTTAATTTTACAGGAACGCCAAATGCTACTGTTACCTATAATATAGGTGGAGGAAATTTACAGATTTTATTGAATAATGCAGGAACGGCTTCGATTGTTAATACCTATACAACGGCAACCACTTTTAATTTAGTAAGTGTTGCAACTCAAGGTCCACCAAGTTGTAGTAAACTTTTGTCCGGAGCAGGAACGTCAGTAACGATTAATGTCAATCCATTGCCGACAGTAACGGTAAATAGTTCGTCGATATGTGTCGGAGGTATTGCTACAGTAACAGCAACACCTGGTGTAGTAGGGAATTATGTATACACATGGACGGTTCCTACAGGGGCAACACCGCCTGGAAATGTTGCTTCGTTTCCTACTTCGGTAGCAGGAACTTATAGTGTTATTATAAGAAATACAGTTACCAATTGTAATAGTTTAAGTGCTTCGGGTACAGTCACTGTAAATCCTTTGCCGACAGTAACTGTGAATAGCGCGACGGTTTGCCCGGGAGTTAGCGCGACAATTACAGCTACACCAGGAACAGCAGGAACTTATTCTTATGCGTGGACAGTTCCGGTTGGAGCAACACCGCCGGGAAATGTTGCTTCATTCCCTACTTTAATTGCTGGAACCTATAGTGTAATTATCACCAATACGGTTACTAATTGTATTAGTTTAAGCGCATCGGGAACGGTTACTATTAGTCCATTGCCAACTGTAACTGTCAACAGTCCATCGGTTTGTGCCGGACTTAGCGCAACAGTAACGGCAACACCTGCACCGGCAGGAACTTATTCTTATGCTTGGACAGTTCCTACAGGAGCAACTCCACCTGGAAATGTTGCTACATTTAATACGACTGTTGCTGGAACTTACAGTGTGATTGTAACCAATACGACCACGACTTGTGTTAGTGCAAGCGCATCAGGAACGGTAACAATAAATCCATTGCCGACTGTAACCGTGAATAGCCCATCAGTTTGTGCTGGAACTAGCGCAACGGTTACTGCAACACCATTGCCGACGGGAACTTATTCCTATGTATGGACAGTTCCTACTGGAGCAACACCACCGGGAAATGTGGCTACATTCAATACCACAGTTGCCGGAACCTATAGTGTAATTATTACCAATACCACTACCAATTGCCCAAGTGCAAGCGCATCAGGAACGGTTACGATCAATCCATTACCTACAGTAACTGTGAATAGTCCGTCGGTATGTCCAGGAGTTAGCGCTACAGTTACTGCTACACCACTACCTGCAGGAACTTATTCTTATGCATGGACAGTTCCTGTAGGTGCAACACCACCAGGCGATGTGGCTACATTCAATACATTAGTGGCAGGGACTTATAGTGTCATCATTACTAATACAACGACCAACTGTCCTAGCCCAAGTGGATCAGGAACGGTTACTGTAAATCCATTACCAACGGTTACAGTGAATAGTCCTTCGATATGTGCGGGATTAAATGCTACAGTTACCGCAACACCATTACCGGCAGGAAGTTATTCTTATGCATGGACAGTTCCTTCAGGAGCAACTCCGCCAGGAAATGTAGCAACATTCAGTACTTCGGTAGCTGGAACTTATAGTGTGATTGTAACCAATTTAACTACGACTTGTGTTAGCTTAAGCGCATCAGGAACAGTTACTGTAAATCCATTGCCAACGGTTACTGTGAATAGCTCCACAGTTTGTGCGGGAGATAGTGCAACGGTTACCGCAACACCATTACCAGCTGGAACATATTCTTATGCATGGACAGTTCCCGCAGGAGCAACACCACCTGGGAATGTACCAACATTTACGACATTAATCGCCGGAACTTATAGTGTTATTATAACTGATACAACAACAACTTGTGCAAGCCTAAGCGCATCAGGAACTGTGACGGTCAATCCATTGCCGACGGTTACTGTGAATAGTACTTCGATCTGTGCAGGTGTTACCGCCACCATAACGGCAACGCCAGGAGCGGCGGGAACGTATTCTTACACTTGGACTGTGCCAGTCGGAGCAACCGATCCGGGTAATGTAGATACATTTTCTACAACAATTGCCGGAACGTATAGTGTAATATTGACTGATTTAACGACCACTTGTGTCAGTGCCAGTGCAGGAACAGTGACTATCAATCCATTGCCAACGGTAACAGTGAATAGTCCATCAATATGCCCGGGAGTTGATGCTACGGTAACGGCAACACCATCGCCTGCAGGAACTTATTCTTATGTATGGACAGTGCCAACAGGAGCAACAGACCCGGGAAATGTGGCTACATTTACAACATCAATTGTAGGAGTTTATAGTGTTATTGTAACAGATTTGACTACAACTTGTGTAAGCTTAAGTGCATCGGGAGCGGTGTCTACAAGTCCATTACCAACAGTAACAGTAAACAGCTCATCAGTTTGTGCCGGCGTGAATGCTACTGTGACTGCAACTCCGGGAACAGGAACTGTAGCAGATTATTCATACAATTGGACGGTTCCTGTAGGAGCAACTCCACCTGGAAATGTGTCTACATTTACTACCTTA
Source organism: Flavobacterium sp. (assembly GCF_031411595.1). Lineage (GTDB taxonomy): Bacteria > Bacteroidota > Bacteroidia > Flavobacteriales > Flavobacteriaceae > Flavobacterium. Next base: position 215,782 of record NZ_JANOBI010000021.1, on the reverse strand, counting down.
ATTGCAGGAACTTACAGTGTCATCATTACCAACATCACTACAACTTGTGTTAGCGATAGTGCATCGGGAACTGTAACGGTAAATCCATTACCAACAGTAACGGTTAATAGTCAATCTGTATGTTCAGGTGTCAATGCAACAATAACAGCAACACCGGGAACAGGAATTGCAGCAGATTATTCATACACATGGACGGTTCCAACAGGAGCGACTCCACCGGGGAATGTAGCTACATTCAATACCACAGTTGGAGGAACTTATTCTGTCATCATTACCAATTTAATCACCAATTGTCCTAGTGCAAGCGCTTCGGGAACTGTAACCATAAACCCGTTACCAACGGCTACAGTTTCATCTAGCGGAACAGTATGTTCTGGATCATCAGCGGCGATACTTTTTACAGGAACACCAAATTCATCCGTGATTTATACTATTAATAGTGGAACTCCCGCAACAATTACTATTGGAGCATCAGGAATGGCTACTTTAAATATTGCATTGAGTATTACTTCGACTTTCGATTTGGTTAGTGTTACTTTAATCAATCCGCCAAGTTGTACACAAACCATAACAGGTTCAACAACCATGACCGTTACACAACCTCCGGTGGCTGGTAGTAATGCCAACCTTACGGTGTGTAGTAACGATGGACTACAAAATTTATTTTTATTATTAGGTGGTTCTGCACAATCCGGTGGAACTTGGTCACCAGCATTAGCCAGTGGAACGAATTTCTTTAATCCAGCTGTAGATCCTGCCGGAAATTATATATACACCGTTGCCGGAACGCCTCCATGTGTTAATGATACTTCATTAGTAGTTGTGACAATTGTTACAGCTCCAAATGCAGGAACGGATGGCATCGCTCAATTATGTTCTAATGTTGATCCTGTAGATTTAACGAGTTATTTAGGAGGAACACCTCAAGCTGGAGGAACTTGGTCACCTGCATTGGCAAGTGGTACGAATTTCTTCAATCCTGCTGTTGATTTGGCCGGAGTTTATACTTATACCGTTGGCGGTATTGCCGTTTGTGCAAGTGATACTGCAACAGTAACGGTAAGCATTACTGTTGGACCCAATGCAGGTGCTTCTGCAAGTACAACTTTGTGTTTGAATAGTGCACAAATCAATTTATTTCCATTACTAGGACCTTTAGCTGAAGCTGGAGGAACTTGGTTGCCTGCATTGGCTAGTGGCACAGATTTATTTAATCCTGCTGTTGATGTTGCTGGTGATTACGTTTATACCTTAAGCGGTAATCAACCTTGTGATAACGATACTGCAACGATAACAGTTATTGTGAATCCTCTGCCTGATGCTGGTGATTCTGCAAGCACTGATATATGTTCGAATTCAGATCCGGTTGATTTAATTACCAGACTCGGAGGAGCACCGCAATTAGGCGGAACTTGGACACCGGCATTAGCCAGTGGAACCAATTTTTTCAACCCAGCTGTTGATACGGCCGGAGTGTATACTTACACCGTTGGAAATCCATTTTGTACACCGGATTCAGCAGATCTTACGGTGAATGTTATTCTTGGACCAGAAGCAGGATCTGATGGTGACATCACTTTTTGTATTACTGATCCAGGGCAGAATTTGTTTTCAAGTTTAAATGGAACACCACAATCAGGCGGAACTTGGTCTCCACCATTAGCCAGTGGGACAGGGTTTTTCGATCCGGCTGTTGATGCTCCAGGCGATTACACTTACACCTTGAGCGGTAACGACCCTTGTGATAATGATTCCGCTATTGTTAGCGTTACGGTGAATCCAATTCCGAATGCCGGTGGGTCTACTGGAATTCCTGATGTGTGTAATTCTCAAGGAACCTTCGATTTAAATTCGATATTAATCGGAGCACAAACTGGAGGAATCTGGACAGACAGCGCCAATCAAACGGTAAGCAATACCGTTGATGTTTCGACTTTAGCACCAGCAATTTATTCTTATACCTACACGATAACCAATACTTGTGGTAGTGATGATATCACGGTTCAATTTACAATTCTTACCAATCCGACTTTAGATGCTGCCAATATTACGGTGTCTTCACCAAATTGTAAAGGCGATAATGTGACCGTTACTTTTAATAGTATGGTTGATGGTGCGTATGTTCTAAATTACGACTTATCTATCAGTAACATATTAACCAATCAAAATGCGCCGGTAACGATTGCTGGTGGTACAGGTATTCTTACGATTAATGCGAATGATATTCCAAATATTGGAACGACAAGAATTACCTTTTTGAATATTACCAATGCCACGACATCATGTACGGTTCCAATCAATCCAAACGTAAGTGCCGATTTTATCATACGTCCAACTTCTGATCTTGACAGTACTAATTTAACTATTGCCGATCAATGTTTCGGAGAAGACGCAACGGTACTTATAACCGGAGCTACAGGATTGTCTGATGGAAATTACCAATTCGTTTATAGTATTCCATCGGGTACTCCCGATACTGCGACTACAGGTGTCATTGCTATTGCTGGAGGAGTAGGTCAATTTATAATTCCAGCCGCTACCTTAGGCAGTTCAGGAAATTATACGGTAACAATTACTTCAATTGTTAATCTTTCAGGTGGGTGTAATAATACGACTGAAACCGCCAATACGAGCTTTGATGTTTATGCATTACCAGACTTCGTCGGAGCTATTTTGACCGCTGATGAAGCCTGTATCAATTCTTCAAATGATGTGCATATTGCCAGTCCAATAATCAGAGTGTTTCCAACAGGTACTTATAATATTACTTATACTTTATCTGGTGCAACAATTGCTACCAATACAGCAGTCGTGGCTATTGTTGATGGTGAAGGTGATTTTACCATTCCGGCTACCGATTTAAATACCGCTGGAACAGTAACGGTTACCATCACACAAATTACAAGTGTTGTTGGACTTTGTAACGCAACTACAATTGGTATTGATCCAATCACTTTTGAAGTATCAGCCGCAATAGATACACCGATATTATCCGCTAACGGAAATAAATTTTGTGCTCCAACCAATCCAACAATTGCAAGTTTGACGGCTAATATCACAGGAAATCAAACCGTAGTTTGGTACGATGCATTGAATGGTGGAACTGCTTATGCAAGCACCGATTTATTAGTTGATGCTACAACATATTTTGCAGCTTATCAATCCGCTTCTGGTTGCGAAAGTGTAACACGTTTGCCTGTGCTGGTTATTTTAGATCCTTGTGATGATATTGTAATTCCTGACGGATTTTCACCCAATGGAGATACAGTTAATGATGGTTTTGAAATCAAAAACTTAGCGACCAAGTATCCTAAATTTAAATTGGAAATATACAATCGCTACGGAAACGTTCTATACAAAGGCGATATCAACACACCAAATTGGGATGGAACGACTTCAGAAGGCGGCATCAAATTCGGTGATAAAACAGTTCCGGTTGGGGTTTATTTTTATATCCTGCAATTCAATGACGGCATTCTGGATGACAAACAAGGTCGACTTTATTTAAGTAGATAAATGAAATAAGATGAAAAAAAGAAGTTTTACATATTTAGTTTTTATCGGTATTTTCCTGGTTTCTACTATGGCAAAAGCGCAGCAAGATCCTCAGTTTACACATTATATGTATAACATGAGTATCATCAATCCGGGCTATGCTACCGACAACGAAGGCGTCATCAATGCGGGTGGTTTATACAGAACACAATGGGTTGGAGTAGTAGGGGCGCCAAAAACCGCTACAGTATTCGTGCATTCTCCAATTGCTAAAAGAATCGAATTGGGGTTGTCTGTCGTTAGTGATGTTATTGGTGATGTCGTTCATGAAAATAATATTTATGCCGATGCCGCTTACGTGATTCCGGTTTCTCCAACCAATAAATTATCATTTGGACTTAAAGCAGGAGTAACCCTTTTTGATGCGGATTTTGGTGGATTTCAATATACCGATGCCACGCCCGATGATGCTTTTGCAGACAACGTCAATAAAACATTTCCGAATGTTGGTGCCGGTGCTTTTTACTTCAGCGATCATTATTATTTAGGACTTTCTGCTCCGAATTTGCTGACCACAAAACACCTAGAAACTAAGAATGGTCTCAAAACTACAGGTGTTGAAGAAATTCATTATTTCTTTACGGGTGGTTATGTTTTCGATTTAAGTTCCAGCATCAAATTCAAACCGGCTTTCATGGCCAAAGCAGTTTCGGGTGCGCCATTATCAATGGATTTGACCGCGAATTTCCTATTCGATAATCAATTCGAATTGGGTGCTGGTTATCGCGTTCAAGATGCTGTGAGTGGGTTAGTAGCATTTTCTATTACACCCAATTTACGCATCGGCTATTCCTACGATTATACGCTTTCTAATTTGGGTAAATTCAATTCAGGATCACACGAAATATTTTTATTGTTTGATTTAGATACATCGAATCTTTCAGCAAAAGGCTACGAAAAATCACCAAGGTTCTTCTAAAACGGAAAAAATGAAAAAATACTATTATATACTTTTTATACTTTGCTTGAATCTTTCGCTCATGGCCCAAAAAGGAAGCGAGAAGAAAGCAAATTCATTATTCGAAAAGCGATCTTATGTGAAAGCCGCTGAAATGTACGAGCAGCTTGGTGAAAGTAGAAATGTACTCCAAAATCTTGGTGATTGCTACTACAACAATACGCAAATGAAAGAAGCCGTTCGTGCCTACGGAAAATTGTTTTTAACTTATAAGAAAGACACTTTAAATCCTGAGTATTATTTCAAGTATGCCCATTCTTTATTAGGTATGGCAGATTATGATAAGGCGGATCAAATTATGGGTGAATATTTGAAATTTCCGGTAAGTACAACAAAATTTATCAACAATCTCAAAACCAATGTGCCGTTCAATTATACCGTGCAAACCATGTCGAAAAATACTTCGAATGGCGATTTTGGAATGTCATTCTACGGCGATAAAGTAGCTTTTGCTTCATTACGTACTGCCGATTCCAAATCGTTCGGATGGAATGAAAAACCGTATCTGGATTTGTTTAGCGCGGAAGTCAATGCCAAAGGGTTATTGACCAACATCGAACCTTTTCCAAAAGAAATCAACACCAAAACCCATGAAAGTAATGTGACGTTCAGTCAAGACGGACACATCATGTATTTCAATCGTACGAATGATAAAAAAGTAAAAATCGGAAAAGAAAAAATTGCCAATATCAAAATCTATAAAGCAGAATTCGTTGATGGCAAATGGACGAACATCAAAGCATTACCATTTTGTAGCGACTTATATTCTACTGAGCATCCGGTGCTGACGAAAGACGGGAAGAAACTATATTTCTCGAGCGATATGCCGGGTACTTTAGGTTCATTCGATATTTTTGTTGTCGACGTAAATGAAGACGGGACTTACGGTGAACCCATCAATTTGGGCAATGCAGTCAATACGATTCACAGAGAGCAATTCCCGGAAATCTCCAATGATGGAAGCACTTTATATTTCGCTTCCGATGGACACCAAGGTATGGGCGGTCTCGATATTTTTATGAGCAAATCTCTCAATGGTGGACCGTTTGCCAAGCCACTCAATTTAGGTGAAACCATCAACAGTAACATGGATGATTTCAGTTATGTAGTCGATGAAAAAAGAAATTTAGGTTATTTCTCATCGAACAGAAAAGTCGGCGATGCTTTATACAGTTTCACAAGAACTGAAAACCAAGAACGCTATGTCGTAGAAGGTGAAGTCAAAGATAAAAACACCCAAAATTTGTTACCGGGGACTTTGGTTTCGTTGTATGATGAAAACAACATTTTGATAGGTCAAATGGTCGTAGGTGTCGGCGGCGATTACGTATTTGCTACCGAACCGAACAAAAAGTACAGAATCGAAGCTATGAAGGATTTCTACATTCCACACAGCGAAGAATTCACCACCAATGAAGATGGAAAATTACGTTACACCATAGAACTTTTCATGGAATGTTATGATGATGCCGAAGAAATTATCACCAAGCGTCAAGATGGAAAAGTGCAAATCGTATTGGAGAATATTTATTTTGATTTAAATAAATGGGATATCAAATCCGATGCGGAAAGAATCCTAAATGTATTGGTTGACTTATTGAAAAAATATCCAGAAATGGATATCGAGATAGGCGCACACACCGATTCCCGTGCGACCGACACATACAATATAATGCTTTCAAACAAACGGGCTGCCTCGACCTTAGAGTACCTCGTTAAGAATGGTATTAAAAGGAAAAGACTCCGTTCGAAAGGATTCGGAGAAACGGTTCCTTTAGTAAGATGTGGAAATAATTGCACCGAGCAAGAGCATTCCATCAACAGACGTTGCGAGTTTATCATTTTGAAATAGTTAATAATTGGGTTAAAATGCCACTAGGGATAGTGGCATTTTTTTTTAATAGTACCGCAACAAATAACATTTTCTTCTCATGGTTACTGCTCAAGAATATTATATTTGTAAACGTTTAATTTCCAGAATATCGGATTTCTATACTATGAAAAAAATACTGTTTACTTTACTACTGATCACGAGCATTGTTTCATACGGTCAACAACAACGCCCAAAACTTGTGGTTGGCATCGTGGTCGATCAAATGAAAATGGAATATTTATACCGTTTTTCTGGAGACTTTTCAAACAATGGTTTCAAACGATTGATGAGTCAAGGACATACTTTCAGCAATACACATTACAATTACCTGCCGACTTATACCGCACCGGGTCATGCCTCCATTTATACCGGAACCACACCGGCAATTCACGGCATTGTGGGCAACGAATGGTTTAGCAGAAAAACCGGAAAAGAGCGTTATTGCACAGATGATGACGCTGTACAAACACTAGGCAACGGTTCCGCTGATGAAGGGAAAATGTCGCCTAAGAATTTATTGTCGACGACCATTACTGATGAACTTCGATTGTCGACCAACTTCAAAGGAAAAGTCATTGGCATGAGCCTTAAAGACCGTGGCGCGATATTGCCAGCTGGACATTTTGCTAATTGGGCCTTTTGGTACAGCAAAACCGGAAGTTTTATTTCGAGTACTTTCTATGGCACTGCTTTACCGGATTGGGTGAACGAATTCAACAAAGAGAAAAATTACGAGACTTACCTTTCTAAACCATGGGAATTGCTAAAACCAGTTGAAACCTACAATGAAAGTTTGGAGGATGATAATATTTATGAAGGTAAAATTGGTAAAGCCGACAAAGCTGTTTTTCCATACGATCTTAAAAGTATGTATGAAAAAAGCGATGCCGGTTTGATTCGTTCCACACCATTTGGGAATGATTTGCTTGAGCTTTTTGCCAAACGTGCGATTGACAAAGAACAACTCGGTAAAGATGATATTACCGATTTTTTAACGGTGAGCTTTTCATCAACAGATTATGTTGGACATATTTTAGGCCCGCGCTCGATGGAATTGCAAGATACTTATTTGCGCCTCGATTTGACCATAGCTGATTTCTTGAATTATCTTGACCAAAATGTTGGCAAAGGCAATTACTTGTTGTTTTTGACAGCCGATCATGCCGGAGCCGAGAATGCAAAGTTTCTTTCCGATCATCATTACGCAGTACAACCTATCGAACCAAAGGAAATCGTGAAAGGATTGCGCAAATTTTCAACAGACACTTTCGGCGAAGATTTGTTATTGAATTATTCGAATTTCAATGTATTCATCAATCGAGAAAAAGTTAAATCTAAAAACCTAGATTTAACTGCTGTAAAACAATCATTCAAAGACTATTTGATGACGCAAGAACAAGTGAAACGCGTGTATACCGAAGAAGAAATTTTGGCTGATAACGGAAACGATTTTCATTTGCATTGCATTGCCAGAGGTTACGACGTGACACAAAATGGGGATTTGCTTTTAATCGATAAACCCGCTTTTATCGAATATGGCCCGACAGGAACTTCACATGGTACAACGTATACTTATGACACACACGTGCCACTGGTTTTCTTCGGTTGGAACATCAAATCCGGAAATACATCCGATAGAAAAGTCATTACCGAAATTGCACCGACGATTGCTCAAAAAATAGGAATCACTTTTCCAAATGGTACGGAAGCTCAAGTACTCAGCGAGATACTAGACACTAATTAGTATCTTAAAATATTAGCTTATGAAAACTTTTATCTACTGTTTTATTTTGTTTTTGATGTTGAATGTTAATGCTAATGCTCAGGCATGGCCCGCATCTCCTTGGTCAAACGGAATCAATTTAACCAATATCATGGATGTTGATGGTGTCACCGATTTGAGTGGATTGCATTTTAATACTACTAACAATCGCTTGTATTGTGTTCAAGGTGATGGTCATCTTAGGGTATTACTGTGGGATACACTGACCAATACTTACACACAAATCGCCAATAAAACAATAAGTGGTGGACCTGAAGGCATCACACAAGCCAATTTGTATGCGAATGAATTTTATACGATTGATGAAAATAACTATGCCATCAAACGTTATACTCATACCGCAAGTTTTTCATCTGTAACCGAATTCAAGCATTGGAATCTTTTGAATTCACCTTCACCAATGCAAGATACCGGAAACACGGGACCCGAAGGCATAGTTTTCGTCCCTGATAGTTTTTTGAGTTCAATAGGATTTATCAGCCAACAAACCGGGCAATTGTACACTTCGGTCAAAGGATTGGGCGGTTTGTTTTTTGTGGCGCATCAAGACGAAGGTTATGTTTGGGTTTTCGATGTCAATCCGAACACGAATAACGATTTTGCTTACGTCGGAAAATACAAAACCAACCAAGAAGAAAGCTGCGATTTGGCTTTTGATAGAAGTACAGGTTTGATGTATATTCTGCACAATATTTCCGGAAACAACAAATTAGAAGTAACCAATTTAACAACGGCAATCGTTGGAGCAAACAGAAAGTTTGTCGATTCTAATGAATATGATGTTACCAATCCGAACAGCGATAATGACAATATTGAAGGATTTGCATTAACTCCAAAATGTTTACAAACCGGGGCAATAACGGCTTGGTTGTGCCGCGATGTAGAAAGCAATGAAGATGTATCGATTCAACAAGATGCCTTGCGTTGGTTTAATCCTTTTGATGCTCCAGGAACGTGTATAGCTTTATCTAACAATTCTTTTGAAGTGGCTAATGTTGATTTGTATCCGAATCCTGTTTCGAATCAGCTGACTATTTCTGGAAGTACGATTGAGAATGCTACGATTAAAATTTACAACAACTTAGGACAATTGATACTCGAAAAAGAAAACAAAATCACGACCACTTTGGTTTTAGATGTGGCTTCTTTTGAAACCGGAATTTATTTTTTGGAAATCAATCAAAGTGGCAACATACAAACTTTGAAATTCAGCAAGCAATAATTATTTCTTGATAATCTTCTCCGATTGCTCACCCGAATCGTTATGCAAACTTAAATAGTAAGTTCCTGTTGGATAAGGAAATGGAAAACTATATTGGTGTTGGCCTGCGCTATAAATTTTTTCTGTTTTAAATTCAGTAAGCCATTTTCCGGTAGCATCGAACAATCGTAAGATAATGTGATCGGTGCTTTTGAAAGTAACGCTAAAGTCCAATTGGTTTTCAACCGGGTTAGGAACGACATGCACTTCAAGTTTTTCCCTTTCGGCATTTCCGGCGAAGGTGTTTGTACCCAGATTCTCATCCGAAAATTTATAAATGCCACGACCGGAGCAATACGCCAAATTCGCGTCGAAAAACTGAATGCGGTTGAGGCTTCCGCCAAATGCGGTATTGGTCCATGTGGTGCCGCTGTCGAATGTTTCAAGGAATCCTGTATGATGACCGCCCATCCAACCGTGCGTTTCGGAAATGAAACCTACTGCTTGTATGTCGGTATCAGGAACTTCCTTCGAAACCCAATTTTGACCGCCATCGACAGATTTGAGTAATTTCCCATTGAGTGGTGAAAACGATTCTACCGATGCAAACATCACGTTAGGATTAGAGAACAAACGCTGCATTTTCCAAACCCATTCGCCATTGATACCGGTGTGGTGAATTTCTGTCCATGTTGTCCCGCCGTTGATGGTTTTTAAAATCACACCGCCATTACTGTTGCCACCCGACGCATAACCAATATTCTCATCAACAAACAAGACCTCGACAAGGCTTTCGGCATAAGCGCTCATATTAATAAATTGCCAAGTAGTACCACTATCAACCGATTTGATGATATAAGCCGGACCAAAATAAGTACCGCAACCATAAATCGTATGGGTTCCAACACAGTCCAATCCGCAAATCACGTCGTTAGGTTCGTCATTGCCATTGGGTGGAATGACATTGTTGACCAAAGTCCAATCAGTACCGCCGTTAATTGTTTTATAAAACCCTCCATCGAGTGTTCCCAGGAAACCAACATTTTCATTCAGAAATTCGATGTTTCGGATGTAGACACCACCCATATCAAGTTGCATATCCCAATTGGTGCCACCATCAGTAGTTTTGTATACGAAACCGCCACTACCGGCAGCCCATCCCATATTTTCATTTAAGAAAAATACATCGTCATATCTTCCACCGCTTGAAGTAGGCAATACTTCATGCCATGTAGGCTGCGCTAAAAGTGAAAGATTAGAAAGAAATAAAATGATAAGAAGTAATCTTGTTTTCATAGCATTATTTTTTTGAGAGATAAAAATAATGATTTTATTCGTGCGTAAGATTAAAAAAATATTCTCGCAAAGACGCAAAGGTGCTAAAGTATTCGGTTTCTTTGCGCCTTTGCGTCTTTGCGAGAGATTAAATTAATCCAATAAAATCTGATTCTTGAGTAAATCCTCAAAAGTTTCACGTTCGCGGATTAAGATTCCTTTTCCATCTTTCCACAACACTTCGGCTGGTTTGTAGCGTGAATTATAATTCGATGCCATCGAGAAACAATACGCACCGGCATTTCTGAAACACAAAATATCACCTTCTTGAATTTCAGCAATACGACGATTATTAGCAAACGTATCCGTTTCGCAGATGTAACCAACGATGCTGTAGAAACGTTCTTTGCCTTTTGGGTTGGAGATGTTTTCGATATGGTGTTGCGAGCCGTATAACATTGGGCGAATCAAATGATTGAAGCCGCTGTCGATGCCTGCAAAAACTGTCGATGTGGTTTGTTTGACTACATTCACTTTGGCTAAAAAGAAACCTGCTTCACTAACGAGAAATTTTCCGGGTTCGAAAGCTAAAGTTAATGGTCGACCGTATTCTTTTTCGAAAGCATTGAAACGTTTAGACAATTTGCGCCCGAATTCTTCGATGTTGGTTTCGATGTCGCCTTTTTTGTAGGGCACTTTGAAGCCGCTTCCGAAATCTAGAAAGTCTAAAGTTTTGAAATGCATCGCAGCTTCGAACAGAATTTCAGAAGCGTATAAAAATACTTCGATGTCGAGAATATCAGAACCTGTGTGCATGTGAATGCCGTTGATGTGCATTCCGGTATTCTCAACGATGCGCAAAATGTGTGGCATTTGATGAATCGAAATCCCAAACTTACTGTCGATGTGGCCCACTGAAATATTAGTGTTTCCACCAGCCATCACATGTGGATTGATGCGAATGCAAACCGGAGTTTTAGGGTGTTTGGTTCCGAATTGTTCTAGGACAGAAAGATTGTCGATGTTGATTTGAACACCCAAAACTGCAGCTTCTTCGATTTCTTCATTCGATACGCCGTTCGGTGTATAGATGATGTCTTCTGGTTGGAATCCTGCGTGCAAGCCAAGTTGTACTTCCTGAATGGAAACCGTGTCAAGGCTGGCTCCGATGCTTTTGATGAATTGCAATATGGCAACATTCGATAGTGCTTTGACCGCATAATTGATGCGAAGACGTTCTACTTTCGAGAAAGCGTTGGTTAATCGGAGGTATTGGGATTCAATTTTTTCGGCGTCGTAAACGTATAACGGACATCCGAATTCGGTTGCTAAATCGACTAGTTCTTTGGGCTGCATGTGGTTCTTTTTAGCAAATCTATTGCTACTGCAATTGACTTCCAAATAATTAGAGAAGAATTTAGAAATCAAACGTTTTCGTAATAGATTTATAAGATTTTGGAGTACTTAAATTGTGTTAAAGTTGCATATTCATCGATGAAGTGCAATAAAAATCGTTTATTTGCATCACCTTAATCCACCATGAAAAAATTAACTGTCATTTTATTGTTGACAATAGCTTCAGTTCAGGCGCAAAAAAACTTCCGCTTGAGCGCCGATGCTATCGATTCCGTTGATGTTGAAGCCCCAATCGGCCTTGACCTCATGGCAGGTAATAAAAATGGAATTACGGTTTACCCGAATGCAGATAATGATCACATACTCATTTCATTCGCGGGTAAGAAATCCGAAAGGAAGACAATAACCATCCATGATATTTCGGGACGTATAGTTTTTACAACCGGGAAATCGGTTGAAAACACTTATATGGTTGATGTTTCGGCATTGAAAAAAGACCTTTACATCATTGAAGTCTGGTCTGGCGGTAAAGTCTATCGCAAAAAATGGTTCAATAATTAGTTTTCAAATTATTAAAAGCATTGGCAAAATACCGAAGTGGTTATTTATTTTATATAACGACTGGTGTAACCATCAAAATAATCATCCGAAAGGATTAGTTCCCAAGCGTAAATGCGTTCAATAGTTTGATCCTCAATCATTGGGTCGGAAAAGTCTATTGATGGTTTGTAGATGCCGTAATGAATGCAATATTTCGTTCCAATAGAATAGGTTCCCTGAGAAGTTGTTACGCCATTGGTAGCACATTGATAAGCATGATTGCCACTAAAGACGATTGTTTTTGTATTTCCCGTAGAAGCCGGCGTTTCGTTGGTTCCGGCAAATCCTCCGGCGGTATTGGTCCAGATCCAAGTTCCTTTTAAAAGCGTATTGGTATTACCAATGTCTCTGACGATATTGGTACTTTGTTTGTTTTGAGGCGTATTATTTTGAGGGATTTCTGTTTCATTGTCGGTGCAACTTAGCGCTGTCATTACGAACAGGCATAATATGATTTTTATAGATTTACTCATAGTTTTCATTGTTTTTTTGGTTTTCGTGAATCTTCGATTACATGATGCTGTGAATTAAAGTTTGCCCATCAAAGTTAGTAAATTATTGGATGCTTAATCGTTTTATTTTTAGAACGTTAGCTGTAGTCGATATGAAATTATTGGCTGTAAGTTTTAGGGCGTGACCACAAGGGTCGGGCTTTCGCACTCGCTTTTTTGCGCTGAACGCCAGCGCAAAAAGAGCTCAAATAATGGCTCAATCCCTCACGCAACCCTGATTGTATAATAACTCTCGAATGCTACGAGATGCCCTAGCCCCGATAGAAGGGAAAATCCTTGGTATTGGGAGATTGCCGCGCAAGCTCGCAATGACAAGATTGGAATGATAGCGGGAATAGCTCCTAAAAAAACACAAAATAAATCTCAAAATCGCAGTGAATAGTTTGAGGTTTTTTATTATTTTTGTGGCACTTTTAAAAAGTCAAAAAAACCTTCAATATGGACATACACGAATACCAAGGAAAAGAAATATTAGCCAGTTATGGTGTGAAAGTGCAACGCGGTTATGTTGCCAACAATCCTCAAGAAGCCGTTGCGGCTGCGAAACAATTGACTGCTGAAACCGGAACGGGTTGGCACGTGATTAAGGCGCAAGTGCATGCGGGAGGCCGAGGTAAAGGTGGTGGTGTGAAATTGGCGAAAAACTTACAACAGGTTGAAGAAATATCTGAGCAAATTATCGGAATGCAACTCATTACGCCACAAACTTCTGCTGAAGGTAAAAAAGTGCATAAAGTTTTGGTTGCCGAAGATGTGTATTATCCTGGTGAAAGTGAAACGTCTGAATTCTATATGTCGGTTTTATTGAACAGAGGAAAAGGGCGCAATATGATTATGTATTCTACAGAAGGTGGAATGGACATTGAAGAAGTTGCAGAACACACGCCACATTTGATTTTTACTGAAGAAATAGATCCAGCTGTTGGATTGCAAGGTTTTCAAGCGAGAAGAATTGCTTTCAATTTGGGTTTGTCGGGAACGGCTTTTAAAGAAATGACGCAATTCGTTCCGGCTTTATACAATGCTTATGTAGGTTGCGATGCGACTATGTTTGAAATCAATCCGGTTTTGAAAACGTCGGATAATAAAATTATCGCGGTTGATGCTAAAGTAAATTTAGATGACAACGCTTTATACCGTCACCCACAATATGCTGAAATGCGTGATGTTCGTGAAGAAAACCCAATTGAAGTGGAAGCGAAAGCTGCCGGTTTGAACTATGTAGATTTGGATGGAACTGTAGGTTGCATGGTGAATGGAGCAGGTTTGGCAATGGCTACGATGGATTTGATTAAATACGCCGGTTTTGAGCCTGCGAATTTCTTAGACGTTGGAGGAACAGCTGATGCGAAACGTGTTGAATTGGCTTTCAGAATCATCTTAAAAGATCCAAACGTAAAAGCGATTTTGATTAATATTTTTGGTGGAATCGTACGTTGCGACCGTGTAGCTCAAGGTGTCGTGGATGCTTATAAAAATATGGGCGATGCCATCAAAGTGCCGATTATCGTGCGTTTGCAAGGTACCAATGCTGAGATTGCCAAAGAATTGATTGACAATTCAGGGATGCCAATTTTATCTGCGGTGGAGTTTCAAGAGGCTGCAGATCAAGTGAAAAAAGCTTTGGGTTCGTAAGAATAAAACCTAATAAATTTAAAAAATCCTAAGTACATTGTACTTAGGATTTTTTTTTCAATAACAGCGAGAACAACACGCATCACCGTTGACAGGTCCCGCGTTATATTACAAGCTTATTATTGTTTTTTCATATTATCTATAATTTTTATCAGATTCCTTTTGAGCAACTTGTGCTTGTGCAAGATGCATTTTTAAAGCAGGAAGCATTTTCGTTGCCCATTCACGGATGTCGGTATCTTGAGATTCGTTGCATGTTTTTTCAAATAGCAAAATAGTTTCTTGATGCCCGTTTACCATCATATCGGAATAGGCCTTGTCAAAATCTACTGAAGATTTTGCACTGAGTTTGTTGTAGGCATCTTCAGCATCAAAAGGGGGAGCCGTTGGAATGGTAACCATTTTTGTTTTGGCAAGTTCAGTAACTTCCGCAAGCGATTTGGCGTGCTCGGTTTCCATCATCTTGCCTAAATCTCGGACTGTTTTGGTGCTTCCGATTTGCTGTGCCAATTTCCCGAGTTTGATTTCTTCGAGGCTGATTTCAGTGGCTTTGACCAGAAATTGTGCATCGGTTTCTTTGCTGGTATCATCAATCTTGGTTTCGTTCTGCTCAGTGACACTGGGTTGCTGTACTTCTTCTTTTTTCGAATTGTTGCACGAAAACATCATTAAAATCAAAACAATAGCAAAAAAGATTTGCAAAGTGGTTCTGTATAATATGTAGTGTCGCATCTATTTTGTTTTTGGTTTCATTGGAGTCTTATTCCCATTCATGTCGATATGTTCGCCTTCTTTAAGAATCATTTTTGACTTTCCTTTTTCCATATAATTTCCATCAGCCATAATTAAAGTACCATTGCTGAGTGTAATGTCTTTTTGAACGAGAGTCATGTTGCCCTCTTTTACCATCATTAGTTTACCGTCTTTCATCATATAACCGTTCGGATGAGGGTATTGTTTTTGGGTTGCGGTTTTTTCTGGATTCACTTTTTTGTTTTCCGAATCATTTTGTGCAAACACACCACAAGTGATGATTATTGCTGCGATTGTGAGGAGGGCTTTTTTCATTGGGATTAGTTTTAAATATTATTAAATGCTATTGAGATGAATTTGAAAGTTTATTAGCAGTCAATTCTTTCTCGGTTTTGTACATGGTAAAATTCAACAGTTTTGCCAGAATATGCCTTACACTATTTTTGAAATAACTTATATGTTTTTCAGATTCAATCGTACGGAAATAAAAAGGCGCAATCGAATTTTCGATGCGCCTTTATTTATTAGAATATTTTAAGAATAAAATTTTAGGTTGGTCTATTTTTTTTGATGATATCATCAATGATTTTGAGATGATGTTTCGTATGAATGTCTAAGAATTTCTTGGTTTGCTTTAGATTCAATTGCCCGAAATACGGGTGTTTGAAATTGCTTTTAGGATTCAAATGCTCTAATTCGAGAACCAATTGTCTTACGGTATTCAATTCTTGTTGCAGTTGGATGATTGTGATATCATCAGCTGGAAGTACAGATTTTGGAGCTTTTCCTTTGCCTCTTGGAATGTGATTCAATATATAAACAAAGCTTCTGTTACGATTAAACTGCCAATGGTATTCTTCCGGATTCGAGTTTTGAAGCGCTTTTATAATGTTGCCAACGACTTTTAAACTGTGTGCCATGTGCCAAGAAACTTCGCGTTGAGAAACATGGATATTAATACAATCGCTGTATTCTATTTTACTTTCGAGGTCATTTAATAAAGTATTAAGCGTTTCCATCGAACAAGTTTAAGACTTCTTTTTCCCATTATTGAATTTTACTTTCTCGACCACCTGAATTTTCGGTGTGGGTTTTTTCTCACGCGATTTTGCATTCGATGCAGGTTTCTTCTTAAAATCAGTTTTCGGTGCAGCTTTGAATTCCGGTCTCGATTTAAAATTCTCTTTCGCCGGAATTTCCGCTTTGTGTTTGGCTAAAACCTCATTTGGATTTTTCGAATTTTCTTTAGTGCCACGCAAATGAATCACCAATCCGTTGAGGAAATTTCGAAGCACTTGGTCGCCACATTCCATAAAATCAGCATGATCTTGACTGCGGAAAATGTTCCCAATTTCACCTTTCGACATACGGAAATCAACCAATTCAAGAATTTCTATGATTTGATCATCGCGCAACATCAGTGCGACACGGAGTTTTTTGAAGATATCGTTGTTGTTCATTTTTTTTTTAGTTGCTGAGAGACTGAGTTGCTGAGTCTCTGAGTTATAATTTTGACTTTTAAA
The DNA here is from genome assembly GCF_031411595.1 of Flavobacterium sp. Classification (GTDB taxonomy): domain Bacteria; phylum Bacteroidota; class Bacteroidia; order Flavobacteriales; family Flavobacteriaceae; genus Flavobacterium. The sequence continues at coordinate 198,758 of NZ_JANOBI010000021.1, read as the reverse complement.
ACGGGTATTTAGTAATTTGTTGAGCTTCTCATTCTCAGTATCTCAGTTACTCAGCAACTCAGTCACTTAGAAAAGCCAAAGATACGCTTTTACAAATCCATCGCGCCATAATTTTTCGTTATGTTGTCCGCCTTTGACGATGACTTTTTTGTTGAGCAATTTGCAAGCACAGCGTTTGGTATTGACCAGATATTCTATTTTATTAAGGTCATTAATCATATCGGCATCGCCTTCATTATCGCCACACATAAAGTAAATCTTGGATTTCAATTTCTTAGTATTTTCGAGTAATGCAGTGATATCTTTACGGTTAATCCAAAACGATGGTGAGAAGACACCGGCTTTTCCAAACACTTTAGGATATTTCAAAAGCGCATAAAACGAAACCAATCCACCCAAGGAACTGCCTATCATTGTCGTATGGTTGGCATCGGGTTTTGTTCTGTATTTTTTATCGATTTCCGGTTTTAAAGTATTGACAATAAAGTCGAGATATTGCTCTGCTTTTCCGCCACCGTATTTTTCGTTTTTGTAGGGTGTGAGTTCTTCGATGCGCTTGTCATTGCCATGCTCAATGCCCACAACAATAACTTGTGCGTTGAGGCTATCGAGTTTTTCATCAATATTCCATTCGCCGACATAAGATGTTTTGTCATCGAATAAATTTTGCGCATCGTGCATATAAATCACCGGATATTTTTTGGTCGATGTATCGTAATTCTTTGGTAAATACAACCATATTTTTTTTGAAGATTGCAGTTGTGGCGCCTCGATCGTAAACGTAGAAACTTGTTTTGATGCTGTGCTCTCTTGCGCTTGAGTGCAATAAAATGCAAATAAAAATAAGAATGAAGCGATCGATTTCAAAGGAATAATTTTCAAATTAAACAAAAAATAATATTTTAGCTAAAAATAATCAATTGATGAATAGCTACGAAGAAAAACTCAATTTATTGGCGGAAATGGTTTCGTTTTCTGTAGTTGATGGAAAATTGCATGAGCGTGAACTGCAATTTTTAACTTTGGTAGCCGACGAACTTCAAATCAAACCTGAAGATCTCAAGCAATTATTTCATCAGGAATTTTATCCAACGGTAATTAAAACGGAGTTTCAACGCATTCAACAATTTTATCGATTGGCTTTATTGATGCACTGTGACGGTGTTTTGCACGAACGTGAAAAAAATGCCATTCATGAAATTGGTATCAATATGGGTTTGAATCCATATGCGATGAAGCGAGTTCTCAAAGCAATGAAACTTTCACCAACCAATATGGTATCTCCGGATTATTTATTGGGCGTTTTTCAGGAGCAAAGCAACTAAGAAAGTTGCCCTTGCAACGCTTTAATCTCATCACGCAATTTCGCTGCTTGCATAAAATCTAAATCTTTGGCAGCTTTTTCCATCGATTTGCGTTTGTCACGGATGCGTTTGTCAATTTCGGTTTTCGATAAATATTCCTGAACCGGTTCGGCCGCCATCGACGGTAAATAGCCCAACTCCGCATCAATCAATGGGATTTTTGTGAATGCACTTTCGATTTTCTTATTCAACGCCATCGGAACCACATTGTTTTCTGTATTGAAATTGATTTGTTTCGTTCGGCGATAGTTCGTTTCATCAATCGTTTTTTGCATGCTGTTTGTGATTTTATCGGCATACAAAATCGCTTTCCCATTGAGGTTTCTCGCAGCACGACCAATGGTTTGTGTCAATGAACGGTGGCTTCTAAGGAAACCTTCTTTGTCGGCATCGAGAATCGCAACAAGCGACACTTCGGGTAAATCCAAACCTTCACGAAGTAAATTCACACCAATCAGCACATCAAAAATACCTTTTCGCAAATCCTGCATGATTTCAATACGTTCTAAAGTATCGACTTCCGAATGAATGTATCGGCAACGAATATTCACTTTCGTCAAGTATTTCGCGAGTTCTTCGGCCATTCTTTTGGTTAATGTGGTGACCAAAACGCGTTCGTCAATTTCGGCGCGCTGTTGAATTTCTTCAATCAAATCATCAATCTGATTCAAGCTTGGTCGGATTTCAATAATCGGATCGAGCAAACCTGTCGGACGAATGACTTGCTCGATATAAACACCATCGGTTTTCTGCAATTCATAATCGGCGGGTGTTGCTGAAACATAAATCACTTGGTTTTGCATGGATTCAAATTCTTCAAATTTCAAAGGTCGATTGTCCATCGCTGCGGGCAAACGGAAACCGTATTCAACTAAGTTTTCCTTTCGACTTCGGTCGCCGCCATACATCGCATGCACTTGCGAAAGCGTCACATGACTTTCATCAACAACCATCAAATAATCTTTGGGGAAATAATCGAGCAAACAAAAAGGACGCGTGCCCGGTTGTCGGCCGTCGAGATAGCGCGAGTAGTTTTCAATACCCGAGCAATAACCCAATTCTCGGATCATTTCTAAGTCGAAATTGGTGCGTTCCTCCAAACGTTTCGCTTCGAGGTTTTTTCCAATTTCATTGAAATAAGTGACTTGCTTCACCAAATCCTGTTGAATTTCCCAAATCGCATTTTGCAATACATCGGGCGAAGTCACAAACATATTCGCAGGATAAATCGTGAGTTTTTCATACTGTTCGATGACTTTCGAATTTTTGACATCAAAACTTTCGATTTCTTCAATCTCATCTCCAAAAAAGTGAATACGAAAACCATCATCAGCATAACTCGGATACACTTCCACAATATCGCCTTTGATTCTGAAACTTCCCGGAGTGAAATCCGCTTCGGTTCTTGAGTACAAACTTTGCACCAACGAATGCAACAATTTGGTTCTTGAAATGAGTTGGTTCTTTATAATCGGAATGATATTATTTTGAAATTCGGTCGGATTTCCGATTCCATACAAACACGAAACGGAAGAAATGACGATCACATCGCGGCGTCCGGATAATAAAGACGATACGGTCGACATTCGCATCTTTTCGAGTTCTTCATTGATGGATAAATCCTTTTCGATGAAAACGCCAGTCACAGGCATAAAAGCTTCTGGTTGATAATAATCGTAATACGATACAAAATATTCTACAGCATTGTGCGGGAAAAACTGCTTGAACTCAGAATATAGTTGCGCTGCCAATGTTTTATTGTGCGCTAAAACCAAAGTCGGTCTTTGTACATTTTCTATGACATTCGCCACCGTAAACGTTTTTCCGGAACCAGTGACTCCCAATAGTGTTTGGAATTTTTCGCCATCAACAACACCTTGTGTAAGTTTATCAATGGCTTGCGGTTGGTCGCCTTTTGGTTGGTAATCGGAGATGACTTGGAAATTCATTTGAGGTACTAAGGTGCTAAGGTTCTGAGATGCTAAGGTACAAAGTTATCAGAGAAAAATAAATCCTGAAATTATTAAAACTTCCAATCTTTTTGTTGCGTTTGTGTCAAAAAAGTCCACGCTACAATGCGGCTGTTTTTCTGGCCTTGCGCCATGTCGATGGTTTTGATTTCGGCGGCATTGACTTTTTGCAAGGTTTTATAAATCGACGCCAAGTTGTCTTTTTTGGAAACCAAAGTCGTAAACCACAACACTTGTTTGGCGTACTTGACACTTTCGAAAATCATTTGGGTGATGAATTTGATTTCACCGCCATCACACCACAATTCGGCATTTTGTCCACCGAAATTTAAAACCGGTTTTTCGCTTTTCGAATTTTGAAGTGTATTGATTTTCCGAAGGTTCGCTTTATTGGCTTCCGCCTGCGATGCATGAAAAGGCGGATTGCACATGGTGAAAGTAAATCGATCTTCAGGAACAATGATGTTTTTAAAAATAAACCTCGATTCTGTTTGCAGTTGCAAGCTAATCGCATCCATCAATTGTGGATTTTGACTGATGATTTTCTTGCAGTTTTGAAGTGCTTTTTCATCAGTATCGGTTCCGACAAAACTCCAATTGTATATTGCGTTTCCAAGTATTGGGTAAATGCTATTCGCCCCAATGCCAATATCCAAACCTTGAATCGTTTCTGATGTTGGAATGCTACCGTTGTTGCTTGAAGCCAGTAAATCAGCGAGGTAATGAATATAATCCACACGACCCGGAATGGGCGGGCATAAATAAGTCGCCGGAATATCCCAAAAAGCGATGTTGTAATACGAAATTAAAAGCGCTTTGTTGAGATTTTTTACTGCGTCAGCATCACTAAAATCAATGGTTTGCGTTTGATATTGATTGGTAAATACGAAAGGTTTCAATTCAGGGCTCGCCAAAATCAAAGCTTCAAAATCATAGCCGTTTCGATGCAGATTTCTGGGATGCAAATGCGTTTTTTCTGTTGGATTTTGGGGTTTCATGGCAGTAAGTTGTGCACAAAGATAGCGAACCTTTACTGTAAGATGCTATTGATTTTCGCATATTGCAACAGCATGATGGTTTTTGCATCTTTGATTTCACCAGTGGCCATCATGTCATACGCTTTATTGAATGGAAATTCCAGCACTTCAATATTTTCTTGTTCATCCGCAACACCGCCGCCGTCATTGACTTTCATGTCTTTGGTATATTCACCAACAAAAAAGTGAACGATTTCCGTGACGGAACCGGGCGACATATAGACCTCGAAAATCTTGCGAACGTCTTTCACATGGTAACCCGTTTCTTCTTCCGTTTCTCTTTTGATGCAATCTTCGGGGTTATCCTGGTCTAATAATCCGGCGCAAGCTTCTATCATCATTCCGGTTTCGTTGCCGTTGAGATAGGTTGGCATGCGGAATTGTCGCGTGAGAATAACCGTTTGATTGGTTTTGTTGTAGAGTAGAATTGTGGCGCCATTGCCGCGATCATAGGCTTCACGTACTTGTGTTTCCCAAGTATTGTCTTTTTTTTGGTAATCGAAAGTGATTTTTCGCAATGTATACCAATTGTTCGCGAGCACTTCGGTGTTGGTGATTTTAATTTTAGGATTCGACATGAAAATAATATTTAGTTTGAATGGAATCATAACGAAAGTAATTATCGAAAATTGCTTTCCAAAAGAAATGATAAAAAAATGATAAAAAGCGTTGGCTTGCGTTGAAAAACTATAATTTTATCGGCGGAATTATAAATCCATTTTTGTTTAAAATGAGGACATTTAATCGAATTCAAACGTTATTTTTTTGCATGACCATGTGTTGTTTTACAGCAGTTGGACTGGCACAAAGTGAATTTTTGAATCCCTCAAATTCGCTTCCAAAAGGCAGTGGTTTGAGTACGCCAAAGACTTTTACACCTTCTGTTTTTTCGCCGAATGCCAAACCAAAATCGAATACTTCATCCTCTATTTTGGAAGATAAAAAACTACAATTTGCTCAAAATAATAAGTTTGCCAATCCCGGAGATTCTTATAAAGAAAAGCTCAACAACAGCCTTCAAGAGGGCGGTCAAGACAATAAGGTTTTCAGGAAAGATGAGTTTTTTGGCGAATTCAAAATCAAGGCGGATCATGTGAAAATAACGTACCGGGATTTTGGCTACGTTGATGGTGATCAAATCAAACTTTTAGTCAATGGTCGCGTCATGATTTCTGAAATTACACTCGGAGGGGAAACCCACAGTTTTAATTTAGGTTTAGAAAAAGGTTTTAATAAAATTGAATGTGAAGCCATCAACGAAGGGCTTTCCGTTCCGAATACTGCTGAGTTTGAAATCTACGATGATCAAGGAAATTTGATTACATCAGGACGTTGGTATCTTGCTACAGGTTTTAAAGCTTCGTTTATGATGATTAGAGAATAATAAATTGCATATCCATTGCGACATTACTTTAAATACACGCTGTTCGGAATATTGTTTCTCTACATACTGTTTTGTCAGTCGTGTATGACGATGCGCATGACAACCAAAGAAACCAATACTTATTTTGATACTTTAAAAATTCCTTTCATCAGCATAACCCTCAAAGTAGATGCACACGAAATGCATTACATCCAAACCGGAAATGCGGATAAACCCACATTGTTTTTCGTGCATGGTTCACCCGGAAGTTGGGATGCGTACAAAAGTTATTTAAGCGATAGTTTGCTGCTCAAAAAATACCGCATGATTGCTATTGACCGCCCGGGATTTGGCAACAGTAATTTTGGTGTTGCCGAAGATTTACCAACTCAAGCGCATATCATTGAAGCTTTTGTAACACAAATCGATAACCACCAGCCCATAGTTTTAATCGGGCATTCTTTAGGTGGGCCAGTCATTGTTAAAATGGCTACTGACAATCCAACTTTGTTTCAACATTTGGTGGTTTTAGCCGGAGCGATAGATCCGAAAGCGGAAACGCCTGAAATTTGGCGCAGCATCATCATGTCGAAACCATTGCGGTATTTGATTCCGGGAGCTTTACGTCCGGCCAATGATGAATTGTGGTGGCTCAAAGGCGATTTGGTGGCGATGGAACCGGACTTAAAAAAAATCACCGCTGACGTTGTTATTATTCACGGAACGAAAGATCCGTTGGTGCCTTATAAAAATATGGCGTTTATGAATAAGACTTTTGTTCACGCCAAATCGATTCAGAATATCTCGATTGAAAACGCCAATCACTTTATTCCGTGGGAACATTTTGGTTTGATTCGCGATGCGTTATTGCAAATGAAGCTTACGCAACCATAAGTTATTTTTTAGCGGAATGTTTGGAAGACAATTGAAAGCGATTTTCGAGTTCCTTTTGTATTGCTTTGCGCAGAAACATATATTCTTTCAAGTACTTTTTGAGCGCAGCACTAGGTTTAAAATAGAGGATGAATTGGGTAGGGATGTTTTTTTCAATTGCAACATCAACATTTTGACAATGCAGTTCTTTTAATACTTTTTCGGCTTCAGTAAATTTTCTTACTGAGTTGGATAACCTAATACAATATCGGGTTTTGTTTTCTACTCCGGATTGCGAGTATAAACCCACGATGAATGATATTTTCTGCAATTCCGTTTGAAATAGATTTTCCTTCAATTTTCCATAATACACAGTATCCTTATTGGGATGTGTCAATGCATATTTTTCAAAAGTGAAGTTTGCATTGATTTTTTTGGAAAGTTTTGCAGAATAAACTATCATTTTATTGGAGTGATAAGCGGGATATTCCTTGATTTCAGTTCTGTAATCATCATAGTCCGCTTTAAAAAGCGAAGTGATTGTTTCCGCCATGGGATTGTCATACTCGTCAATTTTTTCTTTTTGATTCGATATTACGATCCTACCCATATAATCGGATAATGTTCCTAACAAAAACGATTCTTTATCGAGCTTCAATTTAGGTTTTTGGCTGTAATTGATTTGCGATATTAGCATAAAAATAAGTGCGAATATTATTTTTTTGTTTTGCATGTTTTATTGTTATCAATTGAAATATAGGGTCAAAAATATAGTGCTGATATACAACCAAAGTATCGAAAAGATGATATGTATAATCGTTTCCAATTTTTTCCCTTTCCATAAATCTGATGAATAGCCGAAAAACTGAATCAACAATCGTGTTGTCCAGAATATGCCCAGTCCAAGTGCTATTTTTTTTCCAAAATTGGTTTCGATGAGTTCGTTTGAACAAGTCAAACAAAGTATGCCCATGAGCAATACCGTTAATGCAATAAAAAAAGTGTGCACCGTCATCATTTGTCGATTGATTAAACTCAATGGTTGAAGTTCTTCATTCCAATTGAAATATTTAGGAAAAATGCTGTGTATCAATGCCAATAGAATTAAAAGAACACCAATTATTTTAAGATGAATATCCATTTTTAAATTTACAGATTAAGGGCAACAATTGAAAATAGACATAAATGGCGTGAATTTGCTTTCTTCAAATGTAGAAAACCCCGCACTTTCAAAAGCTCTTTTCCAAACATTTCTTGAAAAAAAATGCGTAAAGCCAACGGAGAAAGCCAAAAAATTTGGAAAATCCCGCAAGTGCTCTACCATAATTACTTTTCCGTTTGGTTTGCATAACCTGTGACATTCTTTCAAGAATTGAATTTTTTCGTCTTGCGATCTTATCTCATGCGCGGCAGACAAAAGAAAGATAATGTCAATCGAATTGTCTTTTAAAGGAATCAAATTGGTTTTTATTTGCTGTGTGTCAGGAAATACTAAACTGACTTTTCGGGCTCTAATAATAGCTGGTTCGGTATGTTTTTTTGGATTGTAAAAATCAAACACTTTCAAATCGGAATTCGGAAAATTATTTTTAATAATAAAACTTGTTTCATCAAATCCTGCGTTGATATTAAGAATCTGCATTGAATCTGAATCGTTGAATTCAATTTTTTTCAACCAATTGAAATCATAATATCCCGAAAAATCATACACATAAGCCGATACGATCAAAGGCATTATAAGTCCATAAAGAAAAGCCGCAATGGTAATATAAAATAGCATGTCAGACCATTTGATTAGGACATGACTTGTTATTATTAAAGTCAAAACGCCCAATCCAAACAAGTAAAAATGTCTATTAAAACTTAAAATATTCAGAACGCCTTGAAACTTTCTTCTTTTTATTTCCATGATTCGATTTTACCTTTTTTCCAATAGTATGGAATGTTTTTAATGATGAAAGCGTTGGCTAAAACTAATGGTTCAAGTTTAAGAGTATTTAAAAACTCGAAATTATAATCGACAATTTGTATAGGATTTGGCGTCCAGTTTTGTCTCACGCCTTCAATGATAAGCACTTCTTTAGTTTCTTTGTTGTAAGTGAATGTAAAAGGCAACGGTCCAGCAAACCTTCTGGCTTCTTTCCAATCCGCAAATGGAGAATGCTTGGGTAAAGCAATTTCCCCTTCCGATTGATCTATGGTGATTTTGAAATTGGAATGTATTGAAGTTATTTCTTTTGTATGGGCTTGTTCAATTTGTTTGATATCTGTTGTGGTGTAATTGTAATGGGTAAATAAGTTGCCCATAACCTCCATTTTCTTTTTGTCGGTTTCAGATTTTAGGATGTATAAGCCACGCAAGTTCTTACCTGCATTGTTAGTGTAACGAACAAACACGCGATAACCAATAAGAAAAAAATCGTTGCCCATAAATTTAGGAAACCCTTTTGGTCGTAAATCTTTTGTCTGCACCATGGCTACCGCAATAAAAGCCCATTGGTCGTGAAAAGTGTCAAGTTGTAAGCATTCGGGAATAAGGTTTTGCAATTCTTCTTTTGGAACTGCAAAGGTCAGCACAAGCGAACTTTCAAAAAAAGCTTCAACAGCAAATGGGTGATTTTTTAAAGATGAAAGCATTATATCGTTGGAGTATTTTTTTTGTTTAAATAAAATTCGTTGTAGTAAATTACTAAAATTAATAGGAAAGCGAATAGGGCATTGCATTTTCCCCAAAGTAATAAATGAGGAGCAACGAAAAACTCAAGCGTATTCATTGTTGCTATTATAACGATTTGCGTAACGGCATTTAGTTTTGTTTTATAACCACTTAAAATCCAAATGGCCATCATGATTTCTGAAAATCCGATTAGCATTGTCAAAGGTTTGGAATAGTCATTTCCTAGAATTCTTGCAACAATTTGTTCGTGTCTGGGAACTAGATTTAGTACTTTACAGAAAAGCCCGTTTGCTATCCAAACTGTTGCGATCGTGTAGGTTATAACTTTATGAATTTTTCTGTTTTTCATTGTTGGTTATTTTTCACTAATCAATACATTCCATCAACAACAAATCGCCTTCAGCATGACTGATCGTGACGATGCCGTCTTCGGCGACTGCATTGCTGCTTCCTGTGCGATAGCCCATCATTAGTGATTCGTCATGCAATGGATACACTAAATTTTGTGTGGTAATGCCATTGACTTGCCCGATTGGAATTAACGAAATGATGGTTTCTTTGGGATACCATTTCTGAAAATGCGTGGGCAACAGAAATATTTTCGAATGGTCATCGTGAATCACAATTTTCAAACTATTGCGATACCGCACAATGTTGGTAAGATTCGTAATCGTATGATCGGCGCGTCTTCCGGTAGCCCAAACGACATTCGCTGCTGGAATTTTTCTTTGGATCAAATAATCGTAAGCTTTTTCGAGATCGGTTTTGTTTTGGTCGGGCGCGTGGATAATTTCTATTGGATATTGTGATGCTACGAAGGCTTCTGGATTGAAACCACGATCGAAATCGCCGAGCAATACATCGACTTTGATGTTGAGTTCACTGACGCGTTCGATAGCCGAATCTAACACAATTACCAAAGGTTGCCATTCGAGCAATTGTCCTAGCAGTTCGTTGTTGCAGGCGGCCCCGTTGGCTATGATTAGTGCGGGTTCTTGGTCGTCGCGAACGATGTGATGGGAAGACATTTTTTGGATTGTTAGATTATTAGATTTTTAGACTGTTGGATTTGCTTGCGTAAATATAGTAAATCTTGAATCCGAATTGTAAATCAGTAATGGATTGCCCTAGCCCGGATGGTAACGGAAAACAAAACCGCGTCATGACCGTTACTTTGGTTGGTTCGGGAAAGCGACCAAAGGAAGCTCTTGCCGGACTTTACCATTGTGGGTATGACGCGGTTTTTTTGTAGTGATAGCCGGATTAGCTTCTGAATGGACTTTAAGATTATAAAATTTCAAGACTTTAAGATCGAATCTTAGAATCCTATAATCTTACAATCTTAAAATCTCCTACTGAATCGTATAACTGCGCGTATCTGCTTCGCTCAACCTAAAAAATCCCAACGCATAATTATCGAAATTGGTTTGGTTGACAATGTTGCCTCGAACGGTTGCCGGAGGTGATTGAAACGGGCCGCCACCGCTATTTCCGGCTACGCTGAGCAGCACATTCATGTAATTGTAGTACGATCTCGATATGCCGTAATGCGTGATTTCGACATTGTCACCAACACTCAAATCTTCGTTATCTGTGACACTAAAAAACGTATTGCCGTTGTAGAATCGGTCTTCATCAACGTAGTAATTGAGTTTGACTTGGTTCGAATATTTGAATTTGAACATATAGAAATTTTCCTCTAAAGCCGGATCGTTGAAATAGGTTCTGATTTCGATGTCTTCGCCCGTAATACCACCGTCATTTTTTTGAATCAGTTCTTGAATTGGTGTGACAGATTTTAAGGTTTCGGTTGCCGTGTAGGTTTGTCCGTTGCTGATGACTGTAAGCGTGTATATTTCGTCGATTTGCGGAATGAAATTCGTGCAAACATATTCGCCGGAATTGGGAATTTCTATGAAATCGAAAACGGTGTTCACGCTATTTTTGATGTAAACCGTTGCGCCAGAAACTACAGGAATTGTATTGCTGTAATAGTCGGTGGTTGTAGTCAGTTTTATTTTTTGTTGGTCGCCTGCGGTGCCTTTATACCAGTTGATTCCGGCATCGATGACGAGTCTTGGTTTTTCGGTGTTGAGCGGCACGTCGACTACTTCTTCGCAACTGTGTAGGAAAAACGAGAACATGATTGCGGTGATGATAAATATATTTTTACTCATGAGTTTAAAATTTAGTTTTTGGTATTCGTGAATCTTCGATTTCATAATCAATTAAAATTTAAAGTTATAACTAACGGCCGGAATAAATCCGAAAATCGAAGTTTTTACGGCTTCGTTGACACCGGTATCGACATTTTCACGGAACGCTATTGATGCTGCATTTTTACGAGCATAGACGTTGTAAATGCTGAACACCCATTCGCCTTTCCAATTTCTGTTGGCGTTTTTGTGTGGTGTTAATGTGGCTGAAATATCGAGATGGTGGTACAGTGGCAATCGGTTTTCGTTGCGCAATCCGTAGCTCGGAACTTTGATGTCTTGGTATTCGTATTTTCCGGTCGGGTAGGTTACAGGCTGTCCGGTTTGTAGGGTGAAATTGGCACCGAAACTCCATTTTTTATTCAATGCGTAATTGCTGGTTATGGCTAAATTATGGGTTTTGTCATAAAGCGAATTATACCATTCGCCGTTGTTGATTCCGGTTTCTGAAGCATTTCTTCCCGGTGTTTGTTGTTGTGATTTTGATAAGGTGTACGAAATCCAACCTGTGAGTTTGCCTTCGTTTTTGCGCAACATGACTTCCAATCCGTAGGAACGCATGCGGCCGTTGAGGATGACTTGTTCGATGGCTTCGTTGGCAATCAGATTCGCACCGTCGATATAGTCGAGGCGGTTTTTGATTTTCTTGTAAAACGTCTCCACTTCAAGCGAATATTTATCGTTGCTAAAATTTTTGAAATAACCCAAAGCCACTTGATCGGCAATTTGTGGTTTGATGAATTCGTCGCTTGGTGTCCAAACATCTAATGGCGTTGGCGATGAAGTATTCGACAGCAATTGCAGGTATTGCACCATGCGGTTGTAACTGGCTTTAAACGATTGGTTTTCGTCGAGTTGATACGCTACCGAAGCACGCGGTTCGAAGTTGTTGAAATCGGCGATGGTTTTGTTTTTTCCGTAATGTATCGAACCCGTTGGTGTGGCTTTTTCATAAATCTGTTGTTCTTGATTGAACACCACAGGATTGTCATTCGCATACGTATTCACATTCGATTCGCCCATTCTGTAAAACATGCTATATCTTAGACCATAAGACAATGAGAGTTTTTTGGAAACGTTTTGCTCGACATCAATATAGGCTGCAGGTTCTAACGCTTTTTTCTTTTCTAGTTGTTTGTAGTTGATTCCGGAATCGCTATCAAGCGGTTTTACAGTGCCGGGATTGAAGTCGTAATAGATACTATTGATGCCATAATTTAATTTGAAATTGTCGCTGATATAATTCTTGAAATCGTATTTGATGTTGTAGTTTTTGATACCGGAATCCCATCTTAAACCGATAAAACCTAAATCCAAACCGTAATAATAATCGCTGTAGATTAGTGATAAATTCGAGAATAGTTTGTCAGAGAATAAATGATTCCAACGCAAGTTTAAAGTGGCGTTTCCATAAACATTCGTAAAACTTTTTTGAATGCTAAATACATCACGACCGAAATAGCCTGACAAATACAAATTGTTGTTTGGGTTGAGTTTGTAACTCAATTTGGTATTCAAATCATAGAAGTAAGCGGTGTTGTCTTTTTGTTTTTCATTTAATTTTAAAAACAAATGCGCATACGAAGCGCGTCCGCCAATCAGAAACGAACCTTTATCTTTCACAATCGGGCCTTCAGCGAGCAATCTGCTTGAAATCACGCCGATGCCGCCATTCATATGAAAACCTTTACTGCTGCCATCTTTTTGATAGATGTCTAAAACCGAAGAAGCACGACCACCATAACGGGCTGGAATGCCACCTTTGTAAAGTTTCAAATCTTTAATTGCATCGGGATTGAATACGGAAAAGAAACCAAAAACGTGCGACGAATTGAAGATATTCGCTTCATCTAATAAAATCAGATTCTGATCCGCAGCACCGCCTCGAACGTTGAAACCTGAAGCACCTTCACCGGCATTGGTCACACCGGGCAACAGTAAAATCGATTTTAAGACATCGACTTCACCCAAAACGACCGGCATTTTTTTAATCGCGCTGATCGAGAGTTTGTTGACACTCATTTCCGCTTTTCTGATGTTGGTTGCTTTTCGGTTGTCGGCTATGACCACTTCATCCAATTGTTCTTCAATGCTCGAGAGTTTGAAATTGTTCTTGATGTTTTTGTCGAGATTGATGGTTTCAGTCACGGTCTGAAAACTCATGTAACTGATCTGAACGGTATAATTTCCTTTTGGGACCGTAATCGAATAAAAACCATATTCGTTGGTGGTGGTTCCTGTTTTGAGTTCAGGAATGGTAACATTGACACCAATTAAGGTTTCGTTGCTTTTGGCATCGGTAATCGTGCCACTTAGTGTAAATTTTTCTTGTGCAAACACGCTGTTGATAAGCAGCATGAAAAAGAACGTAGTGTAATAAATTAGTTTTGAAGTCATGAATGATGTTAGTTTTTTGATTGCCCTTTAAGTCCCATTAAACGAACGTTTGTTACTAACGCAGTTGTTAAATAAATGTTATAAAAATCGCTCGCAAAGATGCATAGATTTTTTAGGTATTGATTAGAGATAACTTTGCGGCTCAGCGTATTTGCGAGAAATAAAAAAAGCAACCATTACTGATTGCTTTTGTGATTGCTTTTTTTGATGATGAATGAAACTACTGTTTCTTAACTTTTTAAAAATAGTATTCCAAGAATAATCAGCCAGATCAGCCAAAGTGTGCTTCCGATGAAGCCCGCCATTTCCCAAACCGGAAAACCAGGAACTACTGTGGCGAATAATTCTGCCTGTGCACACAAATAAATCGCAGAAGTTATATAGCCGAACCAAGCCATCGATTTGGGAACGAATTGCAATTTCGCGAGCGAATAGGACAGCATCAACGTCCATGCAATCGTGAATAATTGCCCTAAATGTTCACCCAGAAGCACACCTGCAAACTGATGTATTGTTTTGAAAGCCACAACTGCAGCCGCTTTGGTTGCGGGATCAGTCGCATTCACGAAAGTGTCAGCCAAAACTGGAACTACAAATGTCCAACGTAATAAACCAATCATTTGAACGATTAGACCAATGACACCAATCGTTGTAGCTGTGCGTATGATTGTAGTTTTCTTTTCGAATTGTTGGACGATTAAAATGTAAGCCGGAACGAGCGGAATTCCTGTCATCGCAAACGCAAACCAGGTAGCGATTAACGTATTTCCACCTTCGTGAAATTGCTGTAAAACCATCGCGGTGTCTTGGCGCAGAATATTCGGATAGTCGAAAATGATTGTCAGGATTGAATAGGGAATCAACAAAGCGATGCTGCTTACAATCAATAAAATTCCGATATGGATGTTATTTTTCATGGCTATGGCAATTAAAAGAAGAATGAATAACTCACGCCAGGTGTAGGATTGACTTTGATACTTTCACCACTTGCAGCTAAAACTGCCACACCGATTCTAAGATTCAAACCTTTCCAAGCCATCCAACGGAAACCCATTTCGTTGATGACAGCGTCTTTGTCTTTATAATCGTGATCAATGCCACGTGCATACGATAAAGAAGAATAGAAAGACGATGGATTTTCTTTTTTGCCGACCGGCATAAACCAATAAGTAACTCCTGTTTTGTAGAAGTTCGTGTAAACGCCTTTTTCGAAAGCTGTCGTGTAGTAACCTGCATGAACGGAAACTTGCTTGTAACGGTATTCGATTCCAGCTGATGGATTTCTAAAACCGTTGATACTCAATTCGTGTTTTGATAATTTGTTTTGTGCGTTAAGACCGGTTAGTAATAATAGCAACATTCCTGTGTAAATTAATTTTTGCATGATTTTTAATTTTTTAGTTAAAATTTCTGATGCAAAGATCTACACGGCTGATAATGAATTACTAGACAAATGTCCAATTCGGCATTTAACGAATTTTTCCGCGAATTCGACTCAAATGTCTTGGTGTGACACCAAGCATTGACGCTAGGTATTGCAATGGAATGACTTGTAAAAGTTTGGGTTCTTCCTTTAGCATTTTTTCATAACGTTGTTCACCCGAAAGCACGATGAGGTCATGACGGCTGGAGTCGATACCGCAGATTGCCCATTCGAGTAGTGCAATATAAAAGTCTTTGAAGGGTGGAATTTCATGAATCAATATCTTCAAATCTTTTCGTGAAATGACACTGACTTCGCTATCGGTTAAAGCACGAACGGATTCTTTGGAAGGGGTTTCGCTGATGAAACTCATCAATGAAGCAACGAAAGTATTTTCAATAGAAACGTAAGTGGTTCTTTCATCACCGTCTTTGATGACATAATAATGGAATAATCCGCTTTCGATGAAACCCAAATACAAACTGGTTTTTCCGGCTTCGACGAAGTAGTCTCCTTTTTTGTATTCTTTGAGGTGAAAAGCATCGACAATCTTATCTAATGTTTCGCCTGAGAATCCTGACATGGCGAAGTTGGTTCTTAGTTTTTCCATGGTGCAATCGCTTTATAAATGCAATGTAAAAAAAAATGTCTCGCAAAGACGCAGAGCCGCAAAGAATTGTGTATAAGCCTTAGCGTCTTTGCGAGAAACAAAAAAGACAACCGTTTCCAGTTGTCTTTCATTATTGAATATCAAAAAAATTTATGACAGTTTCTTATCTAGATTTTCTTTGATGGCTTCTAAGAAACCTTCAGTTGTAAGATAATCGGCACTTGTCAATCCTTCCGGTTTCACTAACATTGCTAAATCTTTGGTCATTTTTCCGCTTTCTACGGTGTCGATGCACACTTGCTCTAATGCCAAACAGAAATCGATTAGCGGTTGGTTGTTGTCGAGTTTTCCTCGGTGTTCTAAACCTCTTGTCCAAGCAAAGATAGAAGCGATTGGGTTTGTTGAAGTTGCTCTTCCTTTTTGGTGTTCGCGGAAGTGGCGTGTTACGGTTCCGTGTGCTGCCTCAGCTTCTACGGTTTTTCCATCAGGAGTAACTAAAACGGAAGTCATTAATCCTAAGGAACCAAATCCTTGTGCTACGGTGTCTGATTGTACATCGCCGTCGTAATTTTTACAAGCCCATACGAATCCACCATTCCATTTCATGCAAGAAGCTACCATGTCATCAATCAAACGGTGTTCGTAAGTGATTCCGTCTGCTTCAAATTGTGCTTTGTAATGTTGTTGGTATACTTCTTCAAAAATATCTTTGAATCGCCCGTCATAGGCTTTTAAAATCGTATTTTTTGTAGAAAGGTATAGCGGCCATTTTTTCGTCAATGCCATTTGGAACGAAGAATGTGCAAATCCGTATATGCTTTCATCAGTATTATACATCGCCATCGCAACACCATCGCCTTCAAAGTTATAAACTTCCCAAGTTTTGGTTTCGCCGGCTTCATTGGTAAAGCTCATTGTGAGTGTTCCTTTTCCTTTGATTACGGTATCGGTGGCTTTGTATTGATCGCCAAAAGCATGACGCCCGATTACGATGGGTTTGGTCCAACCTTGCACATAACGCGGTACGTTGCTCATGATGATTGGTTCGCGGAAAACCGTTCCACCGACAATATTTCTGATGGTTCCGTTGGGTGATTTCCACATTTTAGAAAGGTTGAATTCTTTAACGCGCTCTTCGTCCGGAGTAATGGTCGCACATTTGATTCCAACGTTGTATTTTTTAATCGCTTCCGCCGAGTCGATCGTGATTTGATCTTTGGTAGCTTCGCGGCTTTCGATGCCTAAGTCATAGTATTTAATATCTAAATCTAAATAAGGAAGAATTAATTTTTCTTTGATAAAAGTCCAAATAATTCGAGTCATTTCATCGCCATCCAATTCTACTACCGGATTGGCTACTTTAATTTTTGCCATTATAAATCGTTTTTGGGTTTTGTGTTTTTTGTGGAGACAAATATAGTAAAATCAACTACATACCGATTTACTTGTTCAGCGAAATCGATTGATTTATGGATTTGTCATTTTCAATCTTTAAAAATAAGAAAGCCGTAATTTCTGATATAAGATTTTGAGATTTTGGACTATAAGACTGTAAGATTGAATCTTATGATCTTACAGTCTTAAAATCTTACGGTCAAAAAAAAAGCCCCGACATAACATCGAGGCTTTCTATAATTCTGGAATGAAGATTATCTTCTTTTATCTCTAATTTTTGCTTTCTTACCAGTAAGTTCTCTAAAGTAGAAAATTCTAGCTCTACGAACATGACCTTTTTTGTTGATTTCGATTTTTTGCAAAGCTGGCAAGTTTACAGGGAAGATACGCTCTACACCAATAGCACCTGACATTTTACGAATCGTGAAAGTTTCTGTATTTCCAGAACCTCTTCTTTGGATCACAACGCCTTTGAAAAACTGCGTTCTTGTTTTTTCACCCTCTTTAATTTCGTAATAAACCGTGATCGTGTCACCAGCTCCGAATTCAGGGAAATCTTTTCTAGCTACTAATTCGTCTTGAACGAATTTCATTAAATCTGCCATGATAATTTTTTTAATTATGGTTTTAAAGTCAGAGCAACATGCACGGATTTCGCCAGAGGTTGGTCTAATGTGGGCGCAAAGATAAAATTTAATTGATAATTAACAATGGATAATTGATAATTTTTTGCTAACGTAAACACCTCATTATTAATTATTAACTATTAATCATTCATTTAATAAGTCTGGCCGACGATTTTTGGTATGTTCATAAGCCATATCCTCCCGCCATTTTTCAATTTTCGCAAAGTGACCACTCGTCAAAACATCGGGCACTTTCCAACCATTATAATCTGCAGGGCGTGTATAGATCGGTGGTGATAACAAACCGTCTTGAAAACTGTCCGTCAAGGCCGAAGTTTCATCGCTTAAAACACCCGGAATCAATCGAATCAAAGCGTCAGATAATACCAAAGCACCCAATTCACCACCACTCAAAACATAATCACCAATCGAAATTTCGCGCGTAATAAAATGATCCCGAACACGCTGATCCACACCTTTATAATGTCCGCACAAAATCATAATATTCTCATACATCGACATCGTATTGGCCATTTTCTGGTCGAGCGTTTCACCATCGGGCGTCATATAAATAATCTCATCGTACTCACGTTCGCTTTTGAGATGCGTAATGCAAGCGTCGATTGGTTGCACCATCATCACCATACCGGCACCGCCACCAAACGGATAATCATCCACACTTTTTTGTTTGTTGGTCGTATAGTCACGCAAGTTGTGAAAATGCACTTCCACCAAACCTTTATCGATAGCACGTTTCATGATTGAAGCCTCAAACGGACTGCGTAGTAATTCGGGTAAAACGGTAATTATATCAATTCTCATTTTTGAGGTTCTAAGGTTCTGAGGGATTAAGGCACTGAGGTTGCAAAGGTACAAAGTTGACGCACTTTTCAAATAACCAAATTCACGAATTCCAAAATCCACTTTTTCGGGAGCTGTTTCCCGCTTTCCACTATATCTTTTATGGCGAACACCGCCACAAAAGGATACCGTTGCAATCGGGGCTAGGGCATCGTGGTATTATCGGATTAATTTCCTTAATTTTGCACCACAATTTTAAAATACACAACAATGGAAAACGGAATATACGCTAAATTCAACACCACAAAAGGTGCGATTTTAGTAAAACTTACCCACGATTTAACACCGGGAACTGTCGGAAACTTCGTAGGATTAGCAGAAGGAAATCTGGAAAATAAAGTAAAACCACAAGGCAATAAATATTACGATGGGTTAAAATTCCACCGTGTGATTCCTGATTTTATGATTCAAGGTGGTTGCCCACAAGGCATAGGAACAGGCGGACCGGGTTACAACTTCGATGATGAATTTCACCCAAGTTTGACACATGATGCGCCAGGCGTTTTGTCGATGGCGAATTCTGGACCAGGAAGTAATGGCTCTCAATTTTTCATCACACACATTGCCACACCATGGCTCGATAACAAACATACTGTTTTCGGAAATGTAATTGAAGGTCAGGATGTTGTTGATGCTATTGCGCAGGGCGATGTCATCGATTCTGTTGAAATCATCCGAGAAGGTGACGAAGCTAAAAAATGGAATGCCATCGAAGCTTTCAGAACTTTCGAAGGTTCCCGTGCCAAACTCGAGGCTGCAGTGAAAGCCGAAGCCGAAGCCGCCATGGAAAAACTCGCTGCGGGTTTCGAAAAAACAGCAAGCGGTTTGCGATACCAAATGATTCAAAAAGGAAACGGTAAAAAAGCTGAAAACGGAAAAACGGTTTCGGTGCATTACTCAGGTTCTTTAGAAAACGGAAAAGTGTTCGATTCATCCTACACCAGAAAAAAACCAATCGAATTTCCTTTAGGACAAGGCAACGTGATTGAAGGTTGGGACGAAGGTATTGCGTTATTGCAAGTAGGCGATAAAGCACGTTTCGTTATTCCATCGCATTTGGGTTACGGTTCTCGTGGCGCCGGCGGTGTGATTCCACCAAACGCAACGCTGGTTTTCGACGTTGAACTAATGGATGTAAAATAAAAAACATAAAATTTATCAAAATATAACTTCCCGATAGTAAATTATTATCGGGATTTTTTATATTTACGAAACAAACATTCATACTATGAAATTAAAAATAATCGCACTAACCATTCTCGCAGTAATAATTTATTCATGTGCTTCTAAAACGGCTGTTGCGCCAACAACGCCAAAGCCACCGCCTATAAAAGAGGTTGTCAAAACGACGGACAAAGATGCAAAAGTAATGGTGATGACAGAGGAATTGACCATAGGAAAAACAACTTATGAGAACAATTGCGCCAAGTGTCATAGACTTTTTGCAGCAAAAGAATTTTCCAAAGAAGATTGGGCTCCGATTTTAGTAAAAATGCAAATGAAAGCCCATTTAGACGACGCGCAAATGGCATCAATAACGAATTATATTTATACCCAATTATAATTTTCAAGTTTCGATACTTGAAAAAAGCATCCCAAAAAGGATGCTTTTTTTTATGATTTAAAGTGAACAGGATTGCGCAGATTAGCACAGATTAATTCGTGTATATCTGTGCAATCCGTGTTTAATTAATCCGCTATCAACACTTTCTCTAATTTCAACAATTTCCCGTTCTCAATTAACTGAATCAAATACAATCCAACAGTCAAATTGCCTCTGCTTAATGAAATTTTATTGCCGTTCAAGTGATCGATTTCTTTGACCATTTGCCCAATCGCATTATACATTTTTAATGTCGAATTATTTAAACTCACCTCAGTAGTAATCATAAGTTCCGTTTGAAATGGGTTAGGAGCAAAGCTAATTTTTGAAGCTGAATAATCGGGTTCGAAAACCCCTAAAGCCAAGCAATCTGTTGCAGTGCCACCATTTGCTAATCCTTGATTGTAAACATTTTCACCATTTTGAAAACTACATCTTAAAGCATACGCAGGATCTGACAGCATTTCATATTTGGCAATTAATGGATGTTCTTTGTTTCCAACACCTTCAATCCAAACTTCATCAAATCCAAACGCACTCGATATATTGTTTAAATGCCATTGCCTTCTTTGTCCACCATTCACATTGATATTGGTGATTAAATCAACCGTATAGTTTTCTCCGTTGGCCAACGTGATGTTATCCGAAACATTCAAATTGAAATCAAAAAACAAAATATCATTACCTCCAACATTTTTATACACTTTCCTTGAAGTGACATCTTCTCTGAGCAGAAATTCCGTGCTCGTTCCAGGGCGGACATATTTTTTATAGGTATGTGTACCGACAGTTTGCTCACCACTTTGACTAATCGTAAAAGTTTGGCTTCCACCAAAATAGTATACGGTAACAACCCACGAAGCATTGTCTAAAACCGGAATATAAGCTTGCGAAAATGATTTTCCGGTTACCAACATTAAAAGCAAAAAAGCGCATAGTTTAGTTTTCATTGTGTGGTTTTTATTTAGGTTAATATTGGTCTGTTAATCATTAATTTAAAGCTACTCTACTGAAAAGCCATCAGGTAAAATCGCCCCTTTTTTGACTACGATAATGCCGTCTTTCACGGTATATAAATCGGTGTTGGTGTCTTGCAAATGCTTGCCGCCGTTGAGTTTGACATCGTTGCCAATCCTACAATTTTTATCTACAATTGTGTTGTTGATGAAGCAGCGTTCGCCGATACCTACATTCATAATGTTGTGCAAATTGTTGGTTCTGATTTCTTCAAGATTTTGATAATAATCATTACCCATCAAATACGAATTGAAAATCGTCGAGCCATAACCGATTCGGCTTCGAATGCCAATGACCGAATGTTCGATCGTGGCAGAATTCACAATGCAACCTTCCGCAATAACCGATCTATCAATCGTTGATGCGCCCGTAATTTTTGATGGTGGCAAAACCCGCGCTCGCGTATAAATCTTACTCGAATTATCGAACAAATTAAACTTCGGAATGTCGTCCGTCAATCCTAAATTCGCTTCAAAAAACGAATCGATGTTTCCGATATCGGTCCAATAACCTTCATATTGGTAACTCAATATTTTCTGTTTGCCAATCGCTTGTGGAATGATTTCTTTCCCAAAATCTTTAGTGTCTGGATTGTTCATCAGCGCTACCAATAAATCTCGGTTGAAAATATATATTCCCATAGAAGCCAGATAATGCTTGCCTTCTGCTTTCATCTCATCACTCACTTCAGAAGTCCATTCAGGAAGTAAATTCGCCTTTGGTTTTTCAATAAATGAAGTGATAAAATTCTCAGAATCGGTTTTCAAAATGCCAAATTCCGGTGCTTCTTTAGCATTCACGGGTAATGTAGCTATCGAAATCGTGGCGCCGCTTTTTTCATGGGCTTGAATCATCTTATTGAAATCCATTTGATACAACTGATCGCCCGATAAAATCAATGCATATTCGAAATCATGGTTTAGGAAATGTTGCATGCATTGCCTCACAGCATCGGCTGTTCCTTGAAACCATGTTGGGTTATCAGGTGTTTGCTCCGCCGCTAAAATGTCGACAAAAGCAGTGCTGAAATGGCTGAAGTGATACGTGTTTTTGATGTGTTGGTTTAAAGAAGCCGAATTAAACTGCGTCAGTACAAACATTCTTTTAATATCAGAATTGATACAATTCGATATCGGAATATCCACCAATCGGTATTTTCCTGCAATCGGAACGGCAGGTTTTGAACGGCTTTCGGTCAGTGGTGCTAATCGAGAACCTTGTCCACCTCCTAAAATAATGGCTAAAATATGATTGTTCATGTTCTATTTTTTTAATGATTGGTATACTTCAATATATTGTGCTGCTACTTTATCCCAAGAATGATCAATTTGTTGGATGGTTTTTCGAATGGCGTCGAATTTTTTGCTGTCATGAAATAATGCAATCGCACGCGAAATCGAATGGGTTACATCGAAAACACTGGTGTCATTGTGACAAATTCCAAAACCTCCGTCGCCCATATCGATAACGGTGTCGCGCAAACCACCGGTACGTCGAACAATCGGAATCGTTCCGTAACGCAAGGCATACATTTGATTCAAACCACAAGGTTCAACCCGCGATGGCATTAATAGAAAATCGGCACCGGCATAAATAATATGCGCCAATTTTTCATTATAACCGATGTATGCATTGTAGTTGCCGTGATAGAAATTTTGCAAACTTGAAAGCTCTTTTTCTACATTCGGATCGCCCGAGCCCAAAATCAAAATATTGATTTCACCTTGGTTTTGATGCAAGGCAACGCTGCAAATCTGTGGCAACAAATCAGCACCTTTTTCGCCAACCAATCGGCCGATAAATGTGAATAAAGGCTTGGCCGGATCGAGATTAAAATGCGAACACAAAAACGCTTTGTTCTCCGCTTTTCCTTTTTTGAAATCTTTGAGTGTATAATTTTTCGCCATCAATGCATCGGTTTTGGTGTTCCAGACTTCGGTGTCGATGCCGTTTAGAATGCCTAATGATTTTGGTCGTTCCCAACGCATTAAGTTTTCTAAACCATTGGCGTGGTTGCTGATTTCATCGAGATAACTTGGCGAAACAGTCGTGATTTTCCATGAACATTTGATTGCGGAAGCAAGCGGATTAATCGTGCCATTCCATTCGAGATAACCGATTTTCGACAAATCGAATTGCGGTAAATAATGCAACTTATCATAACCAAACCATCCTTGATATTGACCATTGTGAATGGTTAAAATGGTAGGTGTATTTCTTAAATTTTGATAATTAAAACAATGTTGCACCATAAACGGAATCAAACTCGTGTGATGATCGTGACAATGCAACATATCGGGATACTGATTCGTTTCGATGAGCCAATTTAAAAACGCGATTTGAAAGGCTAGGAAACGTTCGGTGTCGTCTTCATAAGAATATACATTCGGGCGATCAAACAACTCGGGAATCGCAATCTGATATAATTCAAAGCCGAGTTTTTTGGTTTTTTCTTTTAAAATCGAATAAGAGAAGAGAAAATGGCCTAATTTGAGTTGACCTTGGTGTACAACGTTATACTCATTTTCCTGAAAAAATTTATTGTTATAAGCAGGCACAACCACTTTCGCATATCGACCTAATTGGTTTTGATATTTGGGTAAAGCGCCAACGACATCAGCCAAACCGCCCACTTTTGCGACGGGATAACATTCGGCACTGAGATGAAAAATTTCCATGGGTAAAGATAAAAATCGATTTAAAAATCTAAATTTAAATAAAATAATTGAACTTTGAAGTGCTAACTGACATTAAAGAATCATTAATACAACATCATCATCAATGGAAACGAACGAATTGCTTTGGTCTGATTTTGAAAAAGTAGAAATGCGTGTAGGGACTATTCTCACTGCCGAAGATTTTCCAGAAGCACAAAAGCCTGCTTATCAAATCACTATCGATTTTGGCAGTGAAATTGGCATCAAAAAATCTTCAGCACAAATCACCAAACGCTATCAGAAAGAAGACTTGATTGGGAAGCAAATAGTGGGTGTGGTTAACTTTCCTAAAAAGCAAATCGGTGAATTTATGAGTGAATGCCTTGTTTTGGGTTCGGTCGGTGACCAGCATGATATAGTGTTGTTGACTTCGGATTTGAAAGTAGTTAATGGGTTGCGAATCAGTTAGATTGATGCCAAAACGCCTTCATTCTTGTTTTGTAAAGGATGCGAATACTTTAACAAGAATATTGTAAACGCTAATAAAAATAAAAATTTAACACAATTAAACAAAAAGAAGTGTAAGAAATCGTTAAAAAAGCCTTAATATTGTTAGGCCGAATGGTGCGGATTTAAAAGCAACACATCATCCCATTATCCAAATTCCATTGACAATATTTTTATATAATTTTTACTGTAATAATGTTCTGAAAGGGATATTTCTAAAAATCGAGTTGGCTCTGTTTTACTATTAAATTTAAAATTATGTCAGTAGAAGTTCTAACAAAATTCGAAACTATAATGATTATTGATGATAACACCATCGATTTATATATTACGTCGCGAATCATTCTCAAAAACAACCTCGCCAAAAAAGTTTTAGAATATTCCAACGCTTTGGATGCTCTAGAGTATTTAAAACAAAACGGTAGTAATAGCGAGGCCTTACCAAATCTAATTTTTGTTGACATCTACATGCCTTTAATGTCGGGATTTGAATTTATGGAAGCCTTTGATGAATTGCCCGTTGATTTAAAAAAGCACTGTCGCATTTTCGTGGTTTCTTCGACCATAGATGAAATGGATATCAATCGCATTCGTTCTGATAAAAACATTGAAGCTTTTCATGAAAAACCAATCAACAAAGAATTTCTCGAAAGTATAGAAAACAGTTGAATCTGACTCGAATATACTTCTCTTATAAAATGCGATAGTAATGGCACTCTTATCAGTGCGATAAAAATCCGCTTGTTGTACAATTAATTTCAATAGTTATATATTTTTTTGATTTTATATTGTGCCTTATAAATAACAACTACCTTAGTCATGATAGCAAAAAAAATGCTCTTTTTTCAAGCCAAGAGATGTCATTTTTTAGCTCTTAACTATTAGAAATTAAACCATAGATGACGCCACTAACATTCATGGAAAACCAGTGAATGATTATGAAAAAAAATACTGCAAATTCATCGGTAATCGATGAACAAAACCCACTGCCAAGCATCGATTTACAAAATCAAAACAGCTTTGATTTTCTTCAAGAAGGTGTTCAAATTCACGATTTTGATTGGAAATACATTTATGTGAATGATGCTTTGGTGCAAATCAGCACGTACACCAAAAAAGAATTAATCGGAAAAACCTTAATGCAGAAATATCCTGACATTGAGCAAACCGATTTGTTTAAAGTGATGCAACGTTGCATGACAAAAAGAGTTTCAGAAAGAATCGTAACAGATTTTAAATCTCCCAACGGATTAATTGGAAATTATGAACTTAGCATGGTGCCTATACCTGAAGGCCTTTTAATACTTTCCATTGATAGAAGTGAACAAAAAAAAGTCAATGAGAAGCTTCTGAAAATAAAAGATCTTTATGCTTTTATCAGTCAAGTGAATCAGGGTATTGTTCGCGTCAGGGAAGAAAAAGCGCTCTACAAAAATTCCTGTAAAATCGCAGTTGAATTCGGTAAATTTAAAATGGCTTGGATAGGACTTTTTGATTCCGATTACAAAACGATTACTATGATTGACCAATCTGGATTACCCAAAGAGCATCTTCACATTTTTAAAGAATTAATCGTTTATGAGGGCGGTCCACAGGATTGTGTTTTAAAGTCGGAATCCTATTTTATGAGCAATGATATTCAAAACGAACCTAATCTCTTCAGGTGGGCTCCGTTTGCTAAACAGTACGGAATCCATTCTATTATTGTACTTCCTTTCAAAAAAGCGGGTAAAATTATTGGCACGCTGAATCTCTATTCTGAAAAACTTGAATTTTCTGATAAAGAAGAAATTGATTTGCTTATAGAAGTGATAACCGATATTTCGTTTGCCTTAGATTTGTTTGAGAAAGCAAAAAAGCATAAAGAAACAGAAGAATTGGTGCTTCAAAACGAAAGAAGGTTCCGAGCCTTGATCGAAAAAAGTCCCGATATGCAATCGCTGACTAATGAATCAGGGGAAATTATCTACGGAAGTCCATCAGTCAGCAAAGTACTAGGTTACCCATTAAAAGAATATCTTAATATCAAGGTTTTAGATTTTATTCACCCCGATGATATTGCAACTTATATCGAAAAAAGAAATAAAATCACGGCAACACCAGGAAAGTCATTTCTGTTTGAAATGAGATTGCATCACAAAAATGGCGATTGGATTTGGTGTGAAGGTACGATAACCAATATGCTTCACATACCGAGTGTCAATGCATTTGTAGCCAATTTTAGAGATGCTTCTGAGAAGAAAAGAGTCGAACGACAGCTCAAAAAAAGTGAAGCATTTAGCAAAAATATCATCAACTCACTAAGTTCACACATTGCCGTGATAGATAAAAAAGGAGCCATTATAGCAGTGAATGAAGCTTGGAGTCGCTTTGCTACTGAAAATGGAGAAACGACTTTGCAACGAACGGGCATCAGCAGTAATTATTTTCATGTGTGTGCTAATTCTGCTAAAACTGGAGACGAAACCGCCGAAATTGTTTTGAAAGGCATGAAGAAAGTGATGGACAAACAAAACACCGCTTTTTATTATGAATATCCTTGCCATTCCGATAAAGAAGACCGATGGTTTGCGATGCTTGCGATGCCATTTGATGGAGAAGAACAATTGATCGTGGTGTCGCATCAGGATATTTCGAAACGCAAATTAGCAGAAGACAAACTGATTAGTAACAATGATGAACTTAAAAAAACCAATTTCGAACTCGATCGGTTTGTGTATAGTGTGTCTCATGATTTGCGATCGCCGTTGACTTCTGTTCTTGGATTGCTTGCTTTTATTGAAGAAGATACTGAAGAACCATCAACGGCAAGTCATGCAGCCATGATTCGAAATAGTATCAATCGCCTTGATGAATACATTAAAAATATTCTCTATTATTCGCGCAACAATCGAATGGAGCTCAAAATTGAAAAAATTGATCTCCAAAAAATAACAGAAGAAATCATCAATTCGTTGATTCATTCCAAGGAAGCCAAACGTATTACTTTTGAAGTGGATATTCACGAAAAAGAGCCTTTTTATACCGACAAACAAAGCTTTAGCACGGTGATAGAAAATTTAATTTCGAATGCTATAAAATTTCAGGATACTAATAAAACCAGTAGCTTTATTAAAATATTGGGTATTGCCAATAAAAGTAGTTTGACATTAGTTGTAAGCGATAATGGTATCGGAATCGCAGCGGAGAATTTCGATAAAATATTCGATATGTTCTTTCGCTTATCAGGAGAAATAGCCGGTTCAGGTATAGGATTGTATATTGTAAAAGAAATCGTTGAAAAAATACAAGGCAGTATTAAAGTTGATTCTAAATTTGGTAAAAAAACTTCGTTTACAATGCAATTTAAAAACTTAAGACCATAAGCATTAGTGATTCAATAAAAGTATAACCAACAGCTTCACTTCTTGTAATTTAATGCTATGATAAAATTTAAAAACCTAAATTTCGTTATTAAAAGTATACTTGAAGTAAACGAAATGGTTATCAAGGTATTGGTAATGAAAATTTAAATTTATTTTTACCAGATGAACACAGGGTTGCGCATCGCTTTAACACTTTTTCTAATGCCCTTGATGGGATTTGGATTTACATTTACAGTAACACCAACACCCGAAAGTTGCACAGGAAATGGTATGCTAACCTTCACGCCAAGCAACGCCGATCCTAACGGAACGATTGTTTATGAAATTTATGAATTGCCCAATACCACAGTTCCGATTGCAACCGTAAATGCCAATACTTATAACGGACTTTCAGCAGGAAATTACAGAATTATAGCCAAAGAAACTGTTGGTACCGTAGTCACAACACAGCAACAAGATGTGACCATTACGAATCAAGTGGTGCCATTGGTCATTGATGTTCAAAGTTTCAATCAAGCTTGTTCGAGCAATAGTAATATTTTAGTCAATACCACTTCCGGAATTGGTGTTTCGTATGAAATTTTTTTCGGCCCGGTAACGTTTCCACTTCAAACCACAAACACCTTTTCAGGATTGCCGGTAGGTGTTTACAGAATTCGTGTTTTTGACAATTGCGGCACTGGAGTCGTTTCTACATTCACCGTTACATTAAACCCAACAGGACTAACCATTGGACCGCCTTCTTTTACGAATACAACGGTGCCATCCTGTACGCAAACAGTGGCCAATCATACGATTACGCCGACAGCAGGAACGGTTATAGGTTATCCATTACAAATTCAGTTTGTCGTGCATCCTCCGGGTGGTGGAGCCACGCAGACTTTCAACAGTACTTTAGCGTCAGGCAATTTAACTTCACAGAATATTTCAGAAACCATTCCCGCTTTCCCCAATCAAAATTACGATTACGATGTCATCATTACAGATTCGTGCGGTTCTGTTTTTTCGCAGAATTTTATTGTAAACCAAAATATTTCCATAGCGCCAATTATATATGATTTGAATTGTAATACGTATTATTTCGATTTGAAAGCCGGTAATTTTACACCGCCTTACACGTTAAATTTCATCAATGCTCCTGTTGGATTTAATCCAATCAATTTCAACGCAAATTATCCCGGACCTTACAACACTGACACCGTAACTTTTGGTGGTGCATCAGCGCAAACTCCAATCGGAAGTTACGATGTGAGTATTCTTGATGTTTGCGGAAGATCAAACACCATCACATTTAATATTGTCGATTTCCCCGCAGCGGCAAGTGGTTTGGCAACGAATAATGGTTGTGCGAGTAATTCAGGGAAAATTGTAGTTGCTATTCCCGCTTATAAAGTAGTAACAGCCATTGTTATTAGTGCTCCGAGTACTTATCCTTTTCCTTTGCCGCACGATGTTACAGCATTTGTAAATACTACTTTTGGGGTATTAACATTAGATCCGGTGCCGCTAGGCGATTATGTAATTAGCACCACCAACAATTGTGGCACACTAATGAGTCCGTTGAATATTACCGTGCCTGTTTACGTCGATCAAGGATTGTCAAGCGATGTCAGGCCAGGCTGCGACTTAACGAAAAGCTCCGTGAAAATTTCAAGCCTTAATACCAGACTCAGTACTATAACGATTACTGCAGCGCCTACTAATTTCATTCCTACATTACCCTATAACGGCACAATCAATATCGCAACGGACGGTAGTTTTTATATGAATGATTTGCCTGATGGAAACTATACTTTTATCGCAACAGACCATTGTAATTTCACCAATACCATTTCAATAAACATCGGCGGTTATGCTATTACCACTAGCACTTTTTCGTTGCAGGCGAATTGTGGTTCGTTCGATATTCCATTGAATTTTGTAAGCAACGGAACAACCAATCAATCTTTTTGGTTGCAAAAATTAATCGATGCGACGAACAATATTTGGGGAAATCCGGATACTGGTATTGCTTATGTGGCAGGTTCTGTTCCTAATGTTTTGAACAGTTATTTTTTGAATAACAATGCGACGAATTACAACCTAACGTTCAATGGTACTTTTCGAATCATACGCAATTTCGCGACTTATAATAATGGTAAAGATTTTAATGACGGAACAGTAACTACTGTAGATAAAGATTGTGTTGAGATTTTGAGTCCAACGTTATCGTTCAATCAGGTGCTCGAAATTACCGATGCTTATCGCATGCCGTGTTCGAGTAATGGCAATTTGGATGTCGTGCTCACAGCCAACGGAACGGCACCGATTCATTACACCATTATCGAAAAAGATGGTGTAGCTTTTAGTTTTGACAATTTCAATTCCAACATTTTTTCGAATTTAGCTCCTGCGATTTATACGTTTCAAGTCGAAGACAATTGCGGTAATATTGTGAACCGACTTTTCGATGTCAATAGTCTATTGTCGCTCGTCACAATCACCAAACCCAATGATATTTTGCAATGCCAAGAGGTGATTACTGACAATGAAGTTTTTGATTTGACTTCGCAAGATGCTGTTATTTTAGGCACACAAAATCCGGCCAATTTTACCTTAAGTTATCACGATTCGATGACTGATGCTCAAAGCAATAGCAATCCGATTCTAAATTTGGTAACCTACAATCCGAATGCAAATCCTAAAACAATTTTCGTGCGTTTGGTTTACAATCCACTGCCGAATTGTTATGAAACCACCACGTTCGATTTGTTGGTTGGACAGACTCCAAAATTGATTGTTGATCCAACTTATTTAAGCTGTTTTTCGAACCCGATAACGTTAGATGTTGCGCCAGGAAATTTGCCAACAACCACTTATTTGTGGTCCGACGGTTCTACCAATTCGACGATTACTGTGAGTCAACTTGGCGTGACCAATCTCACTGTAACGGCAGCGAATTTATACGGAGCCAACGCATTGCCTTGTTCAAATACCAAAAACATTGAAGTGACGATTTCAGATTTACCCGTCATCGACCATTTTGAAATCAGCGATTGGACGGCTAATGAGAATAGTATTACCGTATTGACATCCAACAATGGTTCGTTTGAATATTCGTTAGACGGCATTAATTATCAAAATGAAAATACGTTCGGCAATTTAAAACCCGGTATTTACACGATTTATGTGCAAGACAAATTGGGTTGTGGTTTTACCAAAAAAGACATTTGGCTGTTGTATTATCCTAATTTTTTCACACCCAATGACGATGCTTATAACGATACTTGGTTTATAGACAATGCTGATTTCGAACCCGACTTGAACGTTGCTATTTTTGATCGCTACGGAAAATTAATCAAATATTTAGGTGCTAAGGAAAGCTGGGATGGTACGTATAATGGGCATCAAGCAGTTTCTACCGATTATTGGTTTGTAGTGAATCGCCAAGACGGGCGAACGCATCGGGGGCATTTTACTTTGAAAAGATAGCGTGTCGACCTTTTGTCTACTTGTTTTTTAGTTGGTTTTTGTAGGTTATATTTAATTTTGGCTCACAGAATTACAACAATTAAATCTTAAAAAACAATGAACAAGAGCCTATTATTAATTGCCATTACACTTTTATATTGCAATACTTCATCCGCGCAATGGACCAAAATCAACGCCATTCCAACACAAAGTATCGTTGCGTTAATGGTAAACAACAATACAATTTACGCCGCTTCAGGCTCCAATATTATTTATAAAAGTAATGATGGCGGGACAAGTTGGATACCAATAACTGTTAGCAACAACCCAATTGAAATCACAGCATTTATTTTTTTTAATAACAAACTCTATGTAGGCACTTATAATCATGGGGTTTTCTATAGCGATGACAATGGCGTTTCATGGCAAAACAGTGGTGTTCACCCACTTTGGATAAGCGAATTTGCAATACACAATAGCGGTTTATTAGTTTCAACGCTGGGCAATGGCGTTGCGCTGAAGAATCCAGATTCAGACAATTGGACCTATTTGAATGCTTCATTACCAGATTACTCTATGAATGTTCACAGTATCATAAGTTCACCAAATTATATGCTGATTGCTGCTGGAGCTAATGGTACGAATTACAGATACGACTTTAATAACAGCATCTGGAATGAAGAATATTATACTGGAACGCTGCAGCCTGGCTTACAAATCAACAAGCTGATCAATAACAGTGATACCTTTTTTGCGGTCAACGGCAATCGGATCATTAAGACAAAAGATGCTGGAGTAACTTGGACTGAGGATAATGTCGGATCTCATAATGGTCCATACCGCACCATTTATGAAGGTTCGGCCAAACATTATACAATAACCAATATGTTTCCAGAAGGCACTTGGATTCAGGAAAGAGACAAACTTGCTTCTATTGGCAGCAGTTGGGAAGAGAATGAAGAATTGCTAACTACAGGATTTTCTTATGCACTTTTGGAGTTTCAGGACAAGTTATTTTTAGCCAAAGCCGACGGATTGTATACAAAAAGCACCCTGCTTGGGGTTCATCAACCGATTGGAGCAGTAAATTTGCAAGTATTTCCAAATCCATCGAATGGGGAAACCATTAATATTTCAAGTGACCATCAAGTTGATAAAATTGCTA
Organism: Flavobacterium sp.; assembly: GCF_031411595.1. Taxonomy (GTDB): domain Bacteria; phylum Bacteroidota; class Bacteroidia; order Flavobacteriales; family Flavobacteriaceae; genus Flavobacterium. The sequence continues at coordinate 166,182 of NZ_JANOBI010000021.1, read as the reverse complement.
TCTGCAATGCTGTTGGACAAATTGTTTTTTCTGAAAAAGTGGGCCAAAGTGAGTTTGTCATTACACCCAATTTAAGCAAAGGAATTTATTTCGTTCAGATCACTACTGATGCTGCAAGTTATTCTCAAAAACTGATTGTAGAGTAATTTATTGAACACGGATTTCACGGATTACCACGGATTTAATCTGTGTTAATCCGTGAATTGAAAATCAGCAATACCATAAAGAATATATCAGCATGAGCTAAATCCGTGTTCTGTTTTTAAAGCATAAATCCATTTCAATTCCTAAAATCATTTTGCTATCTTTAGCCCAAATTGAACCAGATGGATTTTACACAAAAAATGCTCCGCGACGACGCACTCAAAGGAAAAGTGATTGTCGTAACCGGTGGTGGCAGCGGATTAGGCAAAGCGATGACGCAATATTTTTTAGAACTCGGTGCGCAGGTAGCGATCACTTCAAGAGATTTAGAAAAACTAAAAACCACAGCCCAAGAACTTGAAACTAAAACCGGCGGAACTTGTTTGCCATTGGCTTGCGATGTGCGTCATTACGATCAAGTGGAAGCGATGTTGCAAGAAGTTTTAAAGGCTTTCGGAAAAGTCGATGTGTTGCTCAATAATGCTGCGGGGAATTTCATTTCACCCACCGAACGATTATCCGCAAACGCTTTTGATACCGTAATTGACATCGTTCTCAAAGGTTCCAAAAACTGCACTTTAGCTTTCGGAAAACATTGGATTGACAGCAAACAAGAATCAGCAACCATACTCAATATCGTAACCACTTATGCTTTTACAGGCTCGGCTTATGTCGTTCCAAGTGCTACAGCAAAAGCAGGTGTTTTGGCCATGACGCGAAGTCTCGCAGTCGAATGGGCGAAGTATGGCATTCGTTCTAATGCGATTGCACCCGGACCATTTCCAACGAAAGGCGCTTGGGACAGATTGCTTCCGGGCGACTTGGCGGAGAAGTTCGATATGGCGAAAAAAGTGCCACTCAAACGCGTTGGTGATCATCAGGAATTGGCGAATTTGGCGGCGTATTTGGTGTCTGATTTTTCAGCCTACATTAATGGGGAAGTCGTTGTGATTGATGGTGGTGAATGGCTTAAAGGTGCTGGACAATTCAATTTGCTTGAGGCGATTCCGGAGGAAATGTGGGATATGCTCGAGATGATGATTAAAGCGAAAAAAAGTAATTAATAATCACGGGATGCCCTAGCCCGGATAGGAACGTTATCCTTTTGTGCCGTTGTTCGGCGCAAAAGATATAGTGGATAGCCGGAAACAGCTCCTAAAAACATACAACATACAACTTACAACCAACAACATCAGCTTATTAACTTTTGTTAACAAATAACCCTTGAAAAACCCATAATTAATTGTATTTTTACGGCTCAAAATTGAAAAAAATAAATGGGTAAAATCATTGCTATTGCCAACCAAAAAGGCGGTGTTGGAAAAACGACCACTTCGGTAAATTTGGCAGCATCATTAGGTGTTTTAGAAAAGAAAGTGTTGTTGATTGATGCCGATCCGCAGGCGAATGCGAGTTCAGGTTTGGGTATCGACATCGACAATGTGACGATTGGAACCTATCAAATGCTCGAGCACAGCAACACGCCCGAAGAAGCGACGATTAAATCGAGTGCACCGAATGTGTGGGTGATTCCTGCCCATATTGATTTGGTGGCGATTGAAATAGAATTGGTTGACAAAGAAAATCGTGAATACATGCTCAAGCAAGCTTTGGCAAGTGTCAAAGATCAATATGATTATATTTTGATTGATTGCGCGCCATCATTGGGATTGTTGACGTTGAATGCGTTGACAGCTTCCGATTCGGTGATTATTCCAATTCAATGCGAATATTATGCTTTGGAAGGTTTGGGAAAATTGCTCAATACGATTAAAAGTGTGCAGAAAATACACAATCCCGAGCTCGATATTGAAGGTTTGTTGCTGACGATGTTCGATTCGAGATTGCGTTTGTCGAACCAAGTGGTTGAGGAAGTGCAGAAGCATTTCAACGACATGGTTTTTGCGACGATTATACAACGAAATGTCAAATTGAGCGAGGCGCCGAGTTTCGGGGAAAGCATCATCAATTACGACGCAACGAGCAAAGGCGCTACGAATTATCTGCATTTGGCTCAAGAAATTATTAAGAAAAACACGATTTAGATTTATGTCACAAGCAGTAAAAAAACAAGCATTGGGAAGAGGATTATCTGCCTTGTTGAAAGATCCTGATAATAATATTCAGTCGGTCAATGATAAGAATGCCGACAAAGTGGTTGGTAATATTATCGAATTAGAAATTGACGCGATTGAAATCAATCCGTTTCAACCCCGAAGCAATTTCAATGAGGAATCATTGCAGGAATTGGCGATTTCGATTCGTGAGCTCGGCGTGATTCAACCGATTACAGTTCGTAAATTAGACTTCAATAAATACCAATTGATTTCGGGAGAACGTCGTTTGCGTGCTTCGAAAATCAATAAAATGACTACGATTCCGGCTTACATCAGAATCGCCAATGACCAAGAATCGCTTGAAATGGCTTTGGTTGAAAACATCCAAAGACACGATTTAGATCCGATTGAGATTGCGCTTTCGTACCAACGTTTGATTGATGAAATTCAATTGACGCAGGAACAAATGAGCGAGCGCGTTGGAAAAAAACGTTCTACGATTGCGAATTATTTGCGTTTGTTGAAACTCGATCCGATTATCCAAACCGGTATTCGCGATGGCTTTATCAGTATGGGCCATGGTCGTGCGATTATCAATATTGAAGATCAAGATGTTCAGACCGATATTTACCAAAAAATTGTCAGTCAAAATTTATCGGTTCGTGAAACCGAAGCTTTGGTGAAAAGCTATCAAGAAAGCCTCAAACCTGCAACCAAAAAAACAGCCAAGCCAACGACTTATGCCATTGCTGAAGACGAAAAGAAAGCGATTGCAAATTACTTCGGAGCAAAAGTCGATGTGAAAATGGCGGGTAATGGCAAAGGGAAAATCACGATTCCATTTCATTCTGAAGAAGATTTCAACAGAATCATCAAACTGATTAAAGGCTAAGTGCTTAAGTATATTGTCATACTGCTCTTGCTTTTGTATTGCGGAAACTTTTCGGTTTTCAGTCAAGAGAAAGACGCACCGCTTTTGATTACCAAAGACTCCATAAAAGATAAAGAGATCAACCCTTTGGCGCCTGCTAAGGCTGCTTTTTACTCAGCGATATTGCCTGGTTTGGGTCAAGCTTACAACAAAAAATATTGGAAAATTCCTTTGGTGTATGGTGCTTTAGGTGCTACACTTTATTTTTATTCGACCAACAACAGCAAATACCACGAATTTCGCGACGCATACAAAGACCGGTTGGCAGGAAATCCAAATCCGAAATACGATTATCTCGATGATTCGCGATTGATTCAAGCACAGCGATTTTACCGCAGAAATCGAGATTTATCGATGCTGTTAACGGTAGGATTTTATGCTTTGAATATTATCGACGCTAATATTGACGCGCATTTAGGGCAATTCAATGTTAATGATAATCTGTCGATTCGTACTGATTTGTATCCTGATGAAAGGTATAAAAAACCTACATTTGGATTGGCTTTAAATTATACATTCAAATGAAAATAGCGCTACTCGGATATGGAAAAATGGGGCAAGTGATCGAGCAGGTGGCCTTGTCGCGTGGCCATGAAATCGTATTGCGCAAGACGAGCAGAAGCACATTCGATGGACTCGAAAATGCCGATGTTGCAATAGATTTTAGCATTCCTGATGCTGCAGTGAGTAACATTTCGGTTTGTTTGCGTACTAATGTTCCGATTGTCTCTGGCACGACCGGTTGGCTTTCAGAATATGAAGCGATGGTGGCGTTGTGTAATGAAAAACATGGCGCATTTATTTACGGTTCAAATTTTAGTTTGGGCGTCAATATTTTTTTTGAATTGAATGCACATTTGGCCAAAATAATGTCGAAGTTTGAACAGTATAAAGTATCGATGGAAGAAATTCACCACACACAAAAACTCGATGCACCAAGCGGAACGGCGATTACTTTGGCAAAAGATATCATCGACCATTCCGATTATTCTAGTTGGGCTTTGAAAAATGCTAAGGAACACGAGATTTTAATCGACGCCAAAAGAATTGAGCATGTTCCAGGAACGCACACAGTAGTTTACAATTCAGAAGTGGATGCCATCGAAATCAAGCATACCGCACACAACCGAGAAGGTTTTGCGTTAGGAGCTGTAATCGCGGCAGAATGGATAGTCGGAAAAACCGGCGTATTTACAATGAAAGATGTATTGAATATATAAATTGATTTTTCTAAAAATCTAATAGTCTAAAAATCTAAAAATCCAAAATTATGACACTATTGCAATGGTTTGTGTTTTTCCTAATCCTTCAAGTAATTCATTTCATCGGAACTTGGAAAATGTATGAAGCTGCCGGTAGAAAACGTTGGGAAGCTGCGGTACCGATATACAACGCTATCGTTTTGATGAAAATTATCAATCGCCCAACTTGGTATACCATTTTGTTGTTCGTGCCGATTGTCAATTTGATTATGTTTCCTGTAGTTTGGGTAGAAACCTTGCGCAGTTTCGGTAAAAATTCTACTACCGATACCATTTTAGGGATTGCTACTTTAGGGCTGTATGTGACTTATGTTAATTACACCCAATCTTTAAATCACATTCCGGATCGCAGTTTAATTCCGGAAAATAAAGCAGCTGATACGATTAGTTCATTATTGTTTGCTATTGTTGTTGCTACTATTGTTCATACGTATGTGATGCAACCCTATACGATTCCAACGTCGTCTTTAGAGAAATCTTTGTTGGTTGGTGACTTTTTGTTTGTAAGTAAATTTCATTATGGTGCTCGTGTTCCGATGACAACTATAGCATTACCAATGGTGCATGATACTATTCCATTGTTGCACAAAAAATCTTATTTGAACAAACCGCAATTGCCTTATTTCCGTTTCCCTGGATTGCAAAAAATTGAGAAAAATGACATTGTAGTTTTCAATTGGCCCGTAGATACCGTTTATAAATTCTTCGATACTTCCAAAAGAAAAGCCGACAAACCCATCGACAAAAAATCGAATTATGTAAAAAGATGTCAAGGAACACCAGGCGATATGCTACAAATTAAAGATGGTGTGGTTTTCATCAATGGAAAACAATTGGTATTGCCTGAAAGAGCCAAGCCGCAGTATTCTTATACGGTTTCAACCAATGGTTCTTCTTTCGATCAAACGTATATTTTGAAAGATTTACATATTACCGATGGCGTCTATCAAACCAGTGCCAATACCTTTATTTTTTCAGCCTTGACCGAAGAATCAGCAACTCGATTAAAGAACAATCCAATCGTAACCAGTATTGTCAGAAATGTGTCGCACGATCCCGAACCTGCAGTTTTTCCACAAATTGCAGACGGATGGAACAAGGACAATTACGGACCAATTTATATTCCTGAAGCAGGAAAAACAGTGCCTCTAAATGGGCAAACCTTGCCGTTCTACAAAAGAATTATCACCGAATACGAAGGCAATGATCTCAAAGTAACCGGCGATGAAATCAGAGTCAATGGCAAAGTATCGAATGCCTACACCTTCAAACAAAATTACTATTGGATGATGGGTGACAACCGCCACAACTCAGAAGACAGCCGTTATTGGGGTTATGTTCCGGAAAATCATATTGTAGGGAAACCGGTTTTCATTTGGATGAGTTTGGATTCGCATGCAAGCGGATTGGGTAAAATTCGTTGGGAGCGTTTGTTTACAACCGTTGGCGGCGAAGGACAACCGTATTCGTATTTCAAATTTTTCTTGATCGCTTTGGTTGCTTATTTTGGAATCACGTTCTTTTTCAATAAGAGAAAAGAGAATAGTTAATTGGAGTGGAATCGTTTAACCGTGTAATCGAAGAATCGTTCAATTGCTATTGGTTTTTTAGGAGCTAATCCCGCTATCATTCCAATCTTGTCATTGCGAACGAAGTGAAGCAATCTGTTTGATGCCAACGGCGCAACGCCAAGGATTTTCCCTTCTATCGGGGCTAGGGCAACCATCTACAACAGGACTGGCGATTAAACGATTAAACAAATCAACGATTAAACAAAAAAATGAACATCCTAATTCATCCCACATACTTCCCATCAATAAGCCATTTCGTAGCAATAGCGCAAGCGGATTCGATTACTTTTGAAATGGAAGATAATTACCAAAAGCAAACCAACAGAAACCGAACGTTGATTTACAGCCCAAACGGTTTGCAACTGCTCAATATTCCAATAAAACATTCCAAAGAGAAACATCAAAAAACCAAAGATGTCAAACTCGAAACGGCTTTCGATTGGCAAAAACAACATTTCAAATCGCTAGAAGCCGCTTATCGTACTTCGCCGTTTTTTGAATATTTTGAAGATGCCATTACACCGATTTTCACCAAGAAACACACGTTCTTAATGGATTTAAATCTGGAAACCATGGCGATCGTTTCGAAATGTCTTGGAATGCCTTTTGAATACAATCAAACGGTTGAATATTTTCATGAAGTTCCCGATTTCAATGACTTTAGAAATCTGACTAACGGAAAAAAAGATACAGCTACTTTCGAATCGTACACCCAAGTTTTTGGAGATAAACATGGTTTTCTAAACAACTTAAGCATTTTAGATTTGCTGTTTAATGAAGGCAGATTTGCGTTAGATTACCTCAAAAACCAAACAATTTAAATCATTCCACCATTTCCAAACGCGTCATAATCGGATAATGATCGGAATTGACAAAGTCGGGAAAACTCTCAAAACTTTTGACTTTCATCTGACCATCAGCAAAAATATAATCGATGCGCGCAGGATAATATTTGAAGTTATAAGTGTTTCCAAAACCGCTTCCGGCTTCTTCAAAAGTGTCGTTTAGTTTTCCTTTGATGCTGCGATATACATACGAATACGCACTATTGTTCATGTCACCACAAATAATCACAGGATAGTCACACCCGTTTTTATGATTCATAATAATCTCGGCCTGCTGCTGTTGTTTTCGAAAAGCAATGCTGATGCGATTGAAAACCAACTGCGATTTTTGCTGGTTAATCTCATCAATATTCTCCGAAATTTCATTAACGTCAGGTGAAATTTTAATCGATTGCAACTGCATGTTGTATACGCGTATGATGTCTTTCCCCTTTTTAATATCGGCAAAGATGGCGCTGTTATTCGATTTCGGAAAAACCAAATGCCCTTCATCAATAATGGGAAATTTCGAAAAGATAGCGAGACCGGTTTTGATCTTATTGCCTTGCATAAAAATATAACGGTGCGGATACACTTTCAAATCAATTTGCGCGGCTGCTGAATATTCCTGAATACAAAGAATATCAGGATTCTTATCGTTGATAAAGGTTCTGATATAAGTCACAACATCGGTATCAGGCAACCAACTAAACAAATTGAACAGTCTTACATTATAGCTCATCACCACAAAATCCTGATCGGTTTTGGGCAAATCAACAGCGGAAAATTTATAGAATTTATTGATGAATGTGATGCCCATGAGCAACACCAATCCCGATAAGAAAATTTGTCTTTTGAATTGAATCAACCAATACAAGAAAAACAAACCGTTCAAAATTAAAAACAACGGTAATACTAAAGTTAATACCGACAATAAAGGAAACAATTTTGGCGCTAAAAAGGGTAGGACATAGGCGAGAAATGTCAATACAGTCAATACTATATTGAAAAAAAACATGCCTTTATTGAACCATGATAGCTTTTTCATCATTGCTTTCCGGCTTTAAACAAAAATTCCTTTTCGTCTTTGGTTAAACTGTCGTAACCTGATTTGCTGATCTTATCTAAAATCTCATCGATTTGTTGTTGTGTTTTGTCTTTCGTTACGATTTTAGAAACTTTCTCGGCTGGTTTGGTATTGTAATTTCGATGCACTTTCTTGAATGGCGTTGCTTTTTTTGTATTTAATCCGCCCGAAATTCCATCCGTAATGAAAGATACGATTTTACTCAAGTCGGTTCCGTTTTGCAATAATTTAATATACAAAAATCCGAAAAATGCACCCGATAAATGCGCGATGTGACCTCCGGTGTTTTCAGTAAAAATCTGAATCAAGTCGAGCAATAAAATCACAAACGTCAATTGCCACAACTTGACATTGCCAATCAAAAGCAAGCGCAAATTCATAAACGGAGAATACGTAGCGGTTGCCACCAAAATGGCCATAATCGCTCCCGAAGCACCGACAATAGCCGAGTTGCTTTCTGGACTTAGGAGTTTATAAATGAATGTAAAAGCGAGTCCGGCAAAAATGCCACTTAACAAATACAATCCTAAAAGTTGTTTTTGGGAAAAGAAAGTCAGGAAAAGTCGACCGGCGAAATTCAACACCATCATATTGAATAATAGGTGAAAAAAACCTGCGTGGAAAAAGAAATATGTTAGTAACGTCCATGGTTTGTATAGTACTTCCATGCTGTTTGACGACAAAGCAATCCAAGTTGGGTAATCAAAAAATCCTAATTTGAATCGATAGAAAAACAAAATCGACAATAAGAAAACGCCACAATTCCAATAGATGAGTTTTTGTTCAAAACCACCTAGTTTGTATTGTAATTTTAAATCGTCTAAGATGTTCATTTTTTAGATTATTCGATTATTAGATTTTTAGACTGTAAGATTTTGAGATTGTAAGATATTAAGATTTAATTCCAACGGTTCTTTCTGAATTGATTTTTCTTCCAATACCACATCATTAAAAAACCAACGAGTGCGCCACCAATATGAGCAAAATGAGCAATACCGCTCGCACCTCCAAAAATAGATTCTCCCGAAACGCCTAGAATCAAATCGACCACTAATAAACCTGGAACAAAATATTTGGCTTTAATTGGAATCGGAATAAACATCAATGCCAATTCTGCATTGGGAACCATGAAGGCAAACGCTACTAAAAGCCCGTAAATAGCGCCTGAAGCACCAACAGCAGGAGAAGCAAAAGCGCCTGCGAAATTTGACAAACCAGAATTACCGAGCGTATCAACCCATCGGCTATCCATTCTACCGTCGTTAAGCAATGAATAAATTTCTGTTGGATTGAATCCAGCTTCAATTAATGCATTTAATCCGTGGTGAAACATAAAATAGTTCACCGCGGTGTGCAATAAAGCCGCTCCCAATCCACAAGAAATATAGAAAAACAAAAACTTTTTGCTGCCCCAAAAATGCTCCAAAGCGGAACCAAATGAATACAAGGCAAACATATTGAAAGTGATATGCATGATGCCGCCATGCATAAACATATGGGTCAAGGGTTGCCAATATTGAAATTTTGCATTTTCAAAAAAGAAAAGCGATAAATAATCATAGGCTTGTTCACCCACCATTTGGGTTCCGATAAAAAACAAAATATTAATAATCAACAATTGTTTTACCGTTGGTGTAATCTGCATCATAGCGCGAATTTTTTGTCTAAATCTTCCACACGCATTGTGATGAAAGTGGGTTTTTGAAAAGGAGAAACGTTAGGTTCTTTACAAGCAAACAAACCATTGACAAGGTTTTCCTGCGCTACCTCCGTTAGATAAGTTCCGTTTTTTACTGCCAAACTTTTCGCCATCGATTTGGCTATCGTATCATTTTGACTGAAGCTGTTTTCAGGAACACCATCTTGCAAATCTCGCAAAAGCTGTTCTAACACTGCATTGACTTCGCTTTCGGTGACATTGGCAGGAATACCTGAAATGACGATATTGTCCTCATTGGTCGATTCGAAAACAAATCCGGTGTTGGATAAAGCGAGTTGTAATTCTCTAATCAATGCCATTTCATTCGTTGAAAAATATAAGTGCAACGGAAACAACAATTGTTGGCTCGAGGCATGTAGCACTGTCATATTGGTCAGAAACTGTTCGTATAAAATGCGTTGGTGTGCGCGTTGTTGATCGACAATCACCATTCCTGATTTGATTGGATTGACGATGTATTTTCGGTGAATTTGATACGTTTTATTGACCTGTTGTTCGATTTCATTGTCTCCAAACAAAGGCGCAGTCAAATCTTCACTTTCGAATTGCATGCCACCCACTTCCGAAATACTATCGGCGGCGTCTTTCAATCCAACATACAAACTTTCCCAAGAAGCAGATTGTTTGGCGTGGTTGTTTTCATTGAAACTTTCCTTTCTAGGCTTTGGTTTTTCACTATTATGAAGCTTCGTTGGTTTTTCATCTGCAAAAGGATTGTAATTCCCATCGACTTGAATCGTTGGATAAGGCGCTTCTGTATTTTTGTAATGATAAGGTGTGTCTAAATTCGAATCTCGGTCGAAATCCAAAACCGGTGCGACATTAAATTGGCCTAAGCTATGCTTAATCGAAGAACGAAGAATCGCATATAACGCCTGCTCATCATCAAACTTAATTTCCGTTTTTGTGGGATGAATGTTGATGTCGATAGTATTCGGTGGTACATTCAAAAATAAAAAATAACTCGGTTGTGCACCTTCTTTGAGCAATCCTTCATAAGCATTCATCAGCGCATGATGCAAATAACCACTTTTGATGTAGCGGTCATTGACAAAGAAAAATTGTTCGCCTTTGCTCTTTTTTGAAAACTCAGGTTTGCCTACAAAACCATCAATCGTGAGTATGTCGGTTTCTTCTTGAACTGGCACCAATTTCTCATTGGTTTTTCCTGAAAAAATCGTCACGATACGTTGTCTTGAATTGCTTGCAGGTAAGATATACACTTCATTACCATTGTGATAAAATGCAAAATGAATGTTGGGATGCGCCAAGGCAACACGTTGAAATTCATCCATAATATGGCGGAATTCAATTGTGTCTGACTTTAAAAAATTGCGCCGCGCCGGAATATTAAAAAATAAATTCTTCACAGAAAACGACGTGCCTTTTGGAATCACCGCGACTTCTTGCGACAGAAATTTACTGCCTTCGATAATCAAATGCGTGCCTAATTCTTCTTGATCTTGTTTGGTTTTCAATTCAACATGCGCAATCGCTGCTATGGATGCTAAAGCTTCACCACGAAAACCTTTGGTGTGCAGTTTAAACAAATCTTCCGCTTGGCGAATTTTAGATGTGGCGTGTCTTTCAAAACACAAACGCGCATCGGTAACGCTCATGCCAAGTCCATTATCAACGACTTGAATTAAGGTTTTTCCGGCATCTTTAACGATGAGTTTGATATCGGTCGCTTTGGCATCAACGGCATTTTCAAGCAATTCTTTTACGACAGATGCAGGGCGTTGCACCACTTCGCCGGCGGCAATTTGGTTGGCAACGTGATCGGGAAGTAATTGAATGATGCTCGACATTATGCTATTTAATGATTTAATGTTTTTTCGCGCAAGGCGTACAAATTTAACTAATTTCTATTAGCTTTTACAGCCAAGATAATCATAAAAAACAAAAAACCTACTCGGATAAAAGCAGGTTTGTTATTATTTTAATTCGTAATTTATTGTTGCTATTCTTTAAGTTTCAATGGTTTTTCTTCAATTTGTAATTGCCCTGAAGTCAATGCTTGTTGGTTTACTTGATAATTCAAACCAGCTTGTTGTCTTAAGTAAGCCATTTTAATCGCGGCAATTGCGGCTTCTGTTCCTTTATTGCCATGAATACCGCCGCTTCGGTCGATGGATTGTTGTTCGTTATTGTCGGTCAACATACAGAAAATTACCGGCACATCTGACATCACATTCAAATCTTTGATGCCTTGCGTGACGCCTTCACATACAAATTCGAAATGCATTGTTTCGCCTTTGATGACACAACCGATTGCAATGACAACATCTACATTTTGGGTTTCAATCATTTTTTTTGAACCGTAGATGAGCTCGAAACTTCCGGGAACATTCCAACGAAGGATGTTTTGCTGTTTGGCACCGCAGTCGAGTAGTGCTATTTCAGCACCTGAAAACAAACCGTTGGTGATGTGATCGTTCCATTCAGAAACAACAATCCCAAACCGAAAATCTTTCGCATTTGGGATTGTGTTTTTATCGTAATTGGATAAGTTTTTATTTGCAGTAGCCATTTTGATTGTAGATTTTAAGATGATTAGATTTTAAGATTGTAAGATATAAAACCTGAATCGAAAATCTAAAATTATTGAGCCAAACCAATCAAAGCATCAACGCTAGAACCTTCTGGTGTAGTTTCGTATTTTTCTTTGATTTCTGTAAAGTATTTCAATGCATCCGCTTTTTTACCTAAAGCCAAACTGGTTTGTCCTGCTTTCAATAAAAAACGTGGCGTTGTTAAATCGTTTCTATTCATTTCAGACGCTTTAACATATTGTGCTAACGCTTCAGTTGGTTGCTTTTTCTGAGCATATGCATCACCAATTGCGCCAACTGCCAATACGCTTAAAATCATATCGTCTGATTTGAAACTTTCTAATGAAGTGATTGCTTCTGCATATTTACCGGTATTCAAGTAAGCCATACCAGCGTAATAATTGGCTAAATTTCCGGCAGCGGTCCCTGAATATTTATCAGCAATAGCTTTAAATCCGAATTTTCCTTTTTCACCATTTAAGGCTAAATTGAATAACGAATCGGTACTTTTAGTAGCATCAACCGCTTTTTGGAAATTTTGTTGTGCTTCAAACATTTCGCTTGTTGCTTCGTCTTCTTTTGGTTGAACAATGAATTTTTGATACATTAAATAACTTACGGTTACCAAAGCAATAACAGCTACAACACCAAAAATATATTTCTGATTTCTGGCAACCCATTCTTCTGTTTTAGAAGCGGTTTGATCTAAAGAGTTAAAAACACCAGCGGTTGTACTATCTTTTTCATCAACTTTTACATCAGCTTCGATAAAAGCACCGTCATTTTCTACTTTTTCTTTTGGAGTTTTGTAACCTCTCTTATTATATGTTGCCATCTATTTTAAATTAGTGAGCCGCAAAAATAAAATTTTTATTCAAACCCACACAAAAAAAATGGATTTAATATTGATTTTTTTCAAATAAAGCGCGTTGCTTCCATAATCAGGTTATTTTGAACTAAATTATTTCCAATAGAAAAACGTTTTAAGGCTGTTTTATGGATATTTTTCAATAATTTGCAGGCGCTTAAAAAACGAAAATTCTTCAGTAAAATATACGTTCGTTCGCTATTCTCATGAATTTAAAATCGATTGCTTTATTCAATTATAAAAATTTTTCGGAAGCCAATTTCGAATTTGATCACAAAATCAATTGTTTTGTTGGAAATAATGGCGTGGGAAAAACCAATGTGCTTGATGCAATTTATCATTTGGCTTATGGTAAAAGTTACTTTAACCCGCTCGCGGTTCAGAATATCAAGCATGGTGAAGAGTTTTTTGTCATTGATGGCACTTTTGAAATTAAAGACAGAACCGAGCAAATCGTATGTAGTTTAAAGAAAAGCCAAAAGAAAATTCTGAAACGCAACGGAAAACAGTACGAGAAATTTTCAGATCATATCGGATTGATTCCGCTGGTGATTATTTCGCCGGCCGATCGCGATTTGATTGTAGAAGGCAGCGAAACCCGCAGAAAATTTATGGATACGGTGATTTCACAATCGGATTCAAATTACCTACAACAACTCATTCAATACCAAAAAATCTTGCAGCAACGCAATGCTTTACTCAAATATTTTGCATTGAATCATGTTTTTGAAAATGATACGCTGTCGATATACAACGAGCAATTGCACCAACTTGGTCATTTGATTTTCGAGAAAAGAAAACACTTTTTAGCCGAGTTTATTCCGATTTTCAATGAGCATCATCAAGCGATTACAGGCTCGGAAGAATCGGTGCAGTTGGTTTATGAAAGTCAATTGCATGATAAAGAACTATTGCAATTGCTCGAAGAAAACCTTGCTAAAGATCGCATCGTATATTATACCACAACAGGTATTCACAAAGATGATTTATCGTTTGAAATTGATGGTTTTCCGATTAAAAAATTTGGTTCACAAGGCCAACAGAAATCGTTTTTAATTGCATTAAAATTGGCGCAATTCGAATTCATCAAAAAGCAATGCGGTGAAAAGCCCATCTTGCTGTTCGATGATGTTTTCGACAAACTCGATGAAAATAGAGTCAGTAAAATCGTAACCATGGTCAATAATGACGAATTCGGGCAATTATTTATTTCTGACACTCACGCCGAACGTACTGAAAACATTGTAAAATTGACCCATCAAAGCTATAAAATATTTAACCTATAATTTAAGTATAAATTTGGTTTACAATATTAAAATTTAAGTAATTTTGCGAGGCTCATTTTTAAAATGATTTTCATGAAAGTTCAACATTCATTTCTGCTGTTATTGGGTTTTATACTTTTCTCTTGTCACGCACAAACGCACGATAATTATGAAAATGTAGCGCCTCTAGATTTTGCTGAAAAAATAAAAACAACGCCAAACGCACAAGTGATCGATGTAAGATCTCCCGAAGAATATACTAGTCAACATTTAGATAATGCCATCAACATCAATTGGAACGGTGATGATTTTGTTGGTAAAGCCGGAAAATTAGACAAAACCAAACCCGTTTTTGTGTATTGTATGGTTGGTGGTCGCAGTAAAAAAGCTTCAGATCAATTGGCAACAATGGGCTTCGTTAAAGTATATGATTTGCAAGGTGGCATTATGAAATGGAACGCAGCCGGATTGGCGAAACCTTCCGATAAAATTATTGGCATGTGTTCCCAAGAATACGGAGATTTATTGAAATCAGACAAAAAAGTGCTGGTTAATTTTTACGCGGATTGGTGTGAACCTTGCAAAAAAATGACGCCATATATTAAACAAATGCAAACCGATTTGAAGGGTAAAGTAACTATAATTCGATTGAATGCCGATGAAAACAAAACGCTGATTTCCGATTTAAAATTGGATGGTCTTCCCGCTTTATTGTTGTATGAAAATGCCACACTTAAATGGAAAAATGTAGGTTTTGTGAGTGAAGAAGATTTGAAAAAACAATTACAATAAGTTAACAATGTTATCAAAAGATACGCTTCAATTTCTTGAAGATTTGAAAGCCAACAACAACCGTGAATGGTTTTTGGCGAATAAAAAACGATACGAAGCCTACAAATCCGATTACCATAAACTCATCAGCGATTTACTCGAAGTGATGAAACCTTTGGACGCTTCATTGGAAATGCTCGAAGTAAAGAATTGCACGTTCCGAATCAATCGCGACATTCGTTTTTCTAAAGACAAATCGCCTTATAAAACCCATATGGGCATTTGGTTGGCGTCTGGTGCTAAAAACGCTGAATCCTCTGGTTATTATTTGCAAATCGATAAAGAGAATTCTTTTGTTGGAGGCGGAATGTATTGCCCGATGCCGGATCAACTTCAAAAAATAAGAAAGGAAATCAATTTTTTTTATGACGATTTAGAACAAATTATTCATGATAAATCTTTTCAATCTACTTTTGGAAATTTGAATTTCAATGAAAATTCAACGCTCAAAAATCCACCGCGAGGTTTTGATAAAGAACATCCTGCAATCGAATATCTCAAACTCAAAAGTTTCACTGCCACTCAAAAATTTGATGCTGCGACAACCACTCAAAAGGATTTTGTTGCTGACATCAGCAAGAAATTAATTGCCTTGAAACCTTTAAACGATTACATCAACCGAGCTTTAACTTCTGAGGAATAGTGCATACTAAAAAAAGAAAAATACTATTTCTGGGCGAAACGTATCGAGCCGACGCCATTACTTGGATTAAAGGCCTTCAAGAATTTGGCGACTTTGAAATCCTAACTTGGGAATTGAAATCGCCAAGCACTGGTTTTGTCAATAGATTGTCTCGTATTTTAGAATATTGCGGTGCCGTTTTCAATATCAAAAAACTCATTAACGCCAAACAACCCGATATGGTCATTGCCGAAAGAACCACTAGCTATGGATTTCTTGCTGCCTTGTCAGGCGTAAAACCATTCGCCATCGCACAGCAAGGCATTACGGATTTGTGGCCCGAAAATTCATTGTTATTTCCTGTTAAAAAGATGATACAGAATTATGCTTTCAGAAAAGCTACATTGATTCATGCTTGGGGAACAGTAATGACTTTTTCTATGAAAAAAGCCCATGTCGATATGAATAAAGTTTTGGTATTGCCCAAAGGAGTCGATATCAATATTTTCAAGAATGAAGCTCAAAAAACAGAAAATATTCATGCCATAGTAACACGTTCCTTATTGGCGGAATACCGTCACAGCACGATCTTAAAAGCTTTCGGAATACTTCATGAAAAAGGAATTGATTTTAAACTCACCATTGTTGGTAGCGGACAACAATTGGCAGCCTTGAAAGAATTGGCTAAAAGATTGCACATTGCGGATCAAGTTAATTTTACGGGAAGGATTCCAAATGACAAACTACCGGAATTATTACACCAAGCCAACTTATACATTAGTATGCCCATAACAGAAGGCGTTTCTGCTTCTTTATTTGAAGCTATGGCTGCCGATTGTTATCCGATTGTTACCGATGTTTTGGGAAATCAGAGTTGGATAACGCATCGGGAAAACGGACAGCTCATTGCTGTAGATGATAAAGAAATGTTGGCAAGAGAATTAATTTGGGCATTTGAAAACAAAGAATACAGAGAACAAGTGATTATAAAAAATAGAAAATTTGTGGAAGAGAAAGCGAATTATGCGATCAATATGAAAATTATTGCCGATAGATACCATGAATTAATAACCAATTATAAAGTCAATTAGCGTGTGTGGAATTAATGGCATCTTGCATTTGCAATCGCAAAAAAAAGTAGATGAACGCATTTTAACTCAGATGCGCGACGCCTTAGAGCATCGTGGACCTGATGATAAAGGTATTTTCATTGACCAAAATATTGGTTTAGGACATCGAAGGTTATCCATTTTAGATACTTCGGCAGCCGGACATCAACCTTTTCTGTCGGAAGACGGCAGATACGCTATGGTTTTTAATGGTGAAATCTACAATTTTAAAGATTTCTACGGCGAACTCAAAAGCCACGGCTACGAAATCAAAACGCATTCAGATACGGAAGTATTGATGAAGTTATTTCAATGGCAAGGTTTGAAAATGCTGAATCGACTCAACGGAATGTTTGCCTTTGCTATTTGGGATAAACTCGAAAAAAAGATGACTGTAGTTCGCGATAGAATGGGAGTGAAGCCCTTGTATTATGCGTTCTATAAAGAAACTTTCTATTTTGCTTCCGAACAAAAAGCACTGTTCAAAGCCGGTGTTCCTTTGCGAATTGCACATGCCGGCGTCGAAGAATATATTTTCAATCGATTTGTCGCCGGAGAAAATACGATGTTCGAACTTGTACAAAAAGTATTGCCAGGACACGCAATGACCATTCACGAAAGTGGAAAAATAGAAACGAACAAATGGTGGGATTTAAAAAGTGAAATTCAAAATCACGCCGATATTAAAAATCCAATTGATTGGTTTCGCGAAACTTTCGATAGCTCAATTCAACTCAGAATGGTTAGTGATGTTCCTGTTGGCGTATTGTTGAGTGCGGGTTTAGATTCGTCTTCGGTGCTTTCTTCATTGTACACCCAAAAATATAAAGACATCCAAACCTATACAATCGGGTTTAAAGAAGAAGAACACAACGAATCGCATTTGGCTAAAAAACTGACCGAACAGTATCATTATCAATTCAATACTTTACAATTGGAAGGTTCGAAATTGTATGATCGTTTATTGACAGCGACTTATTTTCAAGATGAACCTTTAATGCATTTGAGCGAACCCCATTTGTTGGCCATTTCGCAACTGGCCAAACCGGCGGTAAAAGTATTGCTTTCGGGTGAAGGCGCTGACGAATTAATGGGCGGTTATGTGCGATACAAACCTTTAGAATATCCATCGTTGTTGCATGCAGTTGCGGCACTATCCAATATTGATGTGTTTTCTAAAAAACCACGATTTGAAAAACTGGTTCGCTATGCTCAGATTAAAAACAACCGCGATTTAATTATGTTTAATGGTTGCAATATTTTTCCGAAAGATATTGCCAATACTTTTGGAATTCACGGTGCCCCGAAAAACGAATACAGAAAGAAAGTATACGAAGAAGCGAAATCTTTATATCCAAAAAATTTAAGAAGACAAGCGCTTTACTTCGATCAAAACACGTATTTATGTTCGCTGTTAGACCGCAATGATCGTTGCACTATGGGCGCGTCAATAGAATGCCGTGAACCGTTTTTAGACCAACGTCTGATTGCCGGTTTAGGTTCGCTAGAAGACAAATGGTTGTTTACGGGAAAGAAAGGAAAATTCATTCTAAAATCCGCTATGGAAAATCGTTTACCTGATGAAATTCTGAAATTTAGAAAAGTCGGATTGAGTACACCTTGGGGCGATTATATTACGAAAAGCCCTGAATTTAAGGAAGAATTAGAATCTTTCTCCAGAAGTGATATGTTTCAAATGCCATATTTTGAACACATCAACATCAAGAAACTAATTCAGAATTTGCAGCAAGGCGATACGAGAATGGTTTCTTATATTATGCCTTTATTCATGATGCACATTTGGATGAAGTATTATGTCGAAAAATTTTCAACCGTATTGGAAGTACTGTAATCCGATTACCCAAAATTTGAAAAAAACAGCATGGAAATTCACAATCAATTTTCTTTAAAAAACTACAATACTTTCGGCATCGAAGCCAAAGCAAAGCAGTTTGTTGCAGTGCATTCTGTTGAAGAATTGCAATCGATTTTGCAAAAATACGCTCACGAAAAAAAGTTTGTTTTGGGCGGCGGAAGCAATATGTTGTTGACCAAAGATATTGATGCGTTAGTAATTCACATCGATTTAAAAGGCAAAAAGATCATTAAAGAAACCGATGATTGGGTTTGGGTAGAATGTCAAGCCGGTGAAAATTGGCATGAGTTTGTGCTGTGGACCTTGTCGAAAAATTTCGGTGGACTCGAAAATATGTCTTTAATTCCCGGAAATGTTGGCACGACGCCGGTTCAAAATATTGGCGCTTACGGCACTGAAATCAAAGACACGATGGTTTCCTGTGATGCCATGACCATTGATTCGCAAGCCATGAAGACCTTTTCAAATGCGGATTGTCACTTTGGGTATCGTGAAAGTGTTTTCAAACAGGAAGCGAAAGACCACTATATTATTACTTCAGTTGTTTTTCAATTGACCAAACGCCATCATAAAATCAATACGGCTTATGGTGATATTCAATCGGAATTGTCTAAGCAAGGTATTGAAAATCCAACGATTCAAGATGTAAGTAATGCTGTGATTGCAATACGCCAGAGCAAATTACCCGATCCGAAAGAGCTTGGCAACAGCGGTAGTTTTTTCAAAAATCCGATTTTATTGAAAACTGATTTTGAGAAAATTCACCAGCAATTTCCCGAAATGAAATATTTTGATGTGTCGCCAACTGAAGTCAAAGTGCCTGCAGGTTGGCTTATTGAACAAGCAGGTTTCAAAGGCAAACGCTTTGGTGATGCGGGTATTCATAAAAATCAGGCTTTGGTTTTGGTCAATTATGGCAACGCAACGGGGCAGGAAATTTTGAATGTTTCGAAGGATATTCAGGAAACCATTTACAACACTTTTGGAATTCGGATTGAAGCGGAAGTGAATGTGATTTAGGTTTTCATTGTCATATTAGTATGTGGTTTTCTTTTAACCGCAACTGACGCAAAGATTCCCGCAAAGTTCGCTATTGAAATTCTATATTAACGCAAAATCCTTGTGTACTTTGCTAATAACTTAGCGGTCTTAGCGGTTATTTTTTCTAAAGGCCGCTAATCCGTTTCGTTGCTTCAACTAAAGTAGCTTCATCTTTGGCAAAACAAAACCTGATACATTTCGAATCTTTACTGTCACCATAGAAAGGAGAAAGCGGAATGGCCGCTACGCCAAAATCTTTCACGAGTCTTTTCGTAAAATCCAAATCGCTTTCTTTTGAAATTGCAGCATAAGAAACGGTTTGAAAATACGAACCATCACAAGGCAACAGTTCAAAACGCGAAGGTTGCAGCAATTGTCGAAACAAATCTCTTTTTTGTTGGTAGAAATGGCTGAGCTCTTTCATTTTTACGTGATCGAGATACTCACAAATGGCATATTGCGCAACACTATTGACGCTGAACACTAGGTATTGGTGCACTTTTTTGATTTCATCCATCAACGATTCTGAAGCAATCAAATAACCGATTTTCCAACCGGTGATGTGAAATGATTTTCCAAATGAGGAAACACTGATGGATTTGTCGCATAATTTCGGGCGATGGTGTACTGAAATATGAGGGTTTTCAAAAGTAATGGATTCATAAACTTCATCAGCAAGCACCAAAACATTTGGGTAAAGTTCCAATAGATTTTCTAATTGTATGTAGTCGAATTCCGTCCAAATTCTGCCTGACGGATTGTGTGGATTGTTGATGATAATCATGCGTGTTTTAGCATTCATCGACTCGGAAATGGCTACCCAATTGGGCATGAAATCATCTTTCATAGGAATGCGAATGGGCTTTGCATAACGCAGTAAAATGGGTGTTTCATAACAATCATAACTCGGATCGAGAATAATGACTTCTTCCCCTTGATACACTAGAGCTTGAATGGCGGTAAATATTCCTTGTGTGGCGCCTGCAGTTATGAGTATTTGAGTAGCCGGATTTACTTTTCTTGTATAAGATTCGAAAGTCAATTGGGAGATTTTTTCTAATAACGGCGGATAACCAGACATTGGTAAGTATTGATGAATTTCTTCATGAATCCACTTTGATGCGATGTTTTTTAAAACCGTATCAACAGGAAAATTTGGAAAACCTTGCGCAAGATTGATGGCGTTGTATTGGTTGGCCATTTGCGTCATGATTGAAAAAATACTGGTTTGTTGCGGAAGTTTTGCCATTGAAATTATTCCGCTGAATTTTTTCTCTTAGCTGAGTTCTGATTCAATTTGAATTGGTAATTGAACGTTTTTAATTTGCTTCTTCTTTCTTCAGCCCGCAGTTTGAGTTTGAGTTCAAAATTCATATCCACAGAATTCAATTGCTTGATGGCATTGGTAAAAGCCGGGTCGCTTTCTTGTTCGAGATATACGGTTCGTTCTTTCTTCCTTTGCGGCATTTCTGAGTTGACCGTGATGTTATTTTTTTCAACTGCCACTTCTTTCTTAGGTGATGGAAAATCAAATGATAAAATAATATGCTCCTCTGTAGGGTCCATTTTAACGACAAAATTATCGACTACAAAATGGTCAGAAAAAATTCTGTTTTTCAAAAGCATGGCTTCATCTAAAATCACATTGATGTTCGATACGGTACTGTGATCGTTCAGAAAATGGATGATTTCTTCAATCGCAGTGGGAGCATTATTATAATGAAGATAACTTTCGGAACCTACAAAAACTATGGCACCTTTCTTCCCAACTTCGAATTTTTTAGACAAATACAATTTCTGAAAATTCTTTTCATTATAAGTGGCCGTCACAAAATCAGTAATATTATAACGTTCATCAACCGCATGAAAAAACAATGCGCCTTTGGTGTTGGCATAAACCGGAATTCGAAACGAATTTTCTTTTTTTTCTTTGATATAGCCTACTAGTTTCATTCAATTTCTTTTAATGAAAGACATGCGATTTAAATCTGTAGGATATTAAGCGGCGGTTTTGGGGACCAAAAATAATGGTTGGACCAAAGTAATAAAATAATCAATAGAAATAAAAGTAAAAAAAAAAAAAGCCTGACGGTTTTATAACGGTCAGGCTTCTATTGGAATTTTGAGGTATATTATTGCTTCATAAATTTCGTCGAAAATCCTTTAGATGAAATGAAGTATATGCCTTTTGAAAGTTGACTCACATCCACAGTAAAAGGATTATTATCTGATAATTGTATTGATTGATTGCTTACGGTTTTCCCTTCCATATTGGTGATTGTAAAATTATAGTTACCACTCGGAGCGGTACTTCCTTTAACAATATTGATTTCACTGCTGGCCACCGTTGGATAAACTATAAATTGTGTTGATTGAAACTCGTCGTTGGCTAACGCAGCATAACTCACAATAACATCATCAACAATTAATGTACTACCAAATGCCGGAACCGAACCTTCTTTAGCCATTGAAAATGAAACCTGGATAGAAGCTGGTATACCAAATGATGTAAATTGCACAGGTTCGTATAAATATTGGTACTGCGTATTCGTTTGACTAATGTCTACCGTTGCTCTGCCCAATTCTTGCCCATCAGTACCAAAAACAACAAGCTCCGCTTCAGCTATATCATTTCCCATTCGAGTAAATTTATAATCAAATCCAAGCATGGCTACTTGATCCGATAAATCTACCGGAATTCCTGGATTCCAACCCGGAATATCCTGTTTTGGATCATTGAAAAGTATCGATTTGGCAGGAATTATTGTATTGGTTGTAACATTCAATCCATTGGTCATTTGCATAGCATGTTGCCCGTGATTCGCATCCCAACTCGGGAAAACAAATCCTGGCCAACATCCAAACGTGATAAAATCTTGAGTGGTTTCGCCGGTTTCAGCATCAATGGTTATTGGTGTAAAAAAATTCATTCCCCAATTGCTGATAAGACCATTGTCTTTGATGTTTTCAAAAGTCCCATTTACTACTTGTCCCTGCATACTCCCTAACGAAACAGTTAGCAGTGCCACTATACTAAAAAAATAATTTTTTTTCATAATACTTTTTTTAAAGTTAAAACAATCGATGAAACTTCTTCTTCATAGCAATTTCACGTTTCAAAAATAATCAATTTGTAATATGTTGGATTAAAAAACAGGTAGACAAAAGGTATACAAAGCTATAAATACTGATGAATATTGGGTAGACTTATCGAAAAATAATTTCTTACACCGACAAAATAAATTCCGTTAGATTGTCTTCAGTAGTCAATTGTAATTTTTTTCGCAAACGATAGCGCGCTGTTTTGACACTGTCTGGTGAAATATTGAGAATCGATGCCATTTCTTTTATCGAAAGATTGAGCTTGATTAAAGCACAAATTTTCAAATCATTCGAGCTGATATCAGGATATTTTTGTTTGAGTTTGTTGTAGAAATTCTTGTTGACACTTTCGAAATATTTGTCAAAGTCATTCCAATTGTTGTCTTTCGTAAAATGGCTGTTGATGACTTTTGACAATTGCTTTTCCGTAGTATCTTCTTTTTTATGAATGATCGATTTGATCTCTTCAAGCAATTCGTTTTTCTGCAACATTTGAAGCGTAATGGCGCTCAATTGACTTTCCTTATGCTCGATGTCGTTCTCAAATTGTTGTTCTTTGAGCTTCTTCTGTTCTTCTAATACGGCAAACAATTCTTCTTTGGTTTTGAGCAATTGCTTGTCGCGCTTGTTGATGCGTTTTAGGAAAAAATACCAAAAGGAAAATACAATAACCAACAGCATGACCAAACTAAACAATAACGAATTGGTCAATCGTGATACTTCTTTTTCTTTTGAAATGAGTTCTAACTTGCGGTCTTTCTCGGCTACTTCAAATTGCACTTCGAGGTTTTTGGCAATTTGTTCTCTTTCTAAAGAATAGTAATGGTCTTTAATTTTGATTTGTGCATCTTGAAGTTGACTCACTTCCAAGTATTTTTTTTGCTTTTTTTTCAATTCAATCAACGCTTGTATCGATTTGATTTCAAATACTTTATCAGATAATCCACTAGAAATTTGTTTTGCTTTTTGAAAATGAATTTCAGCTTGTGCTTCATCATTATTAAACGCCAATTCCCATTTTCCTAAAGCCACCAAACACGAAACTTGAGCTTGTTTGTTTTCCGATGTATTGGAAAGTTGCAATGCTTTTGTATAGTAATTATAACTGATGTTTTTGCCGTTTTTCTTCTTCGCCAAATCGCCCATTTTGATGTAGGCATTCGGTAAATAAGCAATGTTTTTGGCTCTTTCGAATTCTGCAACGGCGTGTTTAAAAAAATAAGCTGAAGAATCGTTTTGCTTTTGAATTTCATACAATGTCCCAAGACTAGTGTATGCCAAACCTAATGTGCCTTCTTTGTCGTTGGTTCCTTCCAAATCAGCGACTACATTTTTACTTAATGCAATGGCTTCTGTGTATTTTTTTTGTCTGCTATATATCGTGCTAATGAGTTGCAAACAACGGCTGCGACCATTTTTGGCTAGCTCCGGATGTGAAGAAGATAATTTTTTGTATTCACTTAAAGATTGGGTAGCATAACGCAAACCTTTTTCAGAACTGGCACCAAAAGAGCAAATGCCCAAATACAATAATGATTCGGCTTTGTCTTCAGTATTGTTCTCTTTTTTTGCTTTTTCAAAGGCTTGCCAAAAATAGCTGAACGCTTCATTTTCTTGGTCTTTTACTAAGGCATTCCAGCCTTTTTGTAGCAAGATATTGTCTTGTGGATTGGCAAAAATCAACCCGTAACATAACAATAGGATATAGCAAAAATACTTCTTCATAGGATTACTAGAAAATCAGTTAATGAGAATTATGAATTGCTTGAAGAAGTTCAAAGATAGCACAAAATATTACATTTCAAAATGTCTTATTGTTTGATGAATTTCCCTTTTCTAATCACCATACCGTTTTCTAAAGAGATGAAGTAAAGTCCTGACTTCAAATGACTTGTGTCAATGGTTTCGGTTGCGTTGTAAGTAGTTTTTTGCAATAAAAGTTTTCCGGTTAAATCATAAATGCTGATTTTTTCATTCAAGGAAAGTCCATTAACCACCAATTGATTGGTTGCCGGATTCGGATACATTGCAATCGACTCCAAGCTGATTTCTTCCAAACCCAATGGCGTGCATGTCGCATTCGATGTCCATGAAAAGGTTCCAATACCGCTATTATTTTCATCGGTTGCTGCATTGCCGCCGCGTTCCAAATAATTCATGTTGCAATACGTTGCGTTTCCATTGGGCGCATTCATAATCTTTACAAAAAAACCTCTAGCTGCCGCACTATTGTTGGTATTATTGAATGGATATTCCTTACCGGTTCAGGCCACTTCCATATTTAAAAAGGAAAGGTTGTAAATACCATCCCCAGATTTTTTTTGTATCAAAATGCCATCATTTTTAGAATCTGTGACACTAATATTATAGCATTGAATGTTTCTTACTTGCGTTCCTGCACTGTTGGCACAGAAAATATCAATAGAACCTACAGGCTGATTATACAAATCATTGAAAGTTCCGCAACAATAGATATTAATATCGTGAATGTCATGAAGCCCCGAAGCGTTAAATCCAACGCCGGGAAAAGAATTGCTGAATCGTATTCCTGATTCTAAATTATCTCTGATAAGCAGATTGTAAGCTTTGTTATTTTTTCCTCCATAAATAGCAAGTCCGGAAGCGCGCCAACAATTTTCGGAGGTGTTATATCGGAAAGTATTGTTGATGCATTCCAACCCGTTCGCAGACCAAATGGCTTGATCGTCATCGCCGTTGTTTCTGAAATTGCAATGCTCAACAATCGCATTCGAAGTGCCTTTGCACAGATTGATTCCGTCGGCATAATTGTTTCTGAATCGACAATTGGATAGTGTAAAACCATCAGCTATTGCTGGACCGCCAACATTGTATTGTGCAATCCAGGCACCGCATTCAAAATGTTCTGCCCAGATATTGGTAATCGTTGAAGTTGCGGTAAACACGCCATTAATCGCTTTGTAAGCATTACTTCTCGAAGCGTTATTAGTAGTCAAGTAAAAATCGGCAAACGAAATATTGGTTGCATTCGCACGCAATCCACCATTATTTGAAGTTGTTGCAGTGAAGTTGATTTGCGTATACCACATTCCCGCGCCAAGTAATGATGTGTTGGCAACACCGAAATACAATTCACTCGAAACATTATAAACACCAGTTGGAATGAATATTTTGTGTCCACCATTGGCATTAATAAACGCTTGAAGATTGCTGCCGTTACCTGTGTAAATTACGGCTCCGACTGGTGCTGTGACAGCCAGTGGAATAGCTTCCAATTCAACGAAATCAATGTGTGGATTGCCACTTTCTCTGATTAATTTTAAATTTTCTCCGGCAAGAATAGGCGTTGGAAGTAAATACCGCACTTCATCAAAGCGCATTTTTGGATTTTGATTCACGACACCAACATTATTCGGATTGCCGTTGTTCCAGAGCGATTCCCATGACCAATGTGAAGTTAATGTTAGTGTTGTAATTTGGGTATTTCCGTTGTATACGCCTATTGTAGCGGTTTCTCCGTTGGGAACGCTGTAACGTATAACGAGCCCATTGGCTGTTGACGTGAGTGTCCATGCTACAGTTGCGTTGGTCGCACTCAAATTGGTACATTGTTGTTGCGAAGCTTCCGATTGCAAATCCGCCTGAGCAAAAGATTTTGTGGTATTGACAGCACCATTCGAAAGGATTCCTGCATCGGTTTCATAACGCAAATAGGGCGCGTCAAAATAACCGCGTTGTGCATGAAGATTAAAAGCTGAAAACAGTAAAAACAAAAATAGCGTAAGCCTAATTTTGCTTTTTATTGGAATCGAATGGTTCATTTTTGTTTTGTATTAATGGCTAGAAGCAATGGAAAGATACAATAATAATGAATCAACAAAACTTACACAAGATTAATTACAAATCGGAAGTGAATTAATCCATTGTTCTATAAGTTGAACGCCTTCTTGATGCACAATGGTTCTGCCTACTCGCGGCATTCGAAAACCGGGATTCGTGGTATTCATCATGTAAAATAAAGTAGATTGACTGGTATCTTGTGGCGTAACAATATAACCATGAGTAATACCGGGAACTTGAAGTCCTCCAATACAAACGCCCATATTAGTTGGGTTTGCAGTTTCACTAAAAGCCATTCTTATGGTTGTGAAATCAGCATTTCCACCGTTTTGATGACAATGTGCACAGTTGATGTCGAAATAAGAACGCACACGTAAATCTAAACTTTTAGAAGTGTCTTTATAATCCACTATAGAAACTATCGTTGCGGGTAAATTATTTTCTAAATAACCAAATTCAACCCATTTTGAAAGTTGGTTTTTGGTTCCCGAAGTATAGTTATAATTGCTGTTTAGGTTTTGAGGTTTGATGCCAATTGGTTTACTTTCAGCACTAACATCATGGCACATGCGGCAATCATTGGCCGCCGGAATTTTATAATCAACTTGTTGTGGTGCATTATTTTCATCCAACCAAGAAATTGAAACAGTACTGCCAGTCATTTGAAGCAATGCGTCTGTTTGATCTTCATTCCAAACATATTCTGCGAAAATCCAACCCGTCGATTTTCGAATCATGACACGGGTTTCAATGATTTTTGTAGCATTGGCAGGTTGTACATTATTATAATAAAAGGTTTTAATAAGCGCCGCGCCTACGGGTAAATTTAAGACTTCAGCATCGCTAGTGTAAGTGGCTTTTGTTCCGTTTGGCATCCAAACAAAGCGGCTTTTCTTGGCGTATTCTGAGAAAAGTTCACTAGTAGGTTTGTAAGGCAAAACGCCGTAAGCAGGTTGTAGGTTTTTGATATCGCCTTCAAAGAATTTGTAATCGGATAATTTAGAATAAGGAACTTCTGCTAAATTGAGAATCACAGGAGAAGTTTCTACCGCTACATAGTCATCACTAGAAGAAGAACAGGAGTTTAAGACCATTAGAAAAAGCAACAAAGAAAACTTAAAAAGACTTGATGGGATTTTATTTTTCATATTCATCATTAAATTAATCTAACAAAATTTCTAAAATTTTAATTGCGGCTTCACTGATTTTAGTGCCCGGGCCAAAAACAGCAACCGCTCCGGCATCAAATAAATATTGATAATCCTGTGCGGGTATGACACCGCCAACAATCACCATAATGTCTTCGCGACCATATTTTTTGAGTTCATCAATGACTTGTGGTACTAAAGTTTTATGACCTGCTGCTAATGAGGAAACTCCTAAAATGTGCACGTCATTTTCTACGGCTTGCTTGGCAGCTTCTGCAGGTGTTTGAAATAGTGGACCAATATCCACATCAAAACCAACATCAGCATAACCTGTTGCTACTACTTTCGCGCCACGATCGTGACCGTCTTGTCCCATTTTGGCAATCATGATTCTTGGGCGACGGCCTTCTTTTTTGGCAAAAGCATTGGCCAATTGTTTGGCTTTTTCGAAGCTTTTGTCGTCTTTAATTTCTTTACTATACACGCCACTAAAGGATTTAATTTGTGCTTTGTATCTTCCGAAAACCGATTCCAACGCATCACTGATTTCGCCAAGTGTAGCTCTGTTTCGAGCCGCAACTACAGCCAATTCGAGTAAATTGCCTTTTGGCTGCGCCCTGTTCGGCTGCGCCTCGAGTCCGGTTTGTGCACAAAGGGTTAATTGATTCAGTGATTCTTTTACTTTTTCTGTATTTCTTGAAGCTTTAATGTTTTGCAACTGTTCGACTTGTTGCTTGCGTACCATTTGATTGTCGACATCTAAAATATGCAATGGATCTTCTTTGTCTAAACGATATTGATTAACGCCTACAATGACATCTTGATTGCTGTCGATGCGCGCTTGCTTTCTGGCTGCGGCTTCTTCGATACGTAATTTTGGAATTCCGGCTTCAATCGCTTTCGTCATACCGCCAAGTTCTTCCACTTCTTCGATGAGTTTCCAAGCGTTTTGCGCAATTTCATTCGTTAAACTTTCTACGTAATAACTGCCGGCCCAAGGATCGACGGTTTTGGTGATTTTGGTTTCTTCTTGAAGGAATATTTGGGTGTTTCTTGCAATTCGTGCCGAGAAATCTGTTGGTAATGCAATGGCTTCGTCTAAGGCGTTGGTGTGTAAAGATTGTGTCCCGCCAAAAGCTGCAGCGGCTGCTTCGATGCAAGTTCGTGCGACATTGTTGAATGGATCTTGCTCGGTTAAACTCCAACCCGAAGTTTGGCAATGTGTTCTTAATGCCAGTGATTTATCATCTTTGGGATGGAATTGTTTGACGAGTTTCGCCCAAATCATTCTTCCGGCACGCATTTTCGCGATTTCCATAAAATGATTCATACCAATGGCCCAGAAAAACGAAAGTCTTGGTGCGAACTCATCGATTTTCATTCCGGTGGCTAAACCGGTTCGGATGTATTCCAATCCATCGGCTAAAGTGTAGGCTAACTCAATATCAGCTGTAGCTCCAGCTTCTTGCATGTGATAACCTGAAATTGAAATCGAATTGAATTTCGGCATTTTTTTGCTCGTGAATTCAAAAATATCGGCAATGATTTGCATCGATGGTGTCGGAGGATAGATGTAGGTATTCCGCACCATGAATTCTTTTAAAATATCATTTTGAATTGTTCCCGAAAGTTGTTCCGGAGCAACACCTTGTTCTTCAGCAGCGACAATATAAAAAGCCATAATCGGCAAAACTGCGCCATTCATAGTCATAGAAACCGACATTTCCTGAAGTGGAATTTGGTCGAACAACACTTTCATATCTTCGACCGTATCAATTGCAACGCCAGCTTTTCCTACATCACCAACCACGCGTTCGTGATCGGAATCGTAACCTCGGTGTGTCGGTAAATCGAACGCAATCGACAATCCTTTTTGTCCGGCGGCGAGATTTCTTCTGTAAAAAGCATTGCTTTCTTCAGCGGTGGAAAATCCTGCGTATTGGCGAATGGTCCATGGGCGACGAACATACATTGTGGCATACGGACCGCGCAGGTTGGGAGCAAAGCCTGCAGCGAAACCGATGTGTTCGAGATTTTCGATATCGGTTTTGGAGTAGTTGGATTTGAGTTCGATGCCTTCAGCCGTGAGGAATCCCTCGACTGTGCTCGGGGAGACATTCGGTTCGGAATTATTCAGTGTTATATGTTGGAGGTCTTTTCTCATCTTAATGTTTATCAGGAATTTCAACTACTTTCAATTTTGAAATGCTAGGTTTGAAAGGTTCATAAGGAATTTTTATCGGCAAAGAATAATCACAATGAACCGCTTTTCCTTGATATTGTGCAGGTTTCCATTTTGTCATTTTTTTGATGACGCGAATTGCTTCTGCACCAGTTCCATATCCTAAATCCCTTAAAATCCTGATGTCTGACATCGAGCCGTCTTTTCTAACAACAAATGAGACGAAAATGCGTCCTGTCAAATCGGGTTTTTCTGTTGGCATTTTAAATGCTGCTCCAAAAGATTTGTAGAATGCATTGATGCCACCCGGAAATTCAGGTTTTATTATTCCAACAGCCGCTAGGGAAACAATGGTGTCGTTGTGTTTGACTGTAATAGGATTGAATGGCTTGCTAGGGCAATACGTTGGCGGAATCCTGACCTTGCCTTGACTGAAAGCAAATCCGGCAAACAATACAAAGTATATCAAAAGGTGTTTATGCATTGGAATTGCTTTTCTCTAGTTCAAGTCGATGTTGCTCGTTTTGTTCCGCCAATCTTCGTTCGATAATCGGTGTGATCAAAGTTTTTCTAGGTTTGATTTTAACGAATGGAAACAGTTCCAAATCATGACTCATCTTGTCTTTTTTGTTTGGATATTTATTCGTGCCCAATAGAATTTCCTTGCCTTCATCAAACAGTTTTTGTTCTGTATCGGCACTTTCCTGAATTTTTCTTTTGATGGTTCCTTCGTTGAGTTGTTTTAAAAACCCACCATTGGCTTCGATGTCTTTGAATAAAGTTAAGGCTTTTTCTGCAAGTTGCTGCGTCAAGCTTTCAATATAATAGCTGCCGTCAGCGGGATTATCGACTTTGTCGAAGTAACTTTCTTTTTTGAGGATCAGCAATTGGTTTCTTGAAATTCTGTCGCCGAATTCGTTGTCTTTATGGTACAACGCATCGTAAGGCAAATTGACAATCGTATCGGCGCCACCAAAAATCGCGCTCATGCATTCGGTTGTTGTACGCAGCATATTGACGTTATAATCGTATATCGTTTTGTTGCGTTTTGTTGGTGTGACTAATAAATGACAATCTTGTGTGTGGTTGTATTCTTGTGCAATTAGGTTGAATAATAATCGAAGTGCACGCAGTTTGGCAATTTCGAAAAAGTAATTGGTTCCGACTGAAATTCGCAAAACAATCGGCTTGTTGATGAATGCAAATCGATTGAAATATTCGTTGGCGTGACCCAAAGTATAAGCAATTTGTTGCACCATATTCGCACCGGCATTTTGGTATAAACTTCCGTCGACGCTTAGTAATGCACTTTCAGTTGAAAGCAAATGCAACGTTTCGAAGTTGTCTTTTTCTTTTGTGGTAAACCAATTTCCTTCTTTGGCCAATTGCCCGATCGGGTCGAGGTTTAGAAATATCTTGGCGTTTTTCGTTTTAGCAATAACCTCGATTTTTTTTACGAAATCGATGGAAAGAAACTGCAAGTGAAAGTGAATTGTAATTGAATCTAAAGGAAGATTTTCAAGCAATTTCACAACATCGGTTTGTTCGTTTTCTATGGTAAAATAAAGGCTTTCGGCGCCACGCTTGCAACTGTCAATCGCTCTTGCTATGGATTTGTCGAGGTCGTGTACGAAAATGGATTGCCCGATTTTGAATTCGGTGGCTTTGGTGGTTACCGACAATGGTTTCGCAGCTTCGTCAATATGGTAGAAAGGTTTGACTTTGATGTCTTCAGGCGCATTCCAAAGTAGGGTGTCGTTGTAGTCGGCACCTTTGAGTTCGAACTGTATTTGTTGTTTCCATTGTTTGGAAGAAACGGGTTCAAATTCGTTAAATAAATTGTCAGCCATTGGAATTTGGTATTTGAAATTTTATGGTTTTTTTACCGTGTCGCCTTCGTATTCGATGATGTAAATGTCTTCACTGTCGCGTTTCATATAGTATTTCTCACGTGCGAATTTTTCGATTTGATCAGGATTTTTGAGCAACTTGATATTCTCCTGATCTTTTTTGATTTCTTCTTGGTAGTATTTTTTGTTGGCTTCTAGTTCATTGATTTCTTTGTTGAGCACGCGATGATCGAAGTAGGAATAATTGTCCAGAAACAACATCCAAGTGCAAAAGAACAGCAATACCCAAACGTATTTGTTGCTGATGAATTTGATGAACCAGTGTTTCTCTTGATGCGATTCTTCCATGGTATTCTAGTGTATTAGCCCCGATTATCTCACTTAACTTTTATTTTCAGAGGTGTTCGATGAACACTTCGTGTTTGCAGTGGTATCCTTTTGTGCCGTTGTTTACTTCGTCAGTTCGCCAAGGCTCGGGTGGCGCAAAAGATTGGGAACGTATAGCGGGATTAGCTCCTGAAAAAGCAGCATAAAAGTATGAAATTTTTAGGATATTCTTTGATTTATTACAGCGCGCACCACATCGATGGCGACGGTGTTGTATTTGTCGTTCGGGATGATGATGTCGGCGAAGGCTTTTGTGGGTTCGATGAATTGCTGGTGCATGGGTTTGAGCGTGGTTTGGTAACGGTTGAGGACCTCATCCATGTCGCGGCCACGTTCTGCGATGTCACGTTTTAAACGACGGATTAATCGTTCGTCTGAATCGGCGTGTACGAAAATTTTAACATCAAAAAGGTCGCGCAATTCGGGATGGGCTAGGATTAGGATGCCTTCGACAATCATGACTTTTCTTGGGTGTGTAAAAATGGTATCGTCGGTTCTGTTGTGCGTCACGAAAGAATATACGGGTTGATCTACAGTGTTTCCTGCTTTTAATTCTTGGAGATGTTTCACTAACAAATCGAAATCGATGGCGCGCGGATGATCAAAATTGATTAGGGCACGTTCGTCGAAACTCAGGTTGGAGTTGTCTTTGTAATACGAATCTTGCGAGATGATGCCGACTTCAGTTTCGGGCAATTCATTCATGATTTGGTGCACTACGGTAGTTTTTCCGCTACCGGTTCCGCCTGCAATTCCAATAATTAGCATACAATAGTTGGGTTATAGTTTTCAAGACAAAAATAGGAATTTAATTGGAAGCGGGATTTGTTTTTTATTGAAATCGCTCACAATTAAACTCCTATTATGAAAGTTTTTGAAAATTATCGTACTAATGAAAAGTGGCTTTTGAATTCTTTTTGTTGTCCATTTTCAGTGTATTCTGCTGTAAACCAATAGTCTGTTGATGGCATTGCTTGGTCATTGAATGTACCATCCCAGCCTTCATCTGCGGGACTTATTTGTTTGATGTATTTACCATATCGATCGAAAATATGAATCTTAGCCGATGGTTGGGTTTTCAATCCAATAACATTCCACGCATCGTTATAGCCATCGTTATTGGGTGTGAAGTAATTCATATAGCCGAGAACGATTACATCGGTGGTTAAGTAAGTACAACCATTAGCATCTCTAACTATGATGGTATGAGTGCCCGGAGCTACTGAAGCAAATACATTTGATTCTTGCATCGGACCATGATCTAATTGGTAGTAGAATGGTCCTGTTCCCGTGTTCACGGTTGCTATAATACTCGTATCATTACTAAATTGACCTTCGACAAGCGTTGTTATACCCAAGCCAGGGAACGATTCGGTAACGCTTGCTGTTGCTGTTGGCGATGGGCATCCGGTAGCGATATTGGTTGCGACAACCGTATAAATTCCGGGTTGTGTGGCGATTACTGAGCTTCCTGAATCTGAAGTAAAGACACCGTCTAAAGCCCAAACAAAAGTATGGGTTGCAGCATCCATTCGGGTGTCTAATGTATAGGTTTGAAAAGGAATTCCCGTGATTAGATCCACACAAATGACACCATCAGTAATAGCCGGTGTAGCTGTTATCGGTTGTGGATTGATGATGACATTGGCGATGGCAGATATACAACCGAATCCGTTTTGCGCTGTCAATGGATAAGTGCCCGGAGCGACATTACTATAAAGTAAAGTGTTGGAATACGTGCTTCCGTCAAAACTATAGGTTTCACCAGCGACATTTAGGATGATGAATTCTCCAACAGCTGAAGTACAACTTGGTTGAGTGGTTATGAATGAAGGCGCGGCTGGCGTTGGTGGTTGTATATCCAAAGTAATTGTCGTTGCGGTGGAAATACAACCTGATCCGTTGATGGCTCTTACATTATGGGTTGATCCGTCCGTTAGATTCGCATAGGTTAAACTATTGGTGAATGCACCGCCATCGAAACTATAGGCTTCTCCAACAACTCCGGAAATCAAAACGCTTCCTGTGGCAACTGTACAAGTTGGTTGTATAGGTGTTAGCGTTGGTGCTGATGGTGTTAATGGCTGTACATTTAAAGTAAGTGTAGCAATCGGCGATATACAACCGGAAGTATTTTTAGCTTTAACAGTATGCGTTGAACTCGCGATTAAACCTGTATAAGTTAGTGTATTGGTATACGGACCACCGTCAAAACTATAAACTTCTCCCGAAACTCCACTTATGGATATTGATCCAGTTGGGTCTGTACAAGTGGGTTGAGTAGCTACAAGTATTGGTCTGATTGGCGTTGTTGGTTGCGTTATAATATTGACTAAAGCTGTCGGAGAAAGACAACCACCGGCATTTTTTGCAATTAAAGTATGTGTTGTTCCGGCACTTAGCAAATCATAGAATGCAGTATTGGTGAACGGACCGCTGTCTAAACTATATGTTACTCCAGCTTGAACAGGGAAAATCGTAACAGAACCCGTAGCAGTGAAACAATCCGGTTGGGTAACTAAGCCTATTGTTGGTGTCACCGGTAAAGGGTTTATCGTTAGAATCACGGGTGTTCTGGTTAATGAATTACAGGTTCCGTCGTTGGCTTGCGCATAATAAATAACGGATATCGCAGTGTTGATAGAAGGAGGACTTATAATATTTCCGGCAATCGGCGCATCATACCAAGCGATGGTTTGCCCGGCAGGTACAGTCGCAGTTGCAGTTATGGTTTGTATAGTTGGTAGTACACATTCAAAAATATCACCTCCAGTAATCGGAGCAGCCGGAGCCGGATTGATGGTTAATGTAACGGCAGTTCTGTTGAATGAGGAACAAGTTCCATCATTGGCTTGCGCATAATAAGTAATGCTTCCAATGGCATTGAGCTTTGGAATGGCAATACTATTTCCTAATACATCAAACCAAGTGATATTAATTCCCGGAATGGGTGTAATCGCATTATTGGCATTAAGCGTTTGTATCGGTGAGATTTGACATTGGGTAATATTACCTGTTGATATTGGTGCCGCCGGAGCCGGGTTGATCGTTAATGTAACAGCCGTTCTGGTTAATGAATTACAAGTTCCATCATTGGTTTGTGCATAATAAGTAATACTTCCGGTAGTATTTTTTATTGGACTTGGAACAGAAATTCCAAGTGTTGCTGTTGCATACCAAGCTAAGGTTATTCCCGAAATAGTCGGAATAGCATTATTAGCATCAAGCGTTTGTATCGGTGATAATTCACACTCCGTAATATTACCGGTTGAAATGGCGGCACTTGGCGCAGGATTAATGGTTAATGTAACCGCCGTTCTCGAATAAGAAGGACAAGTTCCATCGTTGGATTCTGCATAATAAGTAATCGTTCCGACAGTATTAAGTGTTGGACTTCCAACGGAATTTCCAAGTACAGCCGCATCATACCAAGTGATATTGATTCCCGGAATTGGCGTGATGGCAGCATTGGCATTAAGCGTTTGTATTGGCGATTGTTGACATTGTGTGATATTGCCATTAGAAATTGGCGCAGTTGGAGCCGGATTAATAGTTAATGTAACGGCAGTTCTTGTAAGTGAAGGGCAAGTTCCATCATTATCTTCACCAAAAACGGTAATGGTTCCGACAGTATTTAATGTTGGACTGGCAATAACACTTCCAAGCGTTGCCGCAGTATACCAAGTGACTGTATGTCCCGAAATAGGAGTTATAGCATTATTGGCATTGAGCGTTTGTATTGGAGACCATTCGCATTCGATAATATTACCTGTTGAAATTGGCGCAGCAGGAGCTGGATTGATGGTTAATGTAATCGCCGTTCTGGAATAAGAAGGACAAGTTCCATCATTCGATTCTCCATAATAAATAATCGTTCCAACCGTATTTAATGTTGGTGTTGCAACCGCAGTTCCGAGCGTAGCAGTAGTATACCAACTTACATTTTGTCCCGGAATCGGCGTGATTGCGGAAACGGCATTAAGGGTTTGTATTGGCGATTGTTCGCATTGTGTGATATTGCCATTCGATACAGGTGCTGTAGGTGCAGGATTGATTGTTAAGGTCACCGCAGTTCTCGTGAGTGAAGGACAAGTTCCATCGTTAGATTCTGGATAATAAGTAATGGTTCCAACAGTATTTAATGTTGGACTAACAATCACATTGCCAAGCGTTGCCGCATCATACCAAGTTATCGTTTGTCCCGGAGTAGGAGTGATGGCATTGATGGCATTGAGTGTTTGTATTGGAGACAATTCACACTCGGTAATATTCCCAGTTGAAATTGGTGCTGCCGGAGCAGGATTAATTTTAAGTGTCACTGCAGTTCTCGAATAAGAAGGACAAGTTCCATCATTGGCTTGTGCGTAATAAGTAACCGTTCCAACAGTATTGCGTGTTGGACTTCCAACTAAATTACCAAGTACCGCCGCATCATACCAAGAAATGGTTATTCCCGGAATTGGTGAGATGGCATTATTAGCATCAAGTGTTTGTATTGGCGACAATTCACATTCCGTAATATTTCCTGTTGAAATCGGAGCAGTTGGAGCAGGATTAATCGTTAATGTAACGGCCGTTCTCGAATAAGAAGGACAAGTTCCGTCATTAGCTTCTGCATAATATGTAATGGTTCCAACAGTATTTAGTGTTGGACTTCCAACAGTATTTCCAAGTACCGCAGCATCATACCAAATGATATTGATTCCCGGAATTGGTGTGATAGCAGCATTAGCATTGAGCGTTTGTATTGGCGATATTTCACATTGGGTAATATTTCCGGTCGAAATAGGCGCAGTTGGAGCCGGATTGATGGTTAATGTTACGGCAGTTCTGGTTAATGAATCGCAAGTTCCATCATTGGCTTGTGCGTAATAAGTAACCGTTCCAACAGTATTGAGTGTTGGACTTCCAACTAAATTACCAAGTACTGCCGCATCATACCAAGAAATTGTTATTCCCGGAATTGGTGAGATGGCATTATTAGCATCAAGTGTTTGTATTGGCGACAATTCACACTCAGTAATATTTCCTGTTGAAATAGGCGCAGTCGGAGCAGGATTAATAGTCAATGTAACGGCTGTTCTCGAATAAGAAGGACAAGTTCCGTCATTAGCTTCTGCATAATATGTAATGGTTCCGACAGTATTTAGTGTTGGACTTCCAACAGTATTTCCAAGTACCGCAGCATCATACCAAATGATATTGATTCCCGGAATTGGGGTGATGGCTGCATTGGCATTGAGTGTTTGTATTGGCGATATTTCACATTCGGTAATATTCCCGGTTGAAATCGGAGCCGTTGGAGCAGGATTGATGGTTAATGTCACAGCAGTTCTGGTAAATGAAGGACAAGTTCCATCATTGGCTTCTGCGTAATAAGTTATGGTTCCTACAGTATTGAGTGTTGGGCTTCCAACGGAATTTCCAAGTACAGCTGCATCATACCAAGAAATGGTTATTCCCGGAATTGGCGTGATGGCATTATTAGCATCAAGTGTTTGTATTGGCGATAATTCACATTCCGTAATATTTCCTGTTGAAATCGGAGCTACCGGACTTGTCGGTTGTGCATTCAATACAACATTAGCAATAGGAGAAATACAACCACCTGCATTTTGAGCCGTTACATTATGGGAAGAACCAGCCGCCAAGCCACTATAAACTAATGTTCCAGAATATAGATTACCATCAAAACTATAAGTTTCTCCCGCGACACCGGTAATGGTAATAGTTCCGGTTGCCAACGTACAGCTAGGATGTGTTGGCGTTAGTGTTGGCGCCAAAGGCGATATCGGCTGAGAAATCAAAACAATGTTGGCAATAGCAGAAATACAACCTGAAGCATTTTTAGCAGTTACATTATGCGAAGAACCCGCAGCCAATCCACAATAGACTAAAGTAGCTGAATATGGGCTTCCGTCAAAACTATAGGTTTCACCAGCAACAGCAGTTATGGTGACACAACCAGTTGCTACTGTACAAGTAGGTTCTGTCGGTGTTAATGTTGGTGCTGCAGGTGTAGGCGGCTGTACATTCAAAACAATATTAGCAATACTGGAAATACAACCTGCTGCATTTTTAGCCGTTACATTATGAGATGAACCGTCTGTCAATCCGCAGTATACTAAAGTTGCTGAATAAGCACTTCCGTCAAAACTATAAGTTTCGCCGGCTGTAGCAGTTATGGTTACACAACCAGTAGCTACTGTACATGTTGGTTGTGTTGGTGTTAAGGTTGGTGCTGCAGGTGTTGCTGGCTGTGTATTCAAAACAATATTAGCGATAGCAGAAATACAACCTGCTGCATTTTGAGTAGTGACATTATGGGAAGAACCAGCAGCCAATCCGCAATAGATTAAAGTTGCTGAATAAGCGCTTCCGTCAAAGCTATAAGTTTCCCCGGCAACAGCTGTTATGGTGACACAACCTGTAGCTACTGTACAAGTAGGTTGAGTAGGTGTTAATGTTGGTGCCGCAGGCGTTGCAGGCTGTGCGTTCAAAACAATATTAGCAATGGTAGAAATACAACCCGAAGCATTTTTAGCGGTTACATTATGCGAAGAACCCGCAGGCAATCCACAATAGATTAAAGTAGCGGAATAGGCGCTTCCATCAAAGCTATAAGTTTCACCGGCAACAGCAGTTATAGTAACACAACCGGTAGCGACTGTACATGTTGGCTGAGTAGGTGTTAAAGTTGGTGCTGCAGGCGTAGGCGGCTGTGCATTCAAAACAATATTCGCAATAGCAGAAATACAACCTGCTGCATTTTTAGCCGTTACATTATGAGAAGAACCTGCTGCTAATCCACAGTATACTAAAGTCGCTGAATAGGCACTTCCGTCAAAACTATAAGTTTCACCTGCCGTGGAGGTTATAGTTACACAACCAGTTGCCACAGTACATGTTGGTTGAGTAGGGGTTAAAGTTGGTGCTGCAGGTGTAGCTGGCTGAACATTCAAAACAATATTAGCAATAGGAGAAATACAACCCGCTGCATTTTGAGCGGTGACATTATGGGAAGAACCAGCAGCCAATCCACAATAGACTAAAGTAGCAGAATAAGCACTTCCATCGAAGCTATAGGTTTCACCGGCAACTGCTGTTATGGTTACGCAACCGGTTGCCACAGCACATGTTGGTTGAGTTGGTGTTAAGGTTGGCGCCGCAGGTGTTGCAGGTTGTGCGTTCAAAACGATATTAGCAATGGTAGAAATACAACCCGAAGCATTTTTAGAGGTTACATTATGCGAAGAACCCGCAGCCAATCCACAATAGATTAAAGTAGCGGAATAGGCGCTTCCATCAAAGCTATAAGTTTCACCGGCAACAGCAGTTATAGTTACACAACCGGTTGCTACTGTACATGTTGGTTGAGTAGGTGTTAAAGTTGGTGCTGCAGGTGTAGGCGGTTGGGCATTTAAAACAATATTAGCAACAGGAGAAATACAACCTGCCGCATTTTTTGCAGTTACATTATGAGAAGAACCTGCTGCTAATCCACAGTATACTAAAGTGGCTGAATAGGCACTTCCATCGAAACTGTATGTTTCTCCGGCTGTGGCTGTTATTGTTACACAACCGGTTGCCACTGTACATGTTGGTTGAGTTGGAGTTAATATTGGTGCCGCTGGTGTTGCTGGCTGAGCATTCAAAACAATATTAGCAACAGGAGAAATACAACCCACGGCATTTTTAGCCGTTACTGTATGAGCAGAACCAGCCGCCAATCCGCTGTAAATTAAAGTTGCTGAATAAGTACCTCCATCAAAGCTGTAAGTTTCTCCGGCTACAGCAGTGATCGTTATTGTTCCAGTAGCCAATGAGCAAGTCGGTTGTGTTGTTGTTACTGTTGGTGTTAATGGACTCGTAGCAGGTGTACATGCTGTTGTATAACAACGA
This sequence comes from Flavobacterium sp., assembly GCF_031411595.1. Taxonomy (GTDB): domain Bacteria; phylum Bacteroidota; class Bacteroidia; order Flavobacteriales; family Flavobacteriaceae; genus Flavobacterium. Next base: position 126,029 of record NZ_JANOBI010000021.1, on the reverse strand, counting down.
ACGGTACCATTTGTAAAACAAGTACCTACCGGCCCTGAAGGTGTCACATAAATGTCTACATAATCTCCGGGCAATAATCCTGATTGTGTATAAGTTGTTGCTGCACCAAAACCACCAAGTTGAAAAGCGCCACCATTGACAGTATAAGCTATTGTATATGTTGAAGCGCCTGGCACGGCTCCCCAATTGAATGTAATTTGATTGAATGTTGTAGCACCACAAACAATAGTAGGGGATAATAAAGGATTGATAGTAATGGGTTGTAAAACCGTACATCCACCTAAATTTCTATATAAAATATTAACAACTCCGCCCGCAACTCCGGTTACTAATCCGGTATTGTCTACGGTCGCAATACCCGTATTCATAGATTCCCAAGGTGTTATTGCATTAGGGAAAATAGAACCGTTTAGTTGTAATGTTCCCGCTTCACAGGTTGTAAAAGAACCACTTGGTGATGTAATGGTTGGAAATGTACTAACATATACATTCACAGAAACAATATTTCCCAAATTGTCTTTATAAGAAATGGTCGTGGCTCCAAACGAAACAGCGGTTACTAAACCGGCATTGTCAATTGTTGCTACTGCCGGATTTAAAGAGGTCCATGGTGTGGTTGCGTCAGGTATTCCGGAACCCGTTAACTGTGTGGTATTTGGACCAGGCAAACAAATACTGAAATTTCCGGTAATCGTTGCATTGGGTGCTAAACTAGATCTTTCCGAAAATTCTTTAGTAGTATGTATTCTATCTTTCCGACCAATGGCTTTTTGCTGTGCCAATAAACTATGGGTCAGTAAGAGAAATAATAATAAGGTTTTTATATTCAATTTGAGGGTAATAATTTTCATAATATTAATAGTTACTTCTTTTCTTTTAAATCAAAAAGAGCAATGTATACGACATTCATTCAATACACTAATTGTTTGGAAGCATTAAAATTGATTTTCAAAAAGTTACGGCAATTAAAAACTTTATTTTTTTCGACTGTTGTTTCCATTTTAAAAGATTCTATTTTAAATTTTCCGTTTCAAAATTAAATTATTTTCATTATAAATCACCTTATCAAAAGATTAATTTTTAACATATATTAACTTTATTTTCTACACTTAATTTTTTTGAGAGCAATTTAAATAAATGATACAATCGAATCACAATAATATGACAAACAAAATAAGGTAAATCAAAACATAAAAAAAGCCTAAAAACGCAGTGTTCTTAGACTTAATTTATAAGTTGACAGCAATCTAAAATTAAATATCGTCAAATTCTATGTCCGTAAAACTATTGGTTTTCGACGAATCTTCTTCTGTTTTTTCGGTGGTATATTCTTTCTTAAAATCTTTTTGATGGCGCTCAGAAATAACTTCTTCTCCTTTATGATTCAGCACATACGAAGTCATATCTTCTAAAATTTCCTGAAAGGCAGCAAAATCTTCTTTATACAAATAAATCTTGTGTTTTTTGAAATGAAAAGAACCATCTTCCTCCGTAAACTTTTTACTTTCTGTAATGGTTATGTAATAATCATCGGCCTTTGTAGCTCTAACATCAAAGAAATACGTTCTTCTTCCAGCTCTTAAAACTTTAGAAAAAATTTCCTCTTTTTCTAACATATCATTTTCTCTCATAATCCTACAATCAATTAGTTTGGTGTTAATTTCATTTCAAAAATGGTAAAAAATGTATTACAAAACAAAAATTATGACAATTCTTTTTCCGAAAGTTGTTTCAAATACAATTCGGCATAATATCCTTTTTCGTTTATTAATTGATTATGAGAACCTTGTTGGATAATTTTTCCTTCATCCAAAATAATAATCTGATCGGCATTTTTTGCTGACGATACACGATGACTCACAATGATGGTGGTTTTGTCTTTACAGAAAGTCAATAAGTTATTGAGAATCGTTTCTTCAGTCTCAGTATCTACAGCTGATAAGCAATCATCAAGCAGCAGAATCGGGGCGTTTTTGATAATGGCTCGAGCAATAGAAACGCGCTGTTTTTGCCCGCCGGAAATCGTAATACCACGTTCGCCAAGTATGGTTTCGTAAGCTTTGTTGAATTGCATGATGTTGTCATGAACCACTGCTTTCTTGGCCGCAGCTTGCACTTCTTCGGTAGTGGCAGTTTCCTTTCCGAACTTGATGTTGTTGCTAATCGAATCTGAAAACAGGAAAGCATCTTGAGGCACGATGCCAATACTATTTCTCAAATCATAAAGATTGATTTGGTTGATGGGTTGACCATCGATTAAAATTTCGCCTTCAGTTACATCGTAAAGTCTACTAATGAGCGACAGTATACTCGATTTTCCCGAACCGGTTTTTCCAAGTATCGCTAATGTTTCTCCTTTTTTAATGGAAAAACTTAAATTTTTCAATGCTGTAATATGGGTGTCATCATAAACGAAGCTTACATTTTTAAACTCGATTGAACCATCAATAATTGATTTTTCAGCATGATTGTTTTGAATGTCCGGTTGAATTTTAAGAAATTCATTAATTCTCTTTTGCGATGCTTCTGCTTCTTGCACCATCGATGAAACCCAACCCAAAGAGGCCACCGGCCAGGTTAGCATATTGATATACAAAATAAATTCAGCAATGGTTCCAATGCTTTGAATGGTACCATTAATATACATCATACCACCAAAATAAATCACGACCAAGTTACTCACGCCAATCAACGCGAGCATTAACGGACCAAACAGTGATTGCACTTTCGCCAAATGCAAACTTTTGGTTTTGCTTTCTTCGGATAATTCAACGAGGTTATTTTGATATTGATTTTCTAATGAATACGCTTTAATCACACGAATTCCCGAAAATACTTCTTGCGTAAAACTCGATACTTTCGATAAATACTGTTGAAAAATCGTACTGCGCTTGTTGATTTCTGAACTCAATTTGAAAATGATATAAGACAAAATCGGCAGTGGAAGCAACGAATATAAGGTCAGTCGCGGTGAAACATTATACATATAGACAATGACAATGGCGAAACGGATGAAAGTGTTGATCGTATACATGACTGCCGGGCCAACATACATGCGGACTTTGCCAACATCTTCACTAATTCGGTTCATCAAATCGCCGGTTCGGTTTTGTTTGTAGAAATTTTGTGAGAGGTTTTCGTATTGGCGGAACACTTCGTTTTTTACATCGAATTCAATGTGGCGTGACATCACAATTAAAGTTTGTCGCATCAAAAAAGTCAAAAAACCGGCAATGATGGTCGTAGCAATAATCAGTAAAATATTGTGAATCAATTCCTTTTGAATCAATGATGAATCGACGCTATTTTGTTTCGAAAAATCTTCTATAGCTTTAAACGATTTGCTGATTAATTTTGGCGTGAATAGCGAGAAAATCTGAGCGACGATTGTAGTGATAATTCCTATTAAAAAACTGTATTTGTATTTGATGAAATATTTATTCAAATATTGTAATTCTTTCATTTTATTATGATAATCTAAAGATAATACTCTGTTATTTTGTTAAAGCAAAAGCGGTTTTGATAATTGTATAAAATCCTGTATATCAATACTATTTTAGTAAATCGATAATTAAATCCAAATATATTATGATATTTTGATTTTAATAATAAATTTGCATAGCATTTTTGATAATCCCCCAATAGCAAACTCAAAATTATGATCACAGAAATCGTTACCCCAAAAGAGCTGCAAAAAGTAGATCCTGTCTTCGGGCAAGTGTCTTTTAATGACCACGAACAAATCGTTTTTTGCAACGACAAAGATACTGGATTAAAAGCAATAATAGGAATTCATAATACAGTTTTAGGCCCGGCTTTAGGTGGCACTAGAATGTGGAAATACGCCAACGAATGGGAAGCATTGAATGACGTCTTGAGACTTTCAAGAGGTATGACTTATAAATCAGCCATTTCAGGTTTAAACCTTGGTGGTGGAAAAGCCGTAATCATTGCCGATGCTAAGGTTGATAAAACTCCTGAAATGATAAAAAAATTCGCGGAGTATGTTCATTCTTTAAGCGGAAAATATATTACGGCCGAAGATGTGGGAACGACTACACCAGACATGGATATGATTCGTGACATTACACCTTATGTAACCGGAATCTCTGAAGCCAGAGGTGGTTCAGGAAATCCTTCGCCTGTAACGGCTTATGGCGTTTATATGGGAATGAAAGCTGCGGCAAAATATAAATTTGGTTCAGAAAAACTCGATGGTAAAAAAGTTTTGGTGCAAGGTATCGGGCATGTTGGTGAAACTTTGGTAGATTTTCTAACTAAAGAAGGTGCACTGGTTCAGATTACCGATATTAATGAAAACCGCCTTCAAGAAATGCAGTCTAAATACGGAGCGACTATATTTAAAGGTGCTGATTTGTATGCTGCTGATGTTGATATTTACGCGCCATGTGCTTTAGGAGCTACGATTAATGACGATACCATTCATAAAATTAAAGCGCAAGTCATTGCTGGAGCTGCGAACAATCAATTGGCGAATGAGCAAATTCATGGGCAAATTTTGAAAGAAAAAGGCATTGCTTACGCACCTGATTTCTTAATAAACGCGGGTGGAATCATCAACGTATACGGAGAAATCGTAGGTTATGGTAAAGAAGAAGCTTTGAAAAGAACCGAAAATATCTTCAATACGACTTTAGAGATTTTCAGTTTTGCAGAAAAGCAAGGTATTACAACGCATCAAGCGGCTTTGTCAATTGCTCAGAAACGCATTACCGACAGAAAAAAAGAAAATCAGAATACCTAATCAGGTATCAATAATATTGTTATTTTTGCGGAGCGATTGATTTTCTTTCGCTCCGTTTAATTTTTAAAAGTTCTTACCAGGTGCTAAACAGACGTCACATCCGTGTTAAAGTAATGCAATCGATTTATGCGATGCATCAAAATGGTTCCGATAATATTGAGAAACAAGAAAAGTTTCTGCGCTACAGTATTGATAACATTCTAGATTTATACTTGCTCATGTTTTCTACTTTAATAGAAATCTGTAAAAAAGAAGCCCTTTTTCTCGACAAATCAAGCATCAAACATTTGGCGACTGCCGAAGATAAAAACGCCAACAAGAAGTTTATCAACAATGCGATTTTCAAATTGTTGTCGGAAAACAAATCTTTACTGCAAGCCATCGAAGATCGTAAAATCACGAATTGGACATTAAACGATGATTACATTCTATTGCTTTTAGCCGATATCAAAAAGAGTAATTTGTATGCGACATACATGAAAAATCGCGTCAATACTTTCGATGAAGATCAAGAATTTGCTGTAGCACTTTTCATGGAAGTGATTGCTGCGAATGACAAGCTTTATGATTATCTCGAAGATTACAAACTCACTTGGGTCGATGATATTCCGGTAGTCAATACGCAAATCATCAAGCAATTGAAAGCGATGAAATCGAACGATAATTTCTCGGTACCAAAGCTTTACAAAGACAGCGAAGACGAACAATTTGTAACGGATTTATTCCGAAAAACCATTCTCAACGAAACCGAACTCGCCAAAGAATATATCAACAAAACACCCAATTGGGATACCGAACGTATTGCGGAAATCGACACCATCATACTTAAAATGGCGATTTGTGAATTTCTGAAATTTCCTTCGATTCCGATGAAAGTGACCATCAATGAATATCTAGAAATTGCCAAAGAATATTCAACACCAAAAAGCAGTATTTTCATTAATGGTATTTTGGATAATTTGGTGAAGGAATTTCAAACCAACAATCGACTCAATAAAACCGGTAGAGGTTTGATGTAAAAAACAGCAATAATTTACAATTAATAATAATCAGTTTAAAACCTGATAGCAATAACACAATAACTATATGGCACAAATTCAACAATTCTTACCGTTTATTTTAATGTTCGTAGTGATTTATTTTTTCATGATACGACCACAACAAAAAAGAGCGAAAGATGAAAAAAAATTCGAAGCAGAATTGAAAGTAGGTGATAAAATCGTTACCAAAAGCGGTATTCACGGAAAAATCGCTGAATTGGCAGACACGACCATCGTCATCGAAACCATGTCAGGAAAACTAAAAATGGAACGTTCTGCCATTTCGATGGAAATGAGCGCGGCATTGGCGAAAAAATAAAACCTTTCGTTTTATAACTTTGCGGCTTTGCGTCTTTGCGTGACATTTATTAATCTCGCAAAGACGCAGAGCCGCAAATTTTTTTTAGATATACTGTATTTGTCTATTTGTATTTATCATTGAGTCCAATTCCCGAAATAATCATAGGCTTGATTTTTTCCATACGCGTGATTTTGGTTTCCTCTTATAACTTTGCGGCTCTGCGTATTTGCGTGACATTTATTAATCTCGCAAAGACGCAGAGCCGCAAAGTGTTTTTAGATATACTGTATTTGTTTATTTGTATTTATCATTGAATCCAATTCCGGAAATGATCATAGGCTTGATTTTTTCCATGCGTGTGACTTTAGTTTCCTCACGCTTTGCAGTATCAATATACTCAACATATTCGCGTTGTTTTCCTGGCGTGAGTTTTTCAAAACCTTTTTTCAATTCTAAATCGGCTTTCAATTCGTTTTGAAAAAAATCAGAAATAATGGTTTGCTTTTTGGCAGGCGCCAGTTTCATACCGAGCTTTTCATTTTCGATGGCTTCGTCGATATAAGCCAAAATCAGTTTTTCGTCAAGTTCATCTTTCGAATAAAAACGCCATTGTCGCAATGATTTTGTCACACCTTCCTGCGCATTGACCAATACATTTTTAGCGTCTTTCAGAAATACACCATTAAAAAACCAAATCGTAAAATAGTTTTTAAAACCGCCAATTCCCACGACATTTTTTCCGTTGAAAGTATACACTTCACCGCCCCATTTGTTCGTAGTTACGAGTTGGGTTTTGACGATAATTTCCCTGAGCAGTTCAAGCTCCACGCTCCAACTATTGGTTTTATCCCAGGTATTTTTCGATTCCTTTTCCAACGGATTTATTTTTTCTTCTTCTTGTCTTTTTTGGTGAAATCTGTAGTAGCAGTAAGTTCAGCAATTTTAATAATCACATCAACGGCTTTTTGCATACTTTCTACAGGAACGTATTCGTATTTGCCGTGAAAGTTATGCCCGCCCGCAAAAATGTTCGGACAAGGCAATCCCATATATGACAATCTGCAACCGTCTGTTCCGCCACGAATCGGTTTAATTAGTGGTTTAATACCTAATTTTTTCATTGCTTTTTCGGCTAAGTCGACAATGAACATTACAGGTTCCACTTTTTCTTTCATGTTGTAATATTGGTCTTTGACTTCAGCAATCACAATATCTTCACCGAACTGTTTGGCAAATTTCTTATTGAATTTTTTGGTAATCGAATGAATCAATTCTTTGCGTTTTTTGAATTTTTTCGCATCGTGATCGCGAATGATAATTTCAAGAACGGTTTCTTCAATCGAACCGGTCAAATGATGCACATGGAAAAAACCTTCGTAATTTTTTGTTTCTTGAGGCGTTTCATGCTTCGGCAATTCATTGATGAAATCATTCGCAATCAACATCGAATTGATCATCTTTCCTTTCGCATAACCCGGATGCACGCTCTTTCCTTTGAAAGTAATTTTGGCACCAGCAGCGTTGAAGTTTTCATATTCGAGTTCACCAATCTGACTGCCATCCATCGTGTAAGCCCATTCGGCTCCGAATTTCTCTACATCGAATAAATCTGCGCCACGGCCAATTTCTTCATCAGGCGTAAAACCAACTCTGATTTTTCCATGTTTGATGTCAGGGTTTTGAATCAGATATTCCATCGCAGTTACGATTTCGGTCAATCCGGCTTTGTCGTCGGCGCCTAGTAATGTCAAACCATTCGTTGTGATTAACGTTTGGCCTTTATACAATAATAAATCTTTGAAATAATTTGGAGATAAGATGATATTCTGTGCTTTATTCAACACAATATCGCCGCCATCATAATTCTTGACGATTTGCGGTTTTACATTCAAACCCGTAAAATCCGGCGTGGTATCATAATGCGAAACAAACCCGATTGTAGGCACTTGATGTTCGACATTGCTTTCCAAAGTTCCCATAACGTAGCCATTTTTATCAATCGTTACGTCGGTCATTCCGATAGCTTTGAGTTCTTTAACTAATAAATTAGCGAGCACCAATTGCTTTTTTGTACTTGGCGTTGTAGTTGAATTCGGATCAGATTCGGTATCAATCGTAACATAACTGATAAAACGGTCTATGAGGTGTTGCATTTTTTTGGGTTTAAATTTTAAGTAGGTAAATATACAAATCGTAGTTTATTATTGGAATTAATTTAAACACGAATTTCACTAATGAGCACGAATTAATTGGTGCTGATTAGTGAAATTCGGTTAGTAAAAAGGTTATTTTAAAAATGTTTTATTTCATTACATATACTTTTTTAACTAAAGGTTTTCCATTGATAACCATTCTTATAAAATAGAAACCGTCGGCTAAATAATGTCCTGTTGGCACTTCAAAATTATAACTTCCTTTCGATTGTGAATTCGGTATTTGTTTGATGGTCATCATGATTTCACCCATGAGGTTGATCAATTCGGCGGATACTTCGGAATCTTCATTCAAAGTATAATCTAGTGTGATGGTGCTTTTATTGGCAAATACATTCAAAGTATCTTTTACATCTTCATCATTGGTTAATGAAGCATTTCTCGCACTACTGCCTATTTTAGTGATTGAAAAGTCATCTACAATGGCTCCAGTAGAAGCAAGGTATTTGCAAGACAGCTTATTATTATCAACATCGATAACGAGAGAACAGTTGTTGGTATTATTGCTAAAATACATAGCAGGCATTGGGAATCCTGGTTGATTAACCACTTCAGGATTTTGACCTGATGTACCACAAACCGCATATACTGTACCATCGTAAGGTGGTGTTTTTACAAAATTATTGGTTTCCGGACTGACTTTCATCGCTGCTGTAAAAGTGGAAGCCACATCATAATGTCCTTTGATTAAATAACTTCTTTCATTCACGTGCGAATGTCCAGTAAGCACCAGATCCACATGATAACTTTCGAGTAACGGAACAAGAATGGTTCGCATATCGATTAGCGTGGTTTCAGTATCGCTATTATGTGTGCCGTAAGTGTAAGGCGGATAGTGCATGAAAACGATGGTCCAACGTTGTGTGTTGGCTGCTAAGTCGTTCGTAAGCCAAGAGTGCATTGGACTTCCAGGAGCATTCAATGTGCCATAACTGTCTATTGAAATAAAATGAATGTTGGCATAATTGAACGAATAATATTTAGGTGAACCCGAAGCCACACCGCCACATTCTCCATTTTGTGGTAAAGAGAAAATAGAGAAATAAGGATAATTGGTTGTCAATGTAGCTGGTTGCTGATATCCGGTTTCATTATAATCGTGATTCCCTGGAGTAGGGAATACCGCCATATTTTTGAATTGATCGGTATATTGATTGAAAACACGATCTTGAAATTCAGAATCAGTACCTGTTGTATAGGCATTATCACCCAACCACATCCAAATGTTAGTAGGCGTTGTTCCGGTGTAATTCATATAGGAGTTTCGTACATTCAATTGGTTGTTGCTTCCGGTACCGAAATCACCAATACCCCAAATGCGAACCGGTGTTGTGCTGCCAACAACTGGCGCAGTTATAAAATTATTTTTCAAATCACCTTGTAAGGTTTGTGACGTTGTTCCTATCGAATAGAAATATTTTGTATTGGGCGTTAACCCTGTTAAAGTCACTTCATGCTCTGTAACCAAATTCGCATTGGAAGCTACAGTACCATAAGCCATACTAGTTCCATATTGTACTTGAGAATTTGAAGCAATGTCAGTTCTCCAACGAATGGTAATGCCATTTGAATTTAATTTTTGCAAGTAAGCACCGCGAGTAACAACCGTAGCAATGGTGCTGCTTGGTGCAGTTAATCTAGCATTAAAACTAAGGTCTGAACTGTCATAAGATTGTTGGTGCACTTCTGCCGTTAATACATTGGTGCCAGTCAAAAACAGCGATGAATTTAACGCAATGGTATTCCAAGCCGATTCCGCCGGACTACTCACCGATACCGATGCTGGAGTATTGTAATTGATGATTCCTGTAGGCATGTTCGCTCTATAGACTTCATTTCCGTTGAGGTACACTACGACACCATCATCAAACACGACACCTAATGTAAGTTCAGTATAAGCCGCCGGATTGAGTACCGTAAATGATTTTCTGAAATAAGTGGTAAGGTATTTATTGTTTGCATCTGGCCCGTAACTAACAACGGTTCTTTCATCACCATCACCATATCCTAATTCTGCATTGTTGCTGGCCCAAGCGGCATCATTAAACGAAGCATCGCGCCAAGCCGTTCCTTGATTGGTGCCATTGTCTAAATATTTCCAGGTTGAATTGGCCGCAATAAAAGTATCCGTACCATCATTATAAGTAGTAAAACTTGCAACACTACTGTAATCTCCGGTGAAGGCACAAACCGCTTGCACTCTAAATTCATAAGCCGTTGCAGCAATGAGTCCGCTAATCATTTTTGAATTTGTAGTCGATGCAGTCGTAATCCATGAATTGCTTCCGGCCAATTGGTATTGAATGTTATAACTCGTAGCGCCTTCAACTTCTAGCCAATTGAGAACAATAGTTGAAGCTGTATTAGAAGCAATAGTGACATTAGTAGGTGTATTACAAGAAGAAGTATTGGTAGAAAAATTGCCGATTGCACCAAACGGACTTGTAGTTGAACACACCGTTTGCAATTGAAATTCGTATCTAGTCGTAGGCGTCAATCCTGTTATAGTTTTAGTATTGGTATTGCTTGTGATTGTTGTCCATGTAGAGCTTAAAGTTGGTCGATATTGAATGTTATAACTTACAGCTTCAGTAACGGCTTGCCAAGAAATTGTGGCAGAAGTCGAACCCACTTCACTAATAGTCACAGCATCAGGAGTACTGCATCCTGCTGAAATGGTTCCGGACAATCGACCATTAAAACTAAGATCAGAACTATCGGGAAATTGTTGGTGCATTTCAACCGCCAACACATTCGCTCCGTTTAAAAATAATGCTGGATTTAATGAAACTGTATACCATGTCGTTTCATCAACACCGCTAGCTGCAATAGTGGCTAAAGTGTTATAAGCAATGTTGGTTGTAGGCATGTTGTTGCGGTAGATTTCAACACCATTCAAATACACTACAGCGCCATCATCGCGAATAAGATCGAATGTAAAATTACTGTAGACTGACGGATTGGTAATATTGAATGATTTTCTAAAATAGGTCGTAATGTATTTATTAATAGGATCAGTTCCATAATTGACAATCGTAGTTTCACCGCCATCGCCATAACCAAATTCTGCGTTATTACTAGCCCAAGTAGTATCATTAAAAGCAGCATCGCGCCAAGCTATTCCTTGATCGGTTCCGTTGTCTAAGTATTTCCAAGTAGTACCGGCAGGAAATATAAAACTCGTGCCCGAAGTAAGTGTAGTGAAATTCGCCGACGAACTAAAATTAGAATTAGCAACACAAACCGCTTGCACTTGAAATTCATAATTGCTGTTTTCCAACAATCCAATTAGTGAAGTTGAAGTAGTCGCAGCTGTTGTTTGATTCCAAGTTGCAGTGCCTATTTTTCTGTATTGAATAGTATAACCCGTAGCACCATCAACCGCCAACCATGAAAGTGTTGCCGATGTAGTTGTAATGTTCGATGCAGTTAAACTGCTCGGTACCGAACAAGGAGGCGCAGCTGTTGTAAAATTAACTGAAGCACTATAAGCACTAGTTACCATACACAAAGCTTGCACTTGAAACTCGTAATTGGTCGCCATCAATAAATTACTTAAATTGATCGTATTGGTAGTTGCATTTAAACTAGTCCAAGTTGCAGTTCCTGTTGGTTTGTATTGCATGTTATAACCCGTAGCTCCTGAAACCGCCATCCACGAAAGTGTAGCGGAAGCAGTTGTAATGTTCGATGCAATCAATGCAGTCGGCACATCACAAGTAGGCGTTGATGTAGTGAAATTTGCAGACGCACTATACGCACTCGTAACGATACACAAAGCTTGCACTTGAAACTCGTAATTGGTTGCCATCAATAAATTACTTAAATTGATCGTATTAGTAGTTGCATTTAAACTAGTCCAAGTTGCTGTTCCGGTTGGTCGGTATTGGATGTTATAACTTGTTGCGCCAACAACTGTTTGCCATGAAAGCACAGCTGTTGAAGTTGTAATGTTCGATGCAACCAAAGCACTCGGTACATCGCAAGAAGGCGTTGATGTAGTGAAATTTGCAGACGCACTATAAGCATTAGCCGAACTACATAAAGCCTGCACTTGAAATTCGTATGAAGTAGTCGCCAACAAATTGGTTATCGATTTTGAATTTGTCGTCGATGTTGCTGTTGTCCATGTTGCAGTTCCTGTTGGTCGGTATTGGATGTTATAACTCGTAGCACCCGCAACTGATGCCCACGAAAGTGTTGCAGAAGAAGTGGTAATAGCACTCGTACTTAAAGCACTTGGAATTCCACAACTTGACAATGTTGTAAAACTAGCAAGCGCGCTGTAAGCACTGGTTATAGCACACACAGATTGCACTTGAAACTCATAAGCAGTTGCTTCCAATAAACCCGTAATTGATTTCGTTGCCGTAGTAGCCGTTGTTGTTGTCCAAGTGGTGGTTCCTGTTTTTCTGTATCGAATGTTATAACTCGCAACACCCGAAACTGTCATCCACGAAAGTGTAGCCGATGTAGTGGCAATAGCGCTTGTGTTTAATGAAGTCGGCGCGCCACAGCTTAAAGAAATTGTTGTAAAACTAGCCAGCGAACTATAAGCACTCGTTATAGCACAAACTGCTTGCACTTGAAATTCATAAGTCGTTCCGGCTGTCAGACCAGTTACAGCTAATGAAGCTGTATTTGATGTTAAAAGCGTCCAGGTTGTTGTTCCTAAAACCCTTCCTTGTATATTATAACTCGTCGCACCCGAAACTGTCGACCATGAAATTGTCGCGGTTGTCGTAGTGATAGCACTTGCCGTTAAAGCGGTAGGCGTACCACAACTGTACGCTATCGTAGTAAAATTAGCGATTGCACTGTAGGCACTTGTGATAAGACACACCGCTTGCACTTGAAAATCATAAGCAGATCCCGCTGTCAAACCAGTGAGTGATTTGGTTGCAGTCGTAGCCGTTGTTGTTGTCCAGGTGGTGGTTCCTGTTTTTCTGTATTGAATATTATAACTCGTAGCACCCGCAACTGCAGCCCATGAAAGTGTTGCAGTCGTATTCGCAACATTCGATGCGACCAAAGCAGTCGGAACAGCACAAGTTGGCGTAACCGTTGTAAACGTAGCCGAAGCACTATAACCGCCGGCAATCAAACAATTGGCTTTGACTTGAAATTCATAAGTGGTACTATGATTTAATCCTGTTAATGCTTTACTGTTTGTAGTTACCGTTGCAGAAGACCATATCGCGTTTCCGATTGGGCGGTATTGAACAGTATAACTGAATATGCTAGGAACAGCCGACCAATTGAGTGTTGCCGATGTTGCTGTAACTGATGTTGCATTGAGCGAAATCGGTGTACCGCAAAATCCGGTAGTAGCCGTTAGTTTTAAATTAAAACTTAAATCGATATTATTCGTTGTGGCTTGATGCAATTCAATGCTCAACACATTGTTTCCAACGACAAAAAGCGATGGATTGATTGAAAAGTTAGTATAAGCTGTTTCATTGGTTCCGGTGATCTCCGAACTTGCCAAAGTAGTATTGATGATCGTTCCCGTCGGCATATTGCTTCTGGCTACTTCAACGCCGTTGAGGTATACCACAGCACCATCATCACGCAACAAACTCAATGTAAAAGTGGAATACAAACTCGGATTCGGCACCGAAAAAGTTTTTCTGAAATAAGTAGTCACAGGTTTGATGACACTACTTACTACTGTAGCTTCACCGCCATCGCCATAACCAAGTTCCGCATTTCCAGTTGTCCAGGAAGTATCACTGAAAGCGGTTGAACGCCAATTGGTTCCTTGATCGGTTCCGTTGTCTAAATACTTCCACGAACTATTTTGAGGAATAATCGTGGTTTGTCCAAAAGTGACTATAGACAAGAAGACCATTACAATGGCGAATTGTATTCTTTTCATAATGAAATAAGATTTAAGCATTAATTTAATTTGGGGAATTAAACTACTTACAAAATAAAGGAAGTAAAAAGCCAATGTGAAAAAAAGTCGTTGAACACCTATAAAACTCGTTTATCTTAAGTTAATTTTAAGGAAATGAAATCAATAGGAGATTTTTAAGAGGTAAATGAAAAAAATAAAATTATTTTGTAGCCAAATAGATGTGCCATTACTGTTTTTTAATCGCATTGCCTTTCATCGTACAATACCAAGCCAAACCCATTTGTTTGTTGTAATCGGATACTAAAGGTGTGGCATTGATTTGCGATTCTTTCATGCTTGCAAGTTCTATTTTTTCGACTTGTGCTTCTTTGGGTAAATAATACAATTCGTCGTTCGTAATGATTTTGTTGAATGCAATACTCATCGCTTTTTGTGGCGCATACATCGAAGTGCCAAAACTGTAATATTCAAAACCTTTCGGCGCAATCATTTCGATTAATGTCGGCATAATGTCAATATGAGAACCCGCTGTATGATTGACGGTTTTCGGAATATTCTTGCCATACATAATAAAACCAACCGAACTTCTTTCATACAAATTCGGCTTGCTGTTGATGAAACGTCTTCCAAAGTGATCGCCAGTAAAGGAATAAATCGCCGTTGGATATTTTTTGGTGGCTTGCTCCATAAATTTTCCGATAGCATAATCGCCGTACCATAAATGGCCCATTTCTTCGAAGGTCATACTGCCGTCATAATAGGGTTTCATTGCTTCGGGGAAATCTTTTTCACTGCGATACGGAAATCCCTTTTTATAAACATCAACAGTATAAGGTGCGTGATAACTGGATGTCAATATAATATTCAAGGAATATTTCGTCATATCAGTTTTGGCCACGACCAAATCAAAAAGTTTTTCATCTTCGACGCCCCAAGTTCCCGAATTGCTATCGCCACCGGCATCGGTTGCTGAGAAAAAACGATCAACACCTTGATACTTTGAAAATTCTGCGATATTCTGCCAACTCGAAAATCCACCATAAAACAGATTGGTTTGATAACCCAGTTTTTTAAATTGTGAAAATATTGAGGTTACAAACGGTTCGTTGAGTTCCCCAATTTTACTGATATTCACGCCAGTGTAAGGAACATTCGTAACGACAGCACCAAACGAATCGAAAGTCGCATCGGCAGCCGGAAGGAAATAATTGAAATGCGTTCCATTGTTTTTGAGCGCTCTAAGTTGCGTTGAAAATTGGAATGGCGCATATTGATCCATC
This sequence comes from Flavobacterium sp., assembly GCF_031411595.1. Lineage (GTDB taxonomy): Bacteria > Bacteroidota > Bacteroidia > Flavobacteriales > Flavobacteriaceae > Flavobacterium. Next base: position 110,570 of record NZ_JANOBI010000021.1, on the reverse strand, counting down.
AGCGGCCACGAGTCGTAGCTTTCCATGATGACGAGAAATATTTGTTTGGGTTTTTCAATCATCGCGCCTTGGGCTTGCTTTTTCAAATAATCGCTGACTTGAGGTTTGGAAAAAGTACCATAAAAATCAGCTTCATTCAAATACGGATTTTTCCCATTGAGAATATTAATTTCATCAAAATCTTCCATCGCATAAATCAAAGAACGATACGGATTGATGATGGTTTTATTTAAAAAGCCATCGCTCGAAACACCAGCCCATTTTCTTAAAGCAGGCACATCGTTAACGGAACCTCGGATACTGAAAGCAAATAAGATCAATGAAGGGATAATGATTATCGTTTTATTTCCTTTGAAATGCAACTTCAACAATTGTCTGTAGATGAAATCTTTGTTTTCGAAAAACTTCAAAATAAAAATTCCAACAACAATGCAAACGATTATAGCCATTAGATTCCGCCAAGGATGAAAATCTTCGAGTATCGTATTGAAGACGGCTTTTTGATCGTCATACAAACTTAAAAACAAAAAGTTATTGAATTGGTTGTGGTATTCCGCAAAATAATTAATGGTGACAATGCAGATGATTGTCGATAAGAAAACGAATAAGTATTGACATACAATTCGCGTTGATTTTATCACTTTAAATAAATCGAAATAAGAGAGTGACCATAATAATAGGAAAGGCAAGATCAGGAAATAAGAAACGGCAGTGCAATCGAAACGGAATCCCATGAGTAATGTTTTTGCGATTTCATTGGCCGATACAGCTTGTGATAATTGTTTGTGATAGATGCTTATAAAGGTTATTCGAAATACTAAAAAAAACAATACACCAAAAAACCAAAAGAAGCACAGATTGGCCAATTCTTTGAGTAATTTTTCCCATTTAGAATGCATAGCTTTATTTTGATAGATTAATAAGATTGTGTTTTCAAAAGCAAAGCGAAGTTATGAAAAGAAACCGACAATGAGTCGTGAAATTTTGGAGCATTCCTCAGCGGCATATTTCATCGATAAACGTCACTGCCATTGTGATTGGAAGAGTATTTTATCATTTCAACGATTTTAAATTTTTTATTAAAGTATAGTTGATATGTTTGAGTAGAAATTCAAACGTTCAACCTATGAATATGAAAGATACACACAGTCCAGTTTACCGATTGGATTATTTTGAAGGGTATTCCAACGGATTAAATCCGGAGATACAAATCAACAGAAAAAGACATAATGAAGCTTTTACCACAGGATTTAATTTGGGGAGATTAGAATTCGAAAGTATGAATGGTTCGCTAAGGAATGGCGTGCCCAAACGTATTGTGAATACCAAAATTTTAGAAGATTTTCTATTAGCGGGTATGTTGGGTTTGAGTATTGATACCGAATATTATACTTCTTTTCAATTGCATATTATTTTGCAATGGTATCAGAGCGGCATCGAGCAATATGATCCGAATCAAAGCAGTTATTTGATAGAAATTCTGGAAGAAAACGGTATTGAAATGAGTTAGATTTCTTTTAAATCGTTTAAAAAGACAAAGCCACAAATGCACGAATTGATTATAAAATTCGTGCATTTGTGGCTTTAATCATTTATGTATTATTCTAAAATCTGGATGTGATTTTTTAACAGCCAAATGTTGTGATAGGAATTGATGTTATCAAAAAAGCCTTGCGCTCTTTGCGTATAACCTTGCGCTCTTTGCGGTTAATTTTAGTTTTTCGTGATTGTAAATTCATCCGCAATAACGCCGGTTGAAGTAAGATATTTACAAGAGAAATTATCGCCATTAACATCAATCACCAAAGAGCAATTGTTGGTGTTGTTATTAAAATACATAGCAGGCATCGGAAATCCAGGCTGATTTACCACTTGAGGATTTTGTCCCGATGTGCCGCAAACCGCATAAACAGTGCCGTCGTATGGTGGTGTTTTTACAAAATTGTTGTTTTGCGGGCTAACTTTCATTGCTTCGGTAAAAGTGTTAGCCACATCATAATGCCCTTTAATCATATAACTTCTTTCATTCACGTGCGAATGTCCGGCAAGCAAAACATCCACATGGTAACTCTCGAGCAATGGAACAAGAATGGTTCGCATATCGATCAGCGTGGTTTCGGTATCGCTGTTGTGGGTGCCGTATGTATAAGGCGGATAATGCATGTAAACTATGGTCCAACGTTGTGTGTTAGCAGCTAAATCGTTGATTAACCATGTATGCATCGGACTTCCCGGAGCATTCAATGTGCCGTAACTGTCTATCGAAATAAAATGAATGTTGGCGTAATTAAACGAATAATACTTTGGTGAACCCGAAGCAACGCCACCACATTCTGCGTTTTGCGGTAAAGAGAAAATGGAGAAATAAGGATAATTGGTAGATAAGGTACTTTCTTGCTGATAACCGGTTTCGTTATAATCATGATTACCAGGCGTAGGAAATACCGGCATGCTTTTCAACTGATCGGTATATTGATTGAAAACGCGATCTTGAAATTCAGTATCTGTACCCGTTGTATAAGCATTGTCGCCGAGCCACAACCAAAGGTTGGTTGGTGTTGTTCCGGTGTAATTCGTGTAGGCATTGCGCACATTCAACTGGTTGTTGGTTCCATTCCCGAAATCACCAATACCCCAGATGCGAACCGGTATTGTACTTCCTTCAGTAGGTGCGGTGATGAAATTGTTTTTGAGATCGCCTTGCAAAATTTGGGTGGTAGTTCCTATAGAATAGTAATATTTAGCACCTGAAATCAATCCTGTTAATGTGACTTCATGTTCCGTAGTTAGTGATTCATCGGAAGTATTATTTCCGTAGGCTACACTGACTCCATAATTAACATTACTATTGCTAGGAATATCAGTACGCCAACGAATCGTAACACCATTGGAGTTCAGTTTTTGTAAATACGCTCCACGCGTAACTACTGCTGTTGGTTGACTACTAGGAGCTGTCAATCGGGCATTAAAACTTAAATCGGAACTATCAAAAGATATTTGGTGAACTTCAGCGGTTAATACATTAGTACCGGTTAAAAACAGCGATGAATTTAAGGTAACCATATTCCACGTCGATTCTGCAGCACCGCTTGATGCAATAGCTGCAGGCGTATTATAATTGATGGTTCCTGCTGGCATGTTGGCTCGGTATACTTCGTTTCCATTGAGGTATACTACAACACCGTCATCGAATATAACACCTAAAGTAATGTCAGTATAAGCAGTCGGATTGATTACCGTAAATGATTTTCTGAAATAAGTAGTAAGATATTTAGTGTTTGGATTTGGACCGTAACTCACAATGGTTGCCTCATCGCCATCACCATAACCCAATTCGGCATTGCCACTTGCCCAAGAAGTGTCATTAAAAGTATTGGTGCGCCAAGCGGTTCCTTGATTGGTTCCGTTGTCTAAATATTTCCAAGTGGCATTGGCTGCAAGAAAGGTGTCTGTGCCCGCAGCATAAGTCGTAAAACTTATAGGTGAACTATAATTACTATTGAAAGAACATACGGCTTGAACGCGAAATTCATACTGCGTTGCTGCAATCAATCCCGTGATAGTTTTTGTATTGGTTGCTGAGGTAACTGTAACCCATGAATTGGTTCCTGCCAATTGATATTGTATGTTATAAGATGTTGCATCGATCACCTCATTCCAATTCACAATGACCATAGAAGCACTGTTAGATAGGACACTAACGCCTGATGGTGTCGAACAAGTTGGTGCTGTTGTAATAAAATTGTAGGTATTACTATAACCGCTCGAAAAAGAACAAACCACTTGCACTTGAAATTCGTAAACGGTTTGTGGTCTTAATCCCGTGATGCGTTTTGTATTGGTATTGGATTCCTCCGTATTCCATTCTTCAGTGTCTACTTGTCGGTATCGAATGTCATACATCGTTGCATCAGCTACGGCTTGCCATAAAAGTGTTGCAGTTGTTGCTGTAACCGGAGTAGCATTGAGTGCTGTACTAAGATCACAACCTAAAGCAACGGTCATAAAATTGGCTATGGCACTATAATCGCCAATCGCACTGCATACAGCTTGCACTTTAAATTGATAATGGCTTTCCGGAATTAATCCCGTTAATGGTTTTGAGGTAGCAGTTGCAGTTGTTGTTGTCCATGCTTCAGTGTCTGCCAAACGATATTGTACATTATAACTTGTTGCACCACTAACGACTTGCCAGTTTAATACTGCAGCAGATGATGCTATATTGGTAACGACGAGTGCATCCGGATTGCCGCATGCTGTCGGAATCGTAGCGGATAAACGTCCGTTGAAACTAAGATCTGAACTGGCCAATGATTGCTGGTGAATTTCAACAGCGATGACATTGTTTCCTGTCAAAAGTGTAGATGCATCGATAGGAACACTATACCAAGTGGTTTCATCAGTGCCACCAACAGAAACGATAGCGTAAGTATTATAATTAATGGTACCCGTTGGAAGATTATTGCGAAAGATTTCCGTTCCGTTCAAATACACAACAACGCCATCATCGCGAAGCACTTCAAACAACACCGAAGTATAGGCTAATGGATTGCTAATCAAAAACGATCTTCTGAAATAAGTGGTTACATATTTATTATTAGCATCTGGACCGTAATTGACAATCGTAGCTTCATCGCCTTCACCATAACCAAATTTCGTATTGTTGGTTGCCCAAGAAGCATCATTAAAAGTATTGGCGCGCCAAGCGGTTCCTTGATTGGTTCCGTTGTCTAAATATTTCCAAGCGGAATTGGCTGCAATGATAAAATTTGTTCCCGAAGTAAGTGTCGTAAAATTGCCGGAAGCACTAAATGCGCTGTTGATTAAACAAGCGGCTTGCACTTGAAATTCATAAGCACTACTTTCTAATAATCCTGTAATCGATAGTGTATTGGTTGCTGCTGTTGTTGTAGTCCAAGTTGTGGTGCTAATGCGTCGGTATTGAATCGTATAACTTGAAGCACCTTCAACTGCAGCCCAAGAAAGTGTCGCTGTTGATGCAGTGACATTGCTGGCAACAAGCGAACTTGGCGTTACACAATAAGCCGTAAGTGTTGTAAAATAAGTCAAATCACTATAATCACTTGTAGCGGAACAAAGCGCTTGAATTGCAAATTCATAATTCGTTGCCGGCAATAATCCTGTAATATTTAATGGTGTATTGGTAGCTGTTGTATTGGTCCAAATTGCGGTTCCGGCTTTTCGGTATCGAACATTATAACTGCTGGCTCCCGAAACGGCATCCCAAGAAAGTGATGCTGATGTTGTAGTGATTGCGTTAGCAGTAATCGTTTTTGGCGTCGTACAACTCGGAGGTACAACCGCGTCCAACTTAGCATTAAAACTTAGATCTAGATCATCAACTATTGCTTGGTGAATTTCAACAGCCAGCACATTATCGCCTGCAACAAAAGAATCAGCATGGATATAGAAACCGTAAAAAGTAACTTCATCGCCGACTTTTACTTCGGAAGCAGCCAAATTAGAATAGGCCGAATCGGCATTACTCATATTGCTTCTTGCGATTTCTTTTCCATTCAAATACACCACAGCGCCATCATCACGAAGCATACTGAAATTATACCAGCTATAGGCAGTAGGGTTGGTGAGTGTAAATGTTTTTCTGAAATAAATGGTTCGATGCTTATCAGTGCCATTGGTGTCAGAATCTACAAGGGTTATTTCATCGCCATCGCCATAACCAAATTCACCACTGCCGACAAGCCATGCACTATCATCGAAAGTCGTAGTGCGCCATGTCATTCCTAAATCGAATTGATCGTATAAATACTTCCAAGAACTGTCTTGCGGAAAAATTGGAACGGTTTGTCCAATAGTCGCAGTATATAAAAATAAGAAGGTAATTACGAAGTAAATTTTCTTCATGTCTGTAAACTATTCTAAGAATAGCGTGGTTGTCTGTTTTGCTCTAAAAATGCAAAGTAAAAGCACCACAAATGAATTAAAAATAAACTTCGACAAACTCCACAAATACTCGTTAAAGGCTATGAAAGTCAGCCATTAGTAAGTTATTTTTTTTTATATTTTAAAAAGTACATGATCTTTTGAAGCTCCTCATCCGTGACATCTTTTGCTGTCAATCGTTTAGCATGGTCGGGATTTTTAATTCTAACGGTATAGAGCTCTAATTGCTCGTCGGTAAATTGCGGTAATACCGTTTTATTATTGATTTTTTTATTGTGACATTCCGCGCAATTGAGATTATAATAAGTTTCGCCTTCCGTAAAGAATTGAATGAATTGCTTTTCATTTTTTTCGGAAAGGTTTGGCGGCATGACGTATTCCGTTTTCTTTTGCGTGGCACATGCGGTGATGATAATGCCTATTACGAAAAGTAGGATTGTGGTTTTGATTATTTTAGTATTTTCCTCCAACTGGTCTGGTGTTTAAAGTTTTAATTTTAGATTCTGGTAAATGCAACGGTGGTTTTTCAAACGTAATGTTTTCATTGAGTGATTTTATAAAACTAATCAGTTGTTTTTTCTCCACAAGGGAAAGATGCAATGAGTCTGATGTCGCAGTTTGATTTGGAACATTCAATTTGTGACCGATGCCACCACCTCGATTGTAAAAATTAATGACTTCCTCTAAAGTTTTAAAAACGCCATTGTGCATATAAGGTCTCGTTTTGTCTGTATTTCTAAGCGTTGAGGTTCTGAAGGCATTCGATGTTTCGAAGGCTGGATTTACATCGTATCGGCCTTTGTCATTATCGAGTTTGGTGAAAGCAGTATCCGCCGGAACACCAATAACTTCAAATTCGTTTCCAATATACGGCGGTTTGATGCCACTAAATGTAGGTAAAAAATGACAAGTCGCACATTGTGCTTTACTCATAAACAAATTAAAACCTTTGATTTCATCAGATTGCAACGGTTTGTTTTTATTCATAGCATTATCAAAAGGTGCATAATTTTGACTGTACTTTCCGTAATACGAAGTAAGCGCAGAAAAAATATGATTCAATGAAATTTTACTTTCCGCAGGCGTGTATTTAGCAAATTTTTTAAAAGCTTTTTTGTAGGTCGAACAACTCAGAACTTTGGCCAACACTTCATCTTCATTACTGCCCATTTCTATTGGATTCGTAATGACCGTTTTCGCTTGTTCTTGCAAAGTCAATAACTTCCCATCGAGCATAATCAAATGATTGAAAGAAGCATTCAATAGACTAGGTGTATTCCGAGTTAATGTTTCAGTTTGGTTGAATTGTAATGCGGTTTTGATTTGGGTATCCGTAAAATAATCATCCGATTTGTGGCAAGAAACGCAACTTCTCTGATTGTTGCCCGATAAAATCGGATCGTAAAACAACAACTTACCAATGCTGTCAATGTCTTTCAAAACCATCGGGTCTTTGATGCGAGCATAAATACCTTTGGAACTTTGAGCATAATAGACAGATTTGTCAAAAATAGAAAGCGCATTGTCGTTTAATGAATAATCTAAATTGCTTTTGGAAACCACTTGATACTTTAAAATGCATTGCTGATTCAGTTTAAAAAGCGGATTGACATAATCTTTAATGAAAGTGAAATGATCAAATTTTGTATAATCTTTGGGTTGGTTTTTGACAAACTCGATGGTTTGATTGTATAGTTCCTGATAGTTTGAATCGAGTTTTTTTTCAGGAAAAGATTGATTGAAAGTAGCGTAAATTTCATTCACATCCGAAAGCATATGCTGCAATTCAGGAATGATTTTTTCGGTATTCGGACATTCAAATCCGGTTGAGTAAATAGCGGCTAAATTTAACAAATAGAGTCGATTACATAAAAAAAACACATCAGCACTTTTCAAATTATCAGACATCGATGCTACTTTGTATGTGTCAATGGCGCCCATCGAAGTTTCGATGTAATTGCTTAAAATATTTTTCTCAAGATTGGTTCCGTTCAAGTAGATTTCCGCAATTGTAAATCCGGCGCCTTCTCTTTTGTATGGTTTTTCATATTTCTCAAAAACTTCGGTTTCCCATTCCACCGGCAATGGGCCATTGATTTTCTTATAAACATTGGGTTCAAAATACCGCAACCAAAAATCAATTTTTTTGAGCTGTATGCGGTTTTTTTCAATTTGTATGCGGATGATTTTTATCGAATTGCTGTCTAATACGACTGTGCTTTCAATTAAATTGAGTAGTTTTTGTTGCTCAAGATTGTATGCCGATAAGTTTTGGGAATACAGTTTTTGGTAAGCTGTCGCTTCATCATTTTTGAATGAATACATCGAAATGATTCCAATTACCGCAATCAGTATGATAATAATTTTCTTAATCATGTATGGTTTTTCCGCTTTTGCTTTGCCTTGATATTGAAATACAAAGTAAATATAAAAATCCAAACAAAAGATGTCGCTTTATAAATCAAGAAAAACCTTTAACAAAATTAAATAAGCTTCTAAACTTTGCGTCTCTGCGTCTTGGCGAGCTATTATTTCTCGCAAAGGTGCAAAGGCGCATAGGAATTTATAAAAATTGAACAAACTAAATCGTTTTAAGCAATAGCTTTTCATGCACAATTTTCGATAAAAATTCTAAAACCAAATCTCAAATAAATTTCATACTTTTGAGCCTTAAAAATAAGCCATGGCAACCATAACATTAGGAGGAAATCCGATACACACTTCAGGTGAATTACCAAAAGTCGGCACAAAAGCAACCGATTTTTCATTAGTAAAAACCGATTTATCAACAGTGACTTTAGCCGATTTTTCGGGCAGTCGTTTGGTTTTAAATATATTTCCGAGTATTGATACAGGAACTTGTGCCACTTCTGTTAGAAAATTCAACGAAAAAGCCAGCCAGTTAAACAACACCAAAGTGCTTTGCATTTCGAGAGATTTGCCTTTTGCTCAAAAGCGTTTTTGTGGCGCTGAAGGTTTAGACAATGTGGTGAATTTGTCAGATTTTAAAACCGGTAGTTTTGGTAAAGATTATGGTCTAGAAATCGTTGATGGTATATTCGGCGGATTGCACTCAAGAGTGGTGATTGTTCTCGATGAAAATGGAGCGGTTGTTTACACCGAACAAGTTGCTGAAATTGGAGATGAACCGAACTACGAAAGCGCGTTAGCAACACTTTAATATTGCAAGAATGGAATTTCAAAAAGACAATACATTTTTTACAGGAAGATTGAAAAGCATGGGATTTGCATTAAAAGGTCTCATCAAATTGATTACCACCGAACATAGCGTAATGGTGCAATCTTCTATTGGAGTTTTACTGATTATTGCCGGATTTTATTTTAATATTTCGATGACCGAATGGCTTTGTCAAACCTTAGTGATTGGCTTGGTTTTAAGCATCGAAGGATTGAATACTGCAGTTGAAAAAATAGCGGATTTTATCCACCCGAATTACCACGAAAAAATTGGATTCATTAAGGATATAGCGGCTGGTTCTGTATTTTTTGCAGCGATGACAGCCATTGCCGTAGTATTGATGATTTATATTCCTAAATTTATATAGTGTACTTTTAATGAAAGCATAGCAAGCAGCATGGCGAAAACAACAAAGAAAGAACCCACAGATAAAAAGTCAGAAGACCAACCGGATACTAAAAAATCTTGGCGGATTACACGACAACACAAACTCCTTATAGGCAGTGTGTTTGTGCTGTTTTCGATTGCTTTGTTGGTGGCGTTTGTTTCGTTTTTTGTATATGGTCACGACGATCAAAGCACCATTCATTTACTCGCAGAACGTGGCGAAAAATCTAAAAATTGGCTCGGAAAATTTGGAGCCATTCTATCGGATTTCTTTGTCTACAGAGGTTTTGGAGCCGCTTCATTTTTGTTTGTCAAATTGTTTTTCTTGACCGGTTCATTCCTGGCTTTAGACATTTCACTCAAGAAACTCAAAAACATTTGGTTTTGGGATTTGTTTGCGATTGTACTCATTTCGGTTTTATTTGGATTTTTCGCGAATTCATTACCGGAACTTGGCGGAACGATTGGTTATGAAATGAATTTGTTTTCACAAGATTATATCGGCAGAATCGGAACGTTATTGGTTTTGATTTTTGGAATTATCATCTATTTGATTTTCAAAATTAAGATATCACCGGATACGGTAAAATCATTTTTCGAGCGCAATAAAAAAGAGCTTCACGAGGATTTGGCTTCGGTGAATATACCAATGGCTGAAAGCGCGTACAACCTTGAAGAGTTTGCCGTAAAAGACGAAGAAGAAGCTATTGATGAACCCGAATTAAAGCCAGTTTCTCAATTTGAAATCAATAAAGAAGCCTTAAAACCAACGATTGATCATCCGTCAGAAATTCATATGGAACCTGTTGTGAAGTCGATGCCTCTGACTATTACACCAGCGACTGAACCAGACCCGAGCTTTAGCGAATCGGCGAAGCAAATTATCCCAACCAATGATGACACCTTTGTCATTGAAAAAGCACCTGAAGAAGCCACTATTGATGAAAATTTAGCGTCTCGACTCGTAGCAGATTTTGGTTTGTTCGACCCGACGTTAGAACTTTCGAATTATAAATTTCCAACATTGGATTTATTAAAGGAATATTCAAGCGGTGGTATTACAATCAATCAAGCGGAATTAGAAGAAAATAAAAACAATATTGTTGAAACGCTTCGCAATTATAAAATCGAAATTGCGCAAATCAAAGCAACCGTTGGGCCATCGGTCACGTTGTATGAAATTGTTCCTGAAGCCGGAATCCGAATTTCTAAAATTAAAAGTTTGGAAGATGATATTGCGTTGTCACTTTCTGCATTGGGCATTCGTATTATCGCTCCAATTCCAGGAAAAGGTACGATTGGTATTGAAGTCCCGAACAAAAATCCAACGATGGTTTCTATGAAAAGCGTCATTGGTTCGGCTAAATTTCAAGAAGCAGAAATGGAATTGCCGATTGCTTTAGGGAAAACCATTTCGAACGAAACCTTTGTAGTCGATTTAGCCAAAATGCCGCACTTATTGATGGCAGGAGCCACAGGACAAGGAAAATCAGTTGGTTTGAATGCAGTATTGACATCATTATTGTATAAAAAACATCCCGCGGAAGTGAAGTTTGTTCTCGTCGATCCAAAGAAAGTAGAATTGACTTTATTCAATAAAATCGAAAGACATTACCTTGCCAAATTACCTGATTCAGGTGATGCGATTATTACCGATAACACCAAAGTAATCAACACGTTGAATTCGCTTTGCGTTGAAATGGACAACCGTTATTCTTTATTGAAAGATGCAATGGTTCGTAACATCAAAGAATATAATGAGAAGTTTAAATCGAGAAAACTAAATCCCGAAAATGGACACCGATTTTTACCTTACATCGTTTTGGTAGTCGATGAGTTTGCCGATTTGATTATGACCGCAGGGAAAGAAGTGGAAACTCCAATTGCGCGTTTGGCACAATTAGCGCGTGCGATTGGGATACATTTAATTATCGCTACACAACGACCTTCCGTAAATGTTATTACAGGAATCATTAAAGCGAATTTTCCAGCTAGAATCGCATTTAGAGTAACTTCAAAAATTGATTCGAGAACCATTCTCGATGCGCAAGGCGCTGACCAATTGATTGGTCGTGGTGATATGTTGTATACGAATGGGAACGATGTGGTTCGTGTGCAATGTGCTTTTGTAGATACGCCCGAAGTAGAAAAAATTACAGAATTCATTGGTTCACAAAAAGCATATCCGGACGCTTACTTGCTTCCTGAGTTTGTTGGCGACGAAAGTGGCATTAATCTTGATATCGACATTTCCGAAAGAGATTCACTCTTTAGAGAAGCCGCAGAGATTATCGTAACTGCACAACAAGGTTCCGCTTCATTACTTCAAAGAAAATTAAAATTAGGTTATAACAGAGCCGGTCGATTGATAGACCAACTCGAAGCTGCCGGAATTGTTGGTCAGTTTGAAGGAAGTAAAGCCCGAAGTGTTAATATTACCGATCTAAGCGCGCTTGATCAATTTTTTAACAATGAACAAAATAATGCATAAAATGAAAACGCTTGCCTCAATTACCTTATTTCTTTTTATTAGTTTAACCCTACACGCACAAGACAAAAAAGCCAAAGATTTATTAGACCAAGTGACTGCTAAAGTCAAAAGCTATGATAATATCGTCATCGATTTCAAATACGCTTTAAACAATTCCAAAGAAAATATCAACCAAGAAAGCAAAGGCAATGTGACCATGAAAGGCAATATGTATGTATTGAATTTGATGGGCGTAACCAAAATATTCGACGGTAAGAAAATCTACACGATCAATCCTGAAGATGAAGAAGTTTCGATTTCTAAACTCAATGAAAAAGACGATAACGCGATTACGCCATCTAAAATGTTGACGTTTTACAACAGCGGTTATAAATGCACTTGGGACATCAATCAAAACGTGAAAGGACGCCAAATACAATACGTCAAATTGGTGCCAACCAGTGCGAAAGACCAGCGAAAAGAAATCCTTTTAGGCATTGATACCCAAACCAAAAACATCTACAACTTGATTGAAATGGGTAAAAACGGAACAAAAACTACCTTGACCGTTAATTCTTTTAAAATCAACCAACCATTATCGAAAAATCAATTTACCTTTGAGGCGAGTAAATATCCTAAATACTACATCAATAAGCTAGATTAATTGGAAGTGAAGATTCTCGACAAATACATTCTAAAGTCCTTTATTACTACATTTGCGACCGTATTTGTAATTCTCTTATTAATTTTTATTCTGCAAACTGTTTGGCTTTTCATCTCTGAATTGGCTGGAAAAGACTTGGATTTTATATTGATTGTCAAGTTCTTACTTTTCAAAATGCCGAGTTTGGTTCCTTTGGTTTTACCGTTATCTGTGCTCTTGGCATCGATTATGACTTTTGGTGATTTGGCGGAGAACTATGAATTTGCCGCTATGAAGTCAGCCGGAATTTCATTGCAAAGAATCATGAGAGGTTTGACGGTGTTCATCCTTTTTTTAAGTTTAGCCGCTTTCTTTTTTGCCAACAATGTGATTCCTTACGCGGAATATAAATTCATTAATTTCAGAAAAAGTATTGCACAAATGAAACCTGCGATGGCGATTGCCGAAGGACAATTTAGTGATGTGGGTGCCTACAATATCAAAGTAAATAAGAAGTCAGGTCCAAACGGTAATTTTCTTACTGGCGTTACCATTCACAAAAAAGTCAATGTGTATGATGGCAGTAAAAATGTCATCAAAGCCAAAACGGGTGAATTGATTAGCAATGAAAACTCTAACATCCTGAAATTGGTTTTGAATGATGGTTATTATTATGAAGACATCATTCCTAAAAAATATGAGGAAAGAAATAAATTTCCTTTTGCCAAAAGTTCGTTTAAAAAATACATTATCAATATTGATTTGACCAAGTTGAATAACGGTGGTGAGGAAGACAGTCAAATTAAAGACACCGATAACATGCTTAACGTGAGTGAGCTTTTATATACTTTAGATTCTTTAAATAAAAATTATCGCAAGGATATTATTTCGATATCGGATAATACTTATTTGAGAATGGGAATGACCAACAAAAATCGGAATACAATTGTGCAGCAAAACCCTTCATTAACAACAAAATTATTGAAGAATTTTACTCCTTCCGAGCGGGCCAATATATTGAGAATCGCTTCGAGTAATGTGATTAGCAACAATTTTTCGATTGACAGTTATAAGAATGAAATTTTCATGAAAATAGAGACCATTAACGAGCATTGGATTGCCTTATATGATAAGTTCGTGATTGCAATTGCATGCCTTTTGATGTTTTTTATTGGAGCACCTTTGGGCGCGATTATTAGAAAAGGTGGACTTGGATTGCCTATTGTTTTTGCGGTGATGATTTTTATTATATTTCATTTTGTCAACACCTTTGGTAAAAAAGTGGCGCAGGAAAACGAGATATCACCATTTTTAGGATGTTGGATGTCAACTTTCATATTGTTGCCTTTAGCGATTCTACTGACTTATCGTGCGACTAATGATATTGGATTGATTAATATAGATTCGATTATTGCTCCTTTTCAAAAACTATTTAAAAAAATATTTCCATCACAAAATTAATGGTCATTCATGGAACTTGAAAAAATAAAACTAAACACGATTGAAGAAGCCATTGAAGATATTCGTCAAGGCAAAGTGATTATCGTTGTTGATGATGAAGATCGAGAAAATGAAGGCGATTTCCTGGCCGCTGCCGAATTGGTAACGCCTGATATGATCAACTTTATGGCGACACACGGACGCGGATTGATTTGCGTTCCATTGACTGAAAACCGATGCAAAGAATTGGGACTTCATGCGATGGTGAGCAACAATACCGATCCTATGGAAACCGCTTTTACAGTTTCTGTTGATTTACGAGGCAATGGCGTTACTACAGGAATATCAGCTTCTGACAGAGCGAAAACCGTATTGGCATTGACTGATGCTAACACCAAACCCTATGAATTGGCGCGTCCCGGACATATATTTCCGTTGATAGCCAAACAAGGCGGTGTATTGAGAAGAACCGGACATACCGAAGCAGCGATTGATTTTGCAAGATTGGCCGGATTTAAATCTGCGGGTGTTATCGTTGAAATTATGAATGAAGATGGCACCATGGCGCGCTTACCGCAATTGGTTGAAGTGGCGAAAAAGTTCGATTTGAAATTGGTTTCAATTGAAGATTTAGTGGCCTATCGCATGCAACACGACAGTTTGATTGTCAAGAAAGAAGATTTTGATGTGGAAACCCGTTTCGGGAAATTCAGATTAAGAGCTTACCAACAAACCACGAATAAACAAGTGCATATTGCCTTGACGAAAGGCACTTGGAATATTGGTGAACCGATACTAACGAGAATCAATTCGACTTTAGTCAATAATGATATCTTGGGAACCTTGACCAACAATGCTGATAAGAAATTGGATGATATGTTTCAATTGTTGAATGACGAGGGCAGGGGCGCGATTTTGTTTATCAATCAAGAGATGCAAACGACCAATTTGCTGAATCGTATTGTGGAATTGAAACACCTACAGTCAAAAGGGATTTTCAAATCGCCACAAATCAAAATGGATATCAAAGATTTTGGCATCGGTGCGCAAATTTTGCATGATATCGATATTTCTAAAATTCGTTTGGTGTCGAATGCTGAGCATGCTAAACGTGTTGGGATGATAGGGTATGGGTTGGAGATTACGGAGTATGTGGCGTATTGATGACACTGCTGTGACTTTGGACACGCTTCGCTATGGATTTTAAGACAGTGAGACTTTAAGATGGTAGCATTTGGCTTGCTAATTTGATATGAAAACCGCAGTTTAACTGCGGTTTTTTTTTGTTCTAAATTTTGGAGATTTTCATGCTTTGCCGATTCACGACTTGTAATGAATAAACCACAAATTTTTTTTAACAATGGTAAAGCCACCAATTACGCAATTGTTTTTTACATCTGCCATTCATCCGGATTAAATGCTGTTAGACGAAAACACGCTTCTAAAATACATAATATCAAAAAGTTATGTTAATTTAATTCCTCTAACCAAGATTTATTTGATCTCTTCCGTCCTCTCAGTGGGTTGATTTTAATCAAAATCTTACAAAACAATTTTTATGGACAAACATCTTTTAACGGTGATGATGCTCTTTGCCGTATTTTCAATCCATGCACAGAAATCAGCAGGAACTGCCGGGGGCGATGCTTCCGGAAAAAGCGGTACTGCGGCATATTCTGTAGGCCAGACTTCCTATACCAGTGATTTGGGAAGCCGTGGCTCAACCTCACAAGGCGTGCAGCACGCTTATGAAATCTTTAAGATTTCCGATTCAAAACATTTTAGCGATGCACATTTTTCAATGTATCCAAATCCAACCGAGGATATCATCAACATCGACGTTGGGAATTTTGAAACCAAAAACCTTTCGTATCAGCTCTATGACATAGCAGGGAAATTACAGTTAGCCGGAAAATTAGCCGGGCAGACTACATCGGTTGCCTTAAAAGGATTCCCAACTGGGACTTATGTTGTCAGGCTGCTTTCAGGAGAACAATCCATCCAAACATTCAAAATAATCAAAAACCAATAAACAAACACGATGAAAAAATTAATTACCCTAGTCCTATTGCTTCTGGTTTCAGTGGCATTTGCCCAGACTCCGGCCAAGATGAGTTACCAATCGGTGATTCGCGATACTAAAGACGCCCTGGTCACAGAAAAACCAGTTGCAGTACAAATCAGCATTCTCAGAGGATCGAAAGATGGCGAAGCTGTCTATATTGAAACGCATCATGTCGCTACAAACAAAAACGGACTGGTGAGCCTTCAAATTGGGGGTGGTGAGATCGTAAAGGGAAGCCTTGCCAGTATCAACTGGGCTGACGCAACATACTTTGTAAAAACAGCTACCGACGTCAATGACGGTGCTGATTTTGACATCGTGGGCGTTAGTGAATTCCTAAGCGTACCTTACGCACTTCATGCGCTTACAGCAGAAAATGCTTTTAGTGGAGACTACGGCGACCTTATCGGGGCGCCGACAAGATTGTCAGAATTTGTGAATGACCTCGGCACGCCATCAAACACTGCATCAGCAGTCGGTGTCCCATCGCAGGTATGGAGCCTTTTTGGAAATTCGAATTCAAACCCATTGGTAGACAAATTAGGAACTACGGATGCCAAAGATTTTGTTTTCGTGACCAATAATATCGAAAGACTTAGAATCCTTGCCAATGGCGACATCAATCTTAAGAAGAGCCTTGAAATCGGGGAAGATTTAGTCGTGAAAAGAAACGTTACACTCAACACCACAGGCGGACAAACCATTAATAAAGGAAACTTCACTGTTTCGAACATGAGTTCAACATGGCTGACAGGAACCGCAGACATCGACAAGTCATTAAACGTTGACGGCGCAACGACGCTTCAAAGCTCACTGGATGTGAATAACATGTCGCCAACACACCTTACGGGATTACTCGATGTTGACAAAACCCTAAACGTGGATTTGGCTACAACGCTTCAAAGCACATTTTTGGTAAACAACGGTGCGGCTTCGCACATGACCGGCGATTTGGTCGTAGATGGTGTAATCACCGCAAACGGCCCGATGGCAGTGAATAATACACTCGCGGTTTCTGGTATCACCAACCTCAATAACAACCTAAACGTTAATAACGGAGCGACAACGCATCTAACAGGAGCATTAAACGTTGACGGTGCTACAACCTTAAACAATACCCTTGGTGTAACCGGTGCCACAACGCTTGGCAGTACGCTTGGCGTTACCGGTGCCACGAATTTAAACAGTACACTTAATGTCAACAATGGTGCAGCTTCGCATTTGACCGGTGCTTTGGATGTTGACACTACCCTCAATGTTGACGGTGTTACTACGCTGCAAAGCGCACTGAATGTCAACAACGCAGCAGCCACGCATTTGACCGGCACGCTGACCGTTGACCAATCAGCAACCTTAAACGGTGCTTTAAATACTAATGGCCAGGTGACTATCAATACCAATGTCTCTGGAGGTGATGGCGCTTATGGTGCCTATCCGTTGCGAGTAGAAGGAAGTGCGCAGGGCGTTGCTATCAAACTTACTGCAGGAACACCTGACAACTCGAATAACTTCATCACTTTCTTCAACAGTTCAGGTGGTGCAGTCGGCCGCATTGAAGGCGAAACGACTGGGGAAGCTACAAGCGATCCGGAATTCATCTTCAATAACGCCATCCTTGTTGCCGAAGAAGTGAAGGCGGGTGTCAATGTAGGCACTTCATTCATCCCCGTTGTTGTAGGTGGTGTAGTCGTTTCATCAGGACCATGCGGTGCGTGTATTGCTGCAGCAGCAGCTGATCTTGTTTTGGCTTCAGCGAATCTTGCGGGATACAATGTGTTCGCACTAGAGAACCTTGGGGTTACCTACCAGTCAGGTTCTGCGGATTATGCAGAATGGCTCGAACGCAGCAATGCGAGTGAAAGAATTACAGCAGGTGATATCGTAGGTGTTAATGGTGGAAAAATATCAAAAAACACGACCAATGCGCAGCAATTTATGGTCATCTCAACCAAACCGGCTATGCTAGGAAATATGCCAATGGATGGTCAAGAGAAAAACTATGAAAAAGTGGCTTTTATGGGACAAATTCCGGTAAAAGTGCGCGGTATCGTCATGTCTGGGGATTATATCCTTCCATCAGGAAAAAACGACGGAACCGGAATTGCCGTTGCGCCAGCCGATATCAAGCCTGAGCAGTATGCAAGCATCGTGGGTGTTTCGTGGTCAAATTCATTGATCGCTGGTGGTGTTTCTACCATAAACATGGCGATAGGTCTTAATACGAATGATATTGCTGCACTGGCCATCGAGCAGGATAAAAAAATCAAAGCGATGGACAGCAAACTAGCCGATCTTGAACAACGCCTATTGGCTTTAGAAAACGGAACACCAGTTGCGGCTAAAACTGCGCCTATTGCTCCGCAAGTGCCTGCCGCTGTGCCGACACTTTCGCGTTATGAACTTCTAGCTTCCAGTATGCCTGCAGAACTTAGTGCTGCTGTTATGGAGGAAGCCATGCAATATTTGGCCAATACCTACCAACAACAAGGTTTGGTCATCGCAAATCATCCTGGACTCAACAAACTGTTTAACGATGCTTCTTACAGAGCGCAAATCATCAAAAAATCTCAAGATACGTACAAAGTTTCTTATCAAAAGATTTTAGAATCTGCAAGAAACAGAAACTAATGGATACTTAATCATGCCAAAAGCCGGAGCGAAAGTTTCGGCTTTTTTTGTGGATAGGCTTTTTTTGGTATTTCGACTATCGAATGTTGAGTATGACAAAAGGGAGAGTTGTGGGTTGGAGATTAGGGAGTATGTGAGTTATTGAGGGACACGCCTATGGCTGTGAATTATGAGATTGTGAATGAGGCTTTAGGAAATATAAAACTGCAGTTGATGCGGTTTTTTTTGAGGGGGAAAGCTTTCCTAGCTATAAGGATTGTGTTATGAAGATTGTTAACAAAGAGTTCAGTATATTGCACTTTGTCGCAGTCGTTTTAATATTTTTGTTTTGACAAAATAACTTATAGGATTAATAGTGATTAAATTTATTATGAGTACCATCTTAAACCAAGAAGAAAAACTAAAGCATCCCAACTATAAATTAATGGAATTGAAAGGCGATGCTTTAGAAGCAGAATTAAATAAATGGTCAAGATTAGACTTGATAGCATGGCTATGTTGGAATGACCGAAATGGAGTATACAAAGACGAAGAATCACTGCAAGAATTCGGAAATATGGTAAGCAAAGAAGAAGCGATTGAAATAATTACCAGACAAATAACAGAAGCATAAAAAATGACAAACAGTAACGGTCAAATAGCGGAGACTTCGATGGAAACTTATCTCAACGGCTGTCGTCTTAAAATGGGCGAAACGATTCGGGAGATAAGAGAAAAAAAAGGCTACAGCCAAGAACAATTAGCCGATATCATGAAAGTAAGCAGAACAACCATTTCTAAAATTGAAAGTGGAAAATTCAATTGCAGTATAGATTACCTATCTAAGTTTTCTTGGTTTTTGGGATTTGAAGTAACAATTAAAGATTTTAAAAATAATTCAAAAAATATATGAGTAATTATACTTTTATAGATCTATTTGCAGGTTGTGGTGGTCTTAGCGAAGGGTTCTATAAACAAGATTTTAAAAGTTTAACCCACGTAGAGTATGACTCATATGCTTGCAGAACTCTAAAAACAAGAATGCTACATTATGGTTATTCTGATGAAGAAGCATCTGTCCTAGAAACAGATATAACAAATGATAATATTATTGACCAAATTAAAAACGAAATAAAAGATAAAAAAGTAGACATAATTATTGGTGGACCACCTTGTCAAAGTTTTTCAACTCTTGGTAGAGCTAAAGATGATAACGGAATGGCTGATGATCCACGTAATTTTTTATTTGAAAGCTATGTTAAGATATTAAATCATTTTGAACCTAAAGTTTTTGTTTTTGAAAATGTTACGGGGCTGTTAAGTGCAAAATTAAAAGGGAAACCAATTCTAAAAAAAATTCTAAAAGAACTTGGACAAAAATATAATTTAATAAAAGAACCTGAAAATATGGTCCTTAATTCTTGTGATTATGGTGTTCCACAAATTAGAAAAAGAGTTATTTTAATTGGAACTAGAAAGAATTTGTCGATAAAGCCGTCTGAAATTTATGAAGGAATAGTTAAGACTCACTATAATCCTGACTATGAATTAAATTCAAAAAACAATTTAAAGAAATATGTAACTGTTAAAGATGCAATTTCTGATTTACCAGCTATTAAGCCAGGTGAAGGTAAAATTATTACTAAGCATAATATCAAAGAACAGAATGAGTTTCTTTTAAAAATTAGAGATGAAAGTGAGACGTTACTTAGAGATCATGTTTCAAGAACTCATAATGAACAAGATAGACTTCGTTATAAAACAATGAGTAAAAATAAATGGACTTTTACTGATCTATTGGAAAAAAAGCCAGATTTGAACCATATAAAACAAAGGGTTTTCAACAATAGTTATGTAGTACAATGGTGGGACCTCCCTTCTAAAACTATTATTGCCCATTTATATAAAGATGGTAATCAGTTTATACATCCTGATTATAAACAAGAACGAACTATTACACCTAGAGAAGCTGCTAGATTACAATCTTTTCCAGATAACTTTGTTTTTGAGGGATCACGCACACAACAGTATAAGCAAATAGGGAATGCTGTACCACCTTTAATGGCGGAAGCTATTGCAAAAAGTATAAAGAAAACATTAGAGAGGATAGAAAATGTTTAATAGAGTTTCAGAAATAAAAGATATAAATACTAAAAAATTCTTTATCGAAAAAGTTATGCTTTTCAATAGATTAGTTCAAGTATTTGCTAAAAAAAACAATATCTCTTTAGAAGTTTGTAATGATGGAAATGAAGTATTTGTATTAAATAGATTAGTTGAACTTAATATTGTTGAATCTAATAACGAACTTAAAGAATTAGAGAAGTTATTAAAAAAAGATTTATATAATGAATTCATTTCAAGTGTTAAATTCACAACGGTTAATAAAGATAAATTAGATAATACTTTTAATAAACTAGATTCTAAAAAAAGAAAACAACTTCAAGAAAGTTCTAAAGAAAATAGCAAGCCTAAAATAGTTGATTTTTTCTGTGGTGCTGGTGGTTTAAGTTTAGGTTTCGCTCAAGAGGGTTTTCATATTGATTTAGCTAATGATCATGAAGCAGTATGTATTGAAACATATAAGTATAACCATCCTGAAATTCCAGAAGAGAGGGTAATCAAAGGCGATATCAGAAAGATTGTTGATCATTTAGATAACTATATAGTAAATGAGATTGATGTTGTAATTGGTGGTCCTCCGTGTCAGGGTTTTAGTTCTGCAAATCAGCAACGAGTTATAGATGATCCTAGGAATGAACTCTACAAGTATTACATTAAAGCAATCGAAAAAATAGCTCCTAAAATTGTTATCATGGAGAATGTAAGAGGTATGCTTCCCTATGCTGAACAAGTAGTTGAAGATTATCAAAACATTACTGTGAAAAAAGACGGAAATAAGTTCACATATAAAATTGCATACAAAGTACTTGTTTCTGATGATTTTGGAGTAGCACAAAAAAGACAAAGGCTAATTTTTATTGCTATAAGAAACGATATTGTTAAAAATAAAAAAGTTACACCTTCAAAACTTTTTGATGAAATAGAAATTGCTGCAAAAGAAATTAAAAAACACGTTTTAAAAGATGCTATAGATTATATAAAACCTTTAGAATCCCCAAGGATTAAAAATCTAACAGAAATAGATGATGAAACAACTGGAAAAAAAATAGATATAAACCAATTTCTTGGAAACGAAAATGATTATTTAAAATTGATTAATCAAAACAAAATTATTCCATATGTTTTCAATCATAAAGCTAGATATACAAATGAAAATAATTATGAGATATATAAGCTTTTAAATCAAGGTGATGATGGGACGAATGAAAAAATAAAAGATATAATGCCTTATTTACATAGAAATCATATTTTCAAAGATAAATATTATAAATTAGTTGCAGATAAGCCTAGTAGAACTATTACTGCTCATTTAAAAATGGATTGTCATTCACATATTCACCCGTTTCAGGTAAGAAGTATTACACCACGAGAAGCAGCTAGAATTCAGTCTTTTCCTGATGATTATGTTTTTTTAGGCGCTTACCTTAAAACATATATGCAAATTGGCAATGCGGTTCCTCCATTAATGGCCAGGTATATTGCTGCTTCTATTAAAAAATATATTTTATGAAAGTGACACAATACATAAAAAAATTAAGCAGATCCAATGCTGGCTTAGCAAAGATGAATGATGTATACATAACAATTGCAACAAACGCAGATCCAGTTTCCATTTTTGGGGATCCTCCATTATCGATCGATTTTGTTGACAGACAAACAAAAAATATAACGAATTTAAACTTCAAACACGAAAGCAATGGGGAATATCGATTATCTAAACTAGGGCCGTACGTTAGAGCAAAACAAGCAAAAGAAGGGGATAATATTTATCTTGAAAAAATTATTGACGATAATAATAATGTCAAATTTATTATTGATATTGATACTAACATCAATTCTTCGAGACAATTACCAAGTTGGCAGAAATACGAATTCAACTATTAATAAAAATAATATGGCAAAATATTTTAGCATATCTATAGATCCACTAATCTCAACTTTCTCAAAAATAGAATCTGGCAAGGAAGTCATATTCAAGGTTGATACTGAGAAAGCAAGTCCTCAAGTTATGTCACCAAATGATATAATAGTAGCTTCAGTTAATGATCAAGTATATTATAATTTTATTGTTACAGAAATTAAAGGCGATTCAATTAACCTGAAAAAAACTTTTGAGATTGAAAAAAACATTAGTTTTAAAATTAATACTACTGGTGTTTTTGAAGAAATTACTAAGGACCAATATCAAGATATTTGTTCTCGTCTTTTTTCAGATTATAATAATAGTGGTTCAGTCCCCATCAAAAAAGTTACAGCAGGGAATTTAAAAGAAAGTTTTGCAGATTGGTTTATTAAACTAGATAAGGTTAAGCATAATTATTTTACTGACTCTTTCGGATCGAACAGAGATAAGCTTTTAGAACAATTAACCAAATATGATACTATATATAAAGAACAATTTGGAACATCTGTATTTAGCTTACCACAAAATGAACTCAGCGAGTTTATTAATGAATTAGAAAGTAATCTATATAGTGATAAAGGAGAATTTTTTGAGTTTAGTTTAAAAACCTCAACCCATATGCCTAGAGCAATTCTTGGTAAAAAAAACTACATAAAATTTCTAAAGGAACTTTTAATAGAATCAAAAACAGCATCAGCAAATTCTCCAAAAGTTAACCCAGTAAATAAAATATATTTCGGCGCTCCCGGTACCGGAAAGTCTTATAAAATTACTGAAGATTTACAAGATGTCGATACCATATTTCAAAAAAGAATAACTTTCCATCCTGAATATGATAATACTTCTTTTGTTGGGGGATATAAACCTATAACCGACAGTAATGGAGAAATAAAATATAAGTTTGTGCCTCAAATATTTACTAATAGTTTTGTTGAGTCTTGCAATGATCCTGAACACCAATATTACTTAATCATTGAAGAAATTAATAGAGGAAATTGTGCCGAAATATTTGGTGAGTTATTTCAATTATTAGATCGTGATGAAAATTATAAAATCACGCCCTCAAATGAACTAATTAATTACCTTAACGAGAGTATCCCTAATTCTAAGTTCTATGTTGACGGGAACATGCTTTTACCGGACAATCTCAGTATAATTGCTACTATGAATACTTCGGACCAATCGCTCTTTCCTATGGATAGTGCTTTTAAAAGACGTTGGGATTGGGAGTATATTCCTATTTGTTACGAACTCAAAGACGATTTTGGAAAAATAAATGATTCCAATGATTTTGAAATTGATATAGAAGATGGCGAAAAATATAGCTGGATAGAATTCATAAAAAAAGTCAACTTAAATCATATTAAAAACAACCGTTCTTTAGGTATGGATAAATGCATTGGAAATTACTTTATTAAACCAGATAATAATAAGACAATTTCACTAAAACCATTTATCAATAAAGTTATTTTCTACTTATGGAATGATGTTTTCAAAGATGAAGATAACTTAGTATTTGAGGAAAATACCTCTTATGAAGATTTTTTCCCAATAGATAAGAAAGGTATGAAAAAAGTCAAAGAACTATTTGAACGAATTAAACTAGAACCAATTGTTAAACCTTATGTAGTAGCAGAAGAATCAGAGCCACGGTTAAGACAAGCGGCAGAGGGTAGAGAAGAACAAGACTCTTAAATAATGAAAATCCTAATAGAAAACGAGCTATATTCTATCGAATTACTCCAAGGCGTGTTCGATGATCCAAAGTTTTATAAACAAAATGGTTTGGATGGAATAATCACGTCTGTTGGGTATTATCATTCTTTCGAAAAGAATAGTTTGGTCTTTATGCTCCCAAAAGTCTTTATGAAAGATAGTGACAAAACTGTTTTTGGCTGCACAAAGGAAGAGTTAGTTGACTTAATCATAAATGAATCTATTAAGCACAAAACACAATATAATTGGGTGCGGCAACTATCGGTGCATTTTTATAATAGCTTATTGGAATTTAAGAAGAGGAGAAAGGATACATCAATAATTCATACAACTGAAACATTTGAGCTAAATACAAATATTGGGAACAAAGAGTACTCTTTTCTAGATTTGTTGTTAAGCTTTGTTAACTTCTATAAAAAGAACAAACAACAAATCTTATTTAAGCATATAGAATTCGTTTCAAACCAAGCTAAGAAACCAAAATGGGAGAAGACCATTAGGAAATCATCACCTATATTTTTGAATAGTAAAAACCCCATTTACACTGAAATAAGGAATAAGAAAAAAATCATCAATACAGAAGAGGAATTATTAACTTATTTCTTTTCGATACTAAATCGTTTAAATAAAGACCATCATTTACATCTTAAAATTGATAAATCTTTTCAATTAATTGAAGGAATGCGTTTTGATAGATTATGTTTAAACGGAAGTAGTAAACTACGAAAAATTAAACATCGTTATTTTAATGATACTTTAAAAAAAATGTATCTGCTATGTGACATGTATTTCACACAGTTTGATACAAGCAGTATCAAGAGGAAAAGAGAAGATTTCTTAGCTATTAGTAATTATAATTTGGTATTTGAGGATATGGTAGATAAATTATTCTCCAATAAAATGACCAATTTAGAAGTAGATGGCATTACTATAGAAAAGCTTAAGAACAATGATGACGGAAAAATAATTGACCATATTTATGATTACAAATCTTTGATTGATACTAGTGATATTTTTTACATTGGTGATTCTAAATACTATAAGTCTGATACCACTGCAGGTAAAGTTTCAAAGTATAAGCAATTTACTTACGCCAAAAATGTTATTCAATTCAATATTGATTTACTCAATAAGAACAATCAAAATCAAACAAGTAGTTTGAGATATAGAGATCTTGTAACTGAAGGATATAATATCTCTCCCAATTTCTTCATTTATGGTTATATTGATGATGTGTTAAATTATGATGTTCATTCCATTGATAAAAAAGGAGATCCGAAAGTATCCTTTCATTTTAAAGATAGATTATTTGATAGGGATACCTTATTTGTGCATCAATATAAAATTAATTTTTTATTCGTTTTAAAAGCGTACTCTCACTTTAACGAAACAGAAATAGAGTCATTTAGAAAAGAGGTAAAAGAAACTTTTCGAGATAACTTTGTGAAGTTCTTCAATGATAGTCATGCGTGCGGCTTTGAATTATACGAAGCTAAATTCAATCGAGAAGATTACCCTAAATTCGTTGAAACCCATTTTAAAAAACTAAATGGCAAGTGTTTTTGCACAGTAGATAATAGACTTATACTTGCGAAGCACAATTCTGATAAGTCAATTGATGCCTTACTAGATAATTTTAGATTGCTAAAGGAATTAGATTAGCAACATTTTCTAGATTTCAAAATCGTACAACCATCTAGCGCAGATATACACCCAAGCGTAGCGAGCTGATGAACTAATCCGTGCCAATCACTTTGAACAAATCTTGTTTTCTCTATTTTATTTTCCAACTTGTGTCATTTTTTATTCTGTTTTAAATATTGCACACATCTTGTGACAAAATTTTCGCATAAAAAAAAATTGTCACCAAAACTGTGGCAAAATATTTGTCTGCGAAAAAATTGTCACAACACTTCAGGCGATGAAAAAAGAAAATACCATCCGGACTTTATTGGGCGTTACCCAGCAAGAACTTGCGATGTTGCTAGGGGTTAGCCGCAGTCAGTGTGCAATGTTTGAAACCGGCAAACGCGATCTACCCTTAACTGCCAAACAATTACTCGCCGAAATGCTTGCGTATGTGCAGTCAACCGAAAGTACAGCCAAAACTGCGCGAGATGCATCCCTATATTCCAATCAACAACAGCTAGAACGCTTACTGCTTGAAAACGAATACCAGCAACTGCTCGTGGCACGCAAAATCGCCGCCGCGACCAAAAAGCAAGAAGCACATTGGCGGTTCTTAAAGCTCGCGGAGTTTCTAAATGCGCGCGATTCGGGCAAACAAGCAACAACAGGATTGCCTACAGCCATTGTAGGTAAAGCTTCTAAAGCACTCGAAGCACCGCTATCGGACTTGCTTACCGAGCAACGGCACCGTCACGAAATATTGGTACTCGAAAAACTACTGCTGGAGTCAAAATTGCGAAAATTGCTTTGAAGTATTGAATTTACTGAGGAGAAATGGGATTTACAGTTGATTATAATTACTTATTTATGTTAAATTAATATTAAATATTTCTAATTTTAACAATATGGTTCATGATTTGAAAAAGCAACAACATTATTAATCATTAAATATTGAAATCATGAACTATTCCATTACCAACCTGACACAAGTTGCCGACTGTGATGCTTTATTGTCTTGGGCAGCAAAAGAGCAAGCTGATTTGAATTTCAAACGAATTTCAGACGAACGTTTAACCGCCCGATATGCTGAGAACGCACAAGAACTCGATGCCGTCCTACAAGGTGTGCTCGCCGAACTTACCGCAACAGAAACCATTATCGCGGTATTGCCAGAAGGACCATCGAAAGAGGATGCCATCAACAAGAGAACAAGACTTGAGTACAAGAAGTTTCTCTTAGAAACCCGCAGAGAGAGCTACGGCTCTGTAGCCTTACTAGAGAAAGAAATGGATTTGGCAAGGGTCATGCAAGAGCTTACCGAAGTGGATGCTTTTATACTGAGCGTCAATTCGAGAAAAGCGGAACTGCAGCAGCAGAGCGCAGCGTAACAATGAAAGAGCAGGCTTAGCGCCTGCTTTTTTTATGACATCAATTTAGCGATCTGTTTATTGCTTCATGCTGTAGTGGTTGTTGTAAATCAAACAAAATGAAACAGTTGAATGGCCTACTTCAAAAAACTTCCATTTTTCGCAGAAAAATATTTTCTTAATCAAAAAAGGTTGCTATATTTGCAACCGCATTGAGTAATTGGTGCACGACTTATTGGAGAAATGGCAGAGTGGTCGATTGCGGCAGTCTTGAAAACTGTTGACTGTTACAGGTCCGGGGGTTCGAATCCCTCTTTCTCCGCGGAAAGCATGTTTCAAAAGAAACATAAAAGCTCAAAACCCTTTAAACATTAGTGTTTAAAGGGTTTTTCTTTTTTGCGAGATTATCAAAAAACACATAGAAACGCATAGTTTAGTTACCCATACGTTACCCCATGTGTTTTAAGAAAAATGGGGTAATGCAGTTACCCCATTCTCAGAAAATCCCCTGAGAATCCCCTGTAAACGTTAGGGGTGCCGATTTTTTTTAAGTCATTTTGTACTCGAACCTAGTAGTATTTCGAACCTAAACTTAAAAAAGTCATGATTAAAATTTTCTTTTACATTAAAACCGAAAAAGCAAGAGTTAACGGATTGTGCCCAATTGTCGCGAGAGTGGTATTGGGACAGAAAACAACAACAATCAGTACTGGTAAATTAATTCTGCCTGAACGTTGGCAGGCCACAGAAAGACTGAGAAAATTGCTAACAGTCGAATCTGAAAAAGTACTGAAAGAATCTTTGGATTTATTTCAGCTCAAACTTGAGAAGCTTCACAATTCGATGTGTAAGTTTGAAGAGGAGGTCGAATTAAATAAGCTAAAAAACCGGTTTTTAGGAAAACCTGAAAATGGAGGTTTAGTTACCCTATTGCCGCTTTTTGATTTACACAACAATCACTTTTTGAAATTAGTTGACTTGGTGAACGCTCCAAATCCTCATATCAGAAGTATTTGAGGTCTAAAGAACTCGTGCGGTTGTTTATCAAAAAACAATATGGAACCGATGACATTGAAGTAAAAGACATTACCAGTTCTTTTATTTACAACCTAGAGAGTTTTTTAAAATTCGAAAGTTGCCATAATGATAAAGTCGGGATCAAAAACAATTCTGTAGTCAAGTATTTCAGAACCTTTAAGACAGTGTGCAATTATGCGATTAAGATGGACGTGCTTGATAAGAACCCCTTCAATAAGTATGAGGGAAAAGTACGGGTGATCGAGGCCGTGTTTCTAACCCAAGAAGAACTTGATAAAATTGAGGCTAAAACTTTTGCAATAGACCGATTAGAGCGAGTAAAAGATATCTTTCTTTTTAGCTGTTTCACCGGTTATGCTCCGGTTGATACTTCTAAATTAACGCGCGAAAATATTATTAAAGATTCAAAAGGTGATTTGTGGATTAAAACCACAAGACAAAAGACCGGAATTAGAGCAAATGTGCCTGTACTTCCCCAAGCGCTAAAAATCATTAATAAATATCAATTTTCAGAAGAAGCAGGTATTATTCCTAAGATTTCAAACCAAAAGATGAATGCTTATCTCAAAGAGATTGCAGATATATTAGAAATCAATAAGAATTTGACTTGGTATGCGGCACGACATACTTTTGCCACTACAGTGACTCTAGGCAATGGAATAAAGATCGAGAATGTTTCGGCAATGCTTGGGCATACGAACATAAAACAGACGCAACATTACGCTAAAGTGATGGATGTGAATGTCATGGAAGACATGCAGAAATTGAAGGATAAATTTAATTAAAGTACGGTTGAATATCGAACTCAAAAAAATATTATAAATAATAAAAATTATTATAAAGAATAATAAAATGTACAAACATTAAAAAAGTATTCTAAACAATATTTTTTTTCTGGTCAGAATGAATTGCTACATTAGCATTCATATTTACACCAGACTATGGAAACTAGAACCGATTTTATCGATAGAATAAAGCGAATTTGCGCTGTGAACATTACGTTTGACGGCAAACAAAAGCAATATTTGATCAACGATGTTTGGGCTGACGAAATTGAGGGAGAATACTTCAAAAACGACGTGTATGATTTAGAAGATACCTTAATGGAAAATCTCAGATTCGTTAGCCGAAAAAGGGAAGTAATTGTAGAATTATGCGAATTATTGCAGCAAAAAATAGCTTGGTATGAAGCCAGGGCAATTACAAATCTGGCATTCTTGGATCATATTCAGTCAAGCGTACGCGAACTCTACGGGTCAGTATCTAAAAAAGATAAGTTTACTGCAGCCTCGATTTTGCAATGTGATGATAACGACGCGGCTGAAGTCGACGAGATAATATATACTTTAAAGCGCTTTGAGGAAGAATTTGACTTTTATAAAAACGAAGAACATATAGGAAAAGTTATATTGCTACATGCACTACATCTCCATTACAAATCATTGAAAGCGTTGTGTCATTTTTTGTTGAAATTAGAGAAGGATGTTGATACCATTGATTTTGACGATTTGGCTTCTTCCGGCGCCTATTTGAAAACTCAAAGACAATTAGGAAAATGTACCTTAAAATTTGACAAAATAACGACATCAGTGTTTTTTAGTATTCTCACGGAGTGCGATATAATACGTATGGATCATAAGGAATCTTTAAACAAAATAAAAATTCAAAAATTTATTGAAGAGAATTTCAATTATACAAGTGATGATGGAGAAGTAAAGCCAATACATAGAATCAATAAAGAAAATGCAAAGTTTAACAAGGGAGAGTATTATCAAACACAACTTAAGGTACTTGATCAGCTCATCCATTTATTTGAAGAGAATAAGGCGTACGTCAAGCGTATTAATAAAATCCCCTGAGAATCCCCTGAAATAATTTGGTTAGCCTCTAATCTGTTTCTTACTTGCACTATCATTAAACGAGTAAGTCATGACAGAGCATCAATCAAACGAAATTAAAATACCCACTTTAGGCAGCATACGAATACTGATAGAGCCTATATATACCAGACTTGGAAATATTGAATTAAGTCTTAAAAGTCAGCCACAGAAGAAAACTACGACTAAATACTACCGCAACCTCGACCTGAAGAATCTCTTCGGACTGTCGAGTAATACCATCATTAAATATCGTGAAACCGGTATTCTTCCTTATACGAGGCTAGGTGATATATACTTGTACGAAGTTGCTACAATCGATAAAATACTAACAGAAAATAAAGTAAATCTTTAAATAAAAAATTATGAAAGCGATAGATCCATTAACAGGTGAAGAGTTTGAGCCTAAGAAAAAATCACAGCGGTTTGCGTGCCCTGCAAACCGTATAAAATACAACAATCAAAAAGCGATTAAGCTCAGAGAGTCAAGATCATTTCTAGATAAACATGTTCACAAGAATCATTTGATATTGAAGGAAATTTGCGGCAATAGAAAAGAAAATATTTTTAATATGTATTTCTTGGAAGGAAAGGGTTTTCGGTTTGATGCTACCAATCATGATATGATGTTTCAAAATAGATTTGAACGTTGTGTTTATGAGTTCATTGTAATTCCAGTTGAAAATAGTGATAACTTTAAAATAATAAATCATGACAGATATTAGATTAAATCAAACAGTTCCTAGGACTTTTGTTTTGGAGCAGA
Organism: Flavobacterium sp.; assembly: GCF_031411595.1. Classification (GTDB taxonomy): domain Bacteria; phylum Bacteroidota; class Bacteroidia; order Flavobacteriales; family Flavobacteriaceae; genus Flavobacterium. The sequence goes on along the minus strand of NZ_JANOBI010000021.1, from coordinate 79,414 downwards.
CTATTGCAGAAAATGAGAGTTATAAGTTTGCTAATAGGTTTTTAGTAGGGTTAACTTTGGTTATGGTATTAGGTACAGTAGTTTATTTTATTAGGATGCAGCGGCAGGCAGATGAAAGCTATAATTCAAAGAATAAATAAAATTATTGTTTTGAATAATAATTTTTACAATGGAGTAGTGTTTTTTTGAGAAAATGAAAACAAAATTGGACGTTTTCAAAGCAAATAGTATTTGGATGAATACGGATTGATTTGTTTGTTAGGTGGATGTAATACCGATGGTAGATGAATGAAATAATTTATAATAATAAGATTCGTTATGGAAAACCGTAAGGAATAGGTTGAAACCTGATATAATTTAGACAAAATAATTTTAAAATAAAATATCATGGCAAAAACGTCTCCATTTCACAGCGCAAAGCAATCTGTGTATCACAACAACACAAGTTGTACTGAAGGCAACAACATCGAAAAAGAAAATCTTCGTCAAGGAACAGGAGGAAAGCCTCTTTGTACTCGTTGTAGCAAACTTTAATTTTAGAGCCGCTTTTTTTAGTGGCTCTAAATTTTGTAAATATTGAAATCATCTAAAATCAAATTCCACCCAAATAGGAATGTGATCTGAAATCATTCTAGCACCCTCTAGTGATTCAAAATTCTCGTAAAAAGAAATTACTCCAGCTTTATTTGCTTTAATCTTATTTGCATTGTAAAACATATTGTCAAATTCTGAAGCAAGACATGTATCGCCTTTACATGCCTTTTTTAAAGAAGTTTTTTGGTTCACTAAAATGGGTTCGTACCCCATTTTTTTTAATGGATTAAATACAGAATGTGATTGTGGACAGTTAAAATCGCCTGCAAAAATTAAATTCAAATTAGAATATTCTTCGGGCAGGTATTTAAAATATTTTATTTCTGTTTCAGGCTGCTTACTCTTTGTGATTGCATGAAATGTAACTAAAGTAAATGTAGTTTCACTGGATTGAAATGTGCAAAGAAAAGGCTCACGATCAATTTCTAAATTGTATTTTTTTTCGAGCCATGCATTACCAATTCTTTTTATACTATTCTTTTTCCAAATAAAAGCATAGCGTTCGGTTTTGTATGCGCTGCTACTGGTTGGATCACTAACCACATAATCCCATTGATTACCATTGTTATTTAGGTCTTCTGCTAATTTAGCAACAGCTTGAGCGCCTTCATAGCTGGCTACCACTTCTTGAATAGCAACGATATCATAATTTTTTATGGTATTGGCAATAAAAGATATATCAGCTTCAGATTTTGATTTTCCAAAATTTTCAATATTCCACGACAATACCTTGGTTTGGGTATACGATGAAATAGAAAAAATGAAAAATAAATAAGAAAGGAACAGTTTCAAAGAAATTATTTTATAGAGTGATTGATTAATCTTCCCAGCCGCAAAGCGTCAAACCGAAAGATTGCGCTTTACTTTTTGAGACTTTCACAACTTCATGGTTACACGCATTTAAACCACGGCAAGTTTCCGAATAATGGTATTTTTTAGCACCTTGAGGGCCACAGATATAAACAGTATCATCAACGGTATTAAATGATGTTATAATAAAGAAAATAACCAGTACAAGAATTTTTCTAATCATCTGAATTTGTTTAATCGACTTTAAATATAACGATTTTTATATTACTTCCAATTCGTACTCATTTCCATTTTCATCAGTCGCCTTTATTTTTCCGTGGTCAATCCATTCTACATCAACTTCAATTTCATTATTTTCGGTATCAATCAACATACCTTTTCCTTGATTTCCCTGAATAGAAACTGAACCTGATAATTCATTATTATCGATATCGTTTCCAATTACGTCGTATGTATATTCATAGTGACCACTTGAACCGGTTCTATGTTCATATTGATGACTAGAATCAATATGGTAACTGACTTCTTCCTGACTAGTTTTTGTATTTACTTCCTGATCTCTATTGATTGATGTGGGATTTTCTACATGCGTAATTTGTTTCTTGTTACAACTAACACATAGTAATGCAATGGCAATTATTTCCACATGACTTAAAAATTTTATACTAGATTTCCTAAACATCGCTAAAGATTCCATGTTCAATAGATTAAAATATACTTATTTCATAACGTTATTAACTTGAACTTCATAAGTTTCACAATTTTGAATATCCAAACCCATAACATCAATTGTTTTCTCTGCACCAGCAGCAAAATTGGCTGCATTCCCTATACCTGTTCCTACAATATTGCCCTGCTTGTCGTAAAACGTGGCTTGCAAATCAACATAGTTAATCAATTCGTCAGTGTTATTCCTGACCCGGCAGTGAATCGTGTAAACATCCATGACATCTTCATAGCTTGAACTTTGTTTCAGAATTTCGACGTCTGGTTTTGTTTCTTCAACTACTCGCGCTTCTTCTTCAGTTGGTACCGCCGTAGTTTCAGATTTAGTATTAGAAGCGCTATTTTTTTTATCGCCTAAATTGGCTATAACCAGAACGGCAAAAAAACAGGTGACTGCTATTTTCCATCCTTTTGAAATAGACGAGTTTTTCCACAAAGCATACAAGCCAATTGGAAAAAAAATAATGAGCAAAAGTATTACTAACCAGGTTTTTTCACACCAGGAGTTTTGGTTCTGTAATTCCATAAAATTATATTTAGAATGTTTATTTGAATTTAACTGCAGTTCCGTACATCTGCAAATAGAAGTATTGAAACTGATTCGTATCCATGTCGATATCCTGTCGCATCCCGATGATGGCATCCGCTCCAATTTTGGAAGCTCGTTTCTGTATTTCTCTTACGGCGATGTAAAATGCTTTGTCGAAATCATTTTGCATTCCGAAACTAAACTCTCCGTAAAGGAATCCCCAGTCTGCTTTTGTTTCAGACGATAAACCTTGTTTTTGAATAGCCTGTAACTCTTCTTTGTAAACTTTTGAAAGTCGGGTGAGGTCGCTTGAGAAAAGCCCTTTGTTGGATAGTTGGAAATAAATGGGTCCAATGATATCATACTCTCTTTTTATATCAGTTGTAGTAACAATAATGTTTTGCATTTTAAGGATGTTTAAAAGTTGTTTATTAACCAAACTTAACCCCAATACAAATCACAACCTTACGGAAACCCGTAAAGAAGAACAATTCATAAAATTAAAATGAGTTACACCAATCCCAAGTCTTTTGCGATGGCAATTAAGTGCACATTATTATTTGCTTTGAAAAATATCTTAAGCTTGTTAATGCGTTTTTCAATACTACTTGTACCGTGTGGTGTAATGCCAATTTCTTTAAATTGTAATGATACCTCCTCTTGTGTTAATCCCGTTGCAAGCAGTTTCAGCAATTCAATATCGTATGGTTCAATTTCCAAAAGAGATTTATCTAATAATGTGTGAGCGAGTTCAGGTGATAAAAAAACAGAGTCATTATTGTAGATGCTTTGAATTCCTTTCTTTAGTTCCGGAATACTATTTCGACCTTTTAATATATACCCATTAATTCCTTCTTTTTCAATGAGATTTTTAATACGATGGGTTTTATCCTCAATAGAGAACACTAAAATTTTAATATCCGGCTGTATTCTTTTTACCGCTTGAATCAAATCTTCACCAGATTGAAGTTTTTCTTCGCGGTGGTCTAATTTGAAAGACAAATCAGTAATTAGCAAATCATATGGTTGCTGATCAACAAGGCCTTTTTTGATTTTCAATAAGGCTTCATCGCAATATTTGGCATGTTGGATTTCTGGAATTGACAGCTCCTCCAACGCATGGATAACAGCTATATTAATTGTATCTAAATCGTCAACTGTGATTACTTTTTGGAACATAATTGTGACATTTAAACTGGAAATGAAAAATTGACTTTAAAGCCTTTTCCAGATGTTGCATCAAAACTAATTGTTCCCTTTATAGCCTCAATACGGTTTTCCACATTTTGGAGTCCATTTTTTAGATTCAGCTTATTTTCACTGATTCCAATACCATTATCAGAATAATCAACGACAATTTTGTTTCCCATTTTTTGAATGGTAATGACCACCAAACTACATTGACTATGCTTTTTCATATTGACTAAAAGTTCCTGCAATATGCGATATAGCATAATTTTTTTGTGGTCTTCAATGAAACTCCAATCAAAAGATTCAAACCCTTTTGAAATGACATTGACATTCTTATCACTGTAACCTAAAAGCATTTCCTTCAAATGATTTATAAAATCAGGCCCGGTATTAATCGTGCTATTTTCTTTTGAAATGTTCCGTGTTCGCGAATAAATGTTATCCAAAGTGTGAAGCAAGGATTCTTTGTTTGTTCCAACATTTAGATCTTGGGTTTCTGCAAATGTCATTGCATGGAAAACATCGTTGGCTAATTCGTCATGAAGCTTTTTGGCGATACGTATTTCAGTATTATAGGCCTCATGTTGCTTGTCTTTTTTATGTTTTATTCTGAGAATGATATAGAGCAGGAACACCACGATAAAAAAAGTAATTAAAGAAATCACAAGCAAAGTGTTTCGGTTACTGATCCTTTCTTTCTCTAATTTTAGGTTAGCGTTTTCTGTTTTTGTTTTTGTCGCGTCATATTTAATTTTCGCAAATTGATTCTTTGCTACTTGTCTCGAATGTATCAAACTGTCACTTAACCGAAGATGAGTGATTGAGTATTTTTTAGAATCAATTCCGTTAGTATTCTGAATGAGTTTGCCCAAGAGTTGGAGTTGGTCATCAACACTTTTTAACTGGGATGATATTGTATAACCTTTCATAGCGTAATCGACAGCCAATGCACTATTAGAAGTTTCATAATAATCTGCTAAATGATAGTAACTCGCGATTAGTCCGAAATCATCGTGAGTTAGTTTTCTGACTTTAAGTGACTCATTTAGCAAAGAAATTCCATTTACGTTACCTGTTTTAAAATAACAATATCCCAAATTATCAAGAATTCTAGCTTGGGTTTCCTGATTTTGAATGGCTTCTCTATTTTCTGAAATAGATTTAAGTATTTTGATGGCTTGATCATATTTTTTCTGATCCATATACACAACCGCAATATTGTTTTGCAGAATTATTTTTTCGAGTGTGTTTGGCGTAAACCTTAATGCTTGTTGATAATAAAAAATGGACCGTTCGTAATTCCTTTGCTCTTTGTAAGCAATACCTAATATGTTGTAAACGACAGGCGGATATGAAGGTTCTTTGGTTTCTTTAAAATATGGAATGGCTTCGGTGGCATTGGCTTCACTTCCTGAATAATCACTTTGAACTTGTTGGATAAAAGACATGCGAATCAATGCGTAAATGACATTATCGCCATCAATCTTAGGATTGCAGTTTAATTTTGCTTCGTTGTAATAATAAAAAGCACTATCGTAGATATGTTTAGCTTCATAACGTTCGGCCTTTTTTAATAGTAAATTATAATTTGCTTTGTTATTGGGGACCGCTTCAATATTTTCATTTTGGCATGAAAAGAAGAAGCAGAGCAAAACAAACAAAATAAAATTCGGGAAACGAAACAGTTGACGTATCATTTCCCGAAAGTATTGAATTTAATTAAAATAGAATCCTATTTCAACCATAAAAAAAACTATGGTTTTGGCGGATTCACGGGCAATTGGCCACTTTGTCCTCCAATATCACCAGCTGAGGCGTTATTGGTAGTTGATGCTTGCGGTAAACTATCGGCTGTACAAGAACACAATGTAAGAGCCAATACAAATAAGGATAAAAGGATTGATTTTTTCATGATTTTAAGTGTTAAAAATTTGACATAGGTTCGGCTGTTCGATTGTTGACATCGAGTTTTGTTGAAGGCCAAACTGTTAATAAAAGCGAATACGATATCCGCGGTTTTGGGAAGTGAAGTGTGCTGAGACAGTAGCGTTTAATTATACTCCCCGAATAAAAATTCAGTACTGTTCAGCATCACTTTTTCAGAAGTAGTTTTGTACATTTGTTTTGGTTGCAAGTCAAAACGAGAACTATTTCTGAAGCAAAGAAATGGCAACGATTTGCAGCTACACCAATGGAATTCCGAGGATTCCGATAATTCCGAAAGATTCCATTAAATGCTTAAAAATTCTGAAATGAAGGACACATTTTCTAACTATAAAGAAGCCATAAAAGCGCAATATGCTGATCAGAAGTTAGGTGTTTACGCTAATTTTTTAATGCAGCCGACACCGGCGCGGTTGAGAGATTTGGGGATTATTTTGTTTAAGGAAAATAAAAATCAAAATGATAAACAGATTTTTCAAAGTTTCCTGGGATTTGAATTTGAAGCCAATAGTATTCAAAAAATAAAAAATGAAACAGATAAGTTCAAGCCATTAGCCACATTCCTTAAAAATGAAACTGAACTATCAGATTATAATGCGGCTGATTTCTTGGCAATTTTAGTCGGTTTTGAATTGCGTCCTTACAGTAAGTTTTTGCATCAAGGAAATGCTGAGGTAAAAAGGTTCGACAATGAACCAAAAGAAAAAGAAGAAAAATTAGTTAGAACTTCTGATCCGCAATACGATGTATTAATTAATAAGAAATCTAAAGGAAAATCAATAGCTATAGCTGCTGGGTTTGTGGGATTACTTGTGGGAAGTTATGTAGTAAAAAAAGAAGTGTTCCCTGCAAAAGAGTGCATACAATGGAATGATGATCATTATGAAGAAGTTGTTTGTGAGGGAAATAAAATCGGTTTTGCAGATGTCAACCCGATCTTTGACAAGAATGAAGATTTGTTGGACTTTAAAAAAATTGAGGTGTGTGATACGACGACTTTTTTTAAAAATGACCAACCTATTGTCTGGTATATTAAGCAGGATGGAAAATGCGAATATTTTAATGCTCCGGGACTGCATCCTATAAGTGGGAAACCGTTGCGACCGATTACGAAGCACATAATAGCAACTCACGTGGTAAAGCATTGAAAGGAATTTTGAAAATCTAATATCTCTGATAAAATTCACCTAGAAATAGACATAAACAGTTCGAATTTATAATCAGTACAATTAATTATTACCGATTTATACTTAAATTATGGGCTAGTTTTTAAGCAACGTTGATAATGAATGTTTATCAAATATTGAAAAAGCTCTTTACCGAGGATTTAAAAGATTAATTTTACTTTCATAAAAATTCGATTACAATCTCGTAAAAAAGTTCTAGTATTCATAATAAATATATTTAATGGCAATACCTGAAAATCAGCTTGTGACTTGGTCTCACCAAGGCGCAGTACAATCATCGGCAGCAACTCATAAAAGTGTTACAAATTGTATTGACAGAGTAAATTGGAAAGAAGATGTGCGTTATGTGACTTACTTACAAGGCTCATATCCTAATTACACGAACATATATGGGAATAGTGATGTCGATTTAGTCGTAGAGTTTCGATCAATCTTTTCAAAAAACCTATCTGCGCTAACAGAAACTCAAAGAGAAGCATTCGACAGAAATTACTCTGACGCACAATATACTTTAGCATCATTCAAAATTTCAGTTATAGAACAACTCAAATCTTGTTTTGGAGAAACAAATATAGTAGTAGGAAATAAAGCAATATTGGTTAAAGGTGATAATAATAGACTAGATTGTGACGTAATCGTTTGTAATCCTTATCGTAAATACTTGTCTTATTTGCCTTCAACAGAAAACTACATAGAAGGAATCATCTTTCGTACTGAACACGAATCTCCAAACAGAGACATCATCAACTATCCTAAAGTCCATTTGAAAAACGGTAGTTTTAAAAATCAACATGAAAACACTTGGGGAAACTTCAAGCCAGCCGTAAGAGTTCTTAAAAATATTAAGGCTGCTATGGTAAGAAATGGCTACATTAATAAAACTCTTGCACCATCTTACTTTTTAGAATGCTTGGTTTATAATTCAGATAATAGCAACTTCAAACAAAACACCTTTCAAGATATTTCAACTTCAATAATTAATCAGTTTTACCGCGATTCAATTAATGGCAATATGGAAAATTACTTAGTCCAAAATGAACAAGGAAAACTATTTGGTTCAGAGGATTTACAATGGAATATTATAGACGCGAGAGAATTTGTAACTCAAATAATTAGATTTTGGAATGAATATGGAAAATAACTCTGAATTAAATATCTTGGTTTTAGATGGCGGCGGTTCAAAAGGAGTCTATACTATTGGCGTTCTTAAAGAACTAGAACTTCGCATAGGTGAACCTTTGTATAAACACTTTGGATTGATTTACGGGACAAGTACTGGATCTATAATTGCCTCATTAATAGCTTTAGGATATTCTCTTGAAGAGATTGAAAAACTATATTTAGAATTAATTCCGAAAATTATGAGATATAGAACAAAATTGGCTAAAAGCCGTGCAATTGAAGAAGAAGCAAAAAAAATCTTTGGAACAAAAAAGTTTGACGCATTTAAAACTAATGTCGGAATTGTAGCTTTGAATTTTGAAACGCAAATGCCATTGATTTTTAAAACCAATATTCAACAAGCTCATGGAATGAAACAATCATTTAAGCCTGGATTCAATTGTACTATAGAAACTGCTATTCGTTGTTCAAGTGCTGCGTATCCTTTCTTTGAGAAAATGAAAATTAAAACAGAAAATCATGGAGAAATTGAAGTTGTTGATGGTGGTTTTATAGCAAACAATTCAACGCTATATTCAATGGTTGACGCATACAAATCTCTTGGATTTAAAGAAGAGAATATTCATCTTTTAAATATAGGAGTTGGCCAATACATCGAAAACTCTTCAGGCATGCTTTCTAAGCTTCTGAGAAAAATTGGTTTATTTAATTTTTTTGAGCGAGTTCTTAACGCGAGTACAAACAGTAATACAATTATTTCAAAATTATTATTTCCAAATTTAGACATGGTTAGAGTAAGTGAATCCTTTCCAGAGCCTAAACATGGAACAAATATGTTTGAGTATGATTTAAAAAAACTTAACAGAATGATTCAACTAGGACGTTCTTCATATGCAAAACATGAAAACGAAATCGCTAAATTGCTCAAATTGAACTAAACCAGCCCATAACAGGCATCAAAAGCAATCGCTAGTTTTCGGTTCATAGTTCGTTTCTTTTTCCTATTTTCGTTTTCTGCTAGTGGAAAAATCTCAGTTGCCAAGCCGCAGCAAGTTCTGCACGAAACGTTGTAAGCAATTTTCAAAAGAATACACAGAACTATAATCTTAATTGTTACGGAAAACCGTATTGCCATAGATTTTTTTCATTGTAAATTTCTGAAATTTAAAAAATTTGAAATCATGAAAAACAAAATCTTATTGTCATCCATTTACCTATTTTTAATATTCGGATGTTCTCCTAGTAAAAGTGAACTATTTAAAGAAACTGATTCTTTTGTAGAATCTTTGCAGACCACTTATGAAAGTTATGGAATGTTGGGAGGATCAGAATATACAAAGACAACAAGTGATGGATTATATACAATCACTCCTATTGGAAGATTAATAAACGTTAAAATTCAAAAAGTCGCCGAAAATGGAGAATACGAAGATCTAAAACAGGATTTGAAAGACCATTATCAAGGTAATACAAAGGTTAACGATGTTTATATCTGTCAGGCGGGAACAATTATGATTGATTGTAGAAATTAATATGGTTATAGTCATTAAACCTCTTATAGAAGCTTTTACTAAAGATTGCCCGCTGTTGAACAGCAGGCTTTTTTAACTAATAAGCTCTATCTTAGTTGAAATACTTTGTTCTGCTTACCCTAATTTAGTCAAATACAAACAATAATTATGAAAGAAAAATTATTTTTTATGCTGTCCTTTTTAGTCTTTTCGATTCAATTCTCTTTAGGACAAAATCCAATTGATGTTAGTGAGCAAACAATAAAAATTAATGCCTTAAGTGAAGAGTCATTATTTTTTGGCTTTGCTGAAGGAGACAAAATAATTTTTAATTTAACTGAAATTAATGGTAAAGAATTAAAAGAAGTTGAGATTATTGAATTTCCAACTTCTTCAAAGTTTTCAGATTATAAAACCCAAAAAATTGAAAACAAAACAATTGATATAAATAGCAATGCCATTTATAAATTTAGATTTTATAACAGTTCTTTAGGAGGAAGAATATGTAAGATTAAAATCCAAAGAATTCCATCTAACGAGATAACAAAAAACTTTAAAACAAACATTGTTTGGAAAACTAAACAAGATACAACTTGGAATTCATACGCAAAAGAAGTCTTAATTGGTTATGATACCTTGAGTACTAATAAAATTAGGAAAGAGCTTGTAAAAACCGAAACTATTGAAGAACTAGTAATGGATAAAACACAAAGAGTTCATTCAAGAACAAATGAACACGGAAATAAAACTTCTGTCTTTTTCACTTTGCCACAAAATCAAGTGAGCGAAAATCAAATAACAACAGTAAAGTCTTGGGCATATTGGGTTGGCGTTGGAGATGAAGCAAATATTGCATGGCAACAAAATTCCCAAACAATAAAAAGCTTGGCAAAAGGCACAGCTTCATATTTTGTTAGTCCGTTAGGCGCTTTAGCTGTTGGAGCTATAACAGATTTGATGTTACCGAAAATTGGAGAAGATGTTTCATATGCAATTGCAGATGAAGAAAATAAAAATAACTTTTATGCAAATCAAGCATATAAAATTTGGGATGAAGGAACAGGAGTTGCTGGCTACAAAAAGTTTTTGTCTCCAAATATTTTACAAGGAACTTTTTTTGTTTTATTATCAAATGATAATGATTATCTAGGAATTAACGCTTCAATAAAAGTTATCGCAATTCTAGAAAATCAATATTATGAAAATAGGCCATACATTGAAAAAGTTGCAGTCCCAAAATATGAGAGTAAAACTTTTAATGAACCAATAATAACAAAAGTTCAATATCCAACATTAGCCCAATAAAGGCTAATGGTAACAGTTGTTGCAACTATTCGCTAGTTTTATATTAATTGAAAAATACTTTTTCCTATTTTCGTTCATTTCTTAATGGAGAAAACTTAATCCGCAAGCCGCGACTAGGCGTGGCAGCTAACCGTTAACGTAACATTTAGGTTGCAAAATTTCATTTTTAAAGCATCTAATACACCAAAAAAACTTAATTATAGAGATAAAAATAACTTAGTGCGTATAACCATTCTCACCATTTCTTTTCAATTTTACTTTGTAATTATCACAGCGATTGCAAGTATGGTTCGATTGCCAGGTTAGTGAGAGTTCATGCACACCTTGAGTATTGCCGATTTTTGAGATGTTGAGGTCATAAGAGTAACCAAACGTAAAGGTTGCTAATTTCATTGAAACAATCGGATTTATTGAAGTTATAAAATGGCTGTTGGTACTTTTTCCTTCAGGATTTGTCACTGCCATCACACCAAAAGAAAATTGCGGCATTTCCATAATACCCCCAATATCTAGTCTATTATATTGAGATTGTCTCATATAATTAAAAGTAAAAAAAACGTCTGAGTCATCAGGTAAGAAACTCAATGGCGATTTATCTAATGTTAGGTAATACCCTCCATGCACCGTTAAAAACATATCTAAAGGCACATTGCCATTTTCAGTAAAGGAAATATCAGGTCTGTTAATGTGTTTCAAAGCCGCACCAAACCAAGCATTTTCTTTATCTAAGACAATGCCCACAGAAGAATCCCAAAAATCTATTTTATTGCCGCTGTGTAATACACCGGGGTCAATACTTCCTTCCCTTATAGAACCATCATTGATGTTAATTTGATCTTCAAGCAACAAATTGCCAAAATTAAAATTTTTACGTCCGTAGCCACCCTCAATTCCGAACCGCAGGCGCCAATCTGAATTCAATTCAACGCGATACGAAATAGCAGTGTTTATCTGATAGTAATTATAATCTGTAAAGACTTCATGATGGTTTAAAATAGTACCTCCAGCGGCGAGTTGATCAGTAACCATGTTGTTGACATACCCAAAGCGGGTGTCCATCCTTCGGTTGCCATCAGGCCATTGTCTGCGGTTGATAATTCCGGCGTTCCAAGCATTGGCAATACCTGTAAACGCGGGATTAATAGTTTCCGGCACTAACATATATTGCGTAAAAATTGGGTCTTGCGCTTTGACTTCCATAAACGAAATAAGCAACATAAAAAATAAAAGTAGTCGTAAATTCATTTTAAGAGTAGCTTATTTAATTAATGTGAATGTCTGATTAGAATTAACGATTGTTCCGTAAAATGTTTCAGCGCTCACTTTAGAATAGTAGTTTCCGTTTTCTGCATCGATACCTTTAATCTTAGCATCCCAACCTTTCAAAACATCACCAGTTTCTGAATAAATCAACGAGCCCCATGTATCATATACATCAAGTTTTACGTTTTTTAATGATTTTGTCACCGGTCGAAAAGTATCATTGAGTCCATCATTGTTTGGGGTAAAAGCTGTTGGAACAACTAATACATAGCCTTGTTCCACTATAAGGCTGATAGTTTGTATGTATATGCAACCAAAAGGATAGGTCACGGTTTGTTTAATTACATAGTCTTTAGCAATGTTGTATGTATGTATAGGATTTAGTTCTGTTGAGTAGGTACCATCTCCAAAATCCCAAGAAATAGAAGTGTAGTCACCGGTTACATTACTTTGAAATTGTATTGGATCGCCTATAGAATAAAGTCCAAATGTAGTATAGCCATAAGAACTGGTATCGAATGAAGTGTAACCCAAAACCGGTGTGTCCACATCAACGTTGTAATTGGCCATGCATCCATAACCATCAGTAACAACAAGTAATACACTGCCGTTGTTATTACTATGCATGATCTCATTGTTGCTACCACTAATGGTTCCGCTAGACCAATGCAATTGGTAGGGAGGAATGCCTCCGGTAACCTGAGCAATAAAATTTTGATTGACATAATGTGTTTCGCAATCGAAATCTGTTTGTGTAGTCACAGCAATATTAATTGGATCTTGACGACTAATAACATATTGTTCTGTTTTATTACAACCACTCGCGTCCGTAACTGTAATGAGATAATTTCCCGCGGAAATCGCTGTCAAATCTTCGGTAACGGCGCCGTTGGACCACGAATAAGCAAAAGGAGGTGTTCCCCCCGAAACCATAAGATTAATTTCACCACTGTTAGCATTATTACAATCAAAAGCCTGCGTGAGATTCGCGCTTAGAACTAAGGATTGAGGTTCGACTATGGTAAAGGTTCTTGCGATAGTACAAGGTGTGCCATCAACAATTGTAACTGAATAAGTGCCGGGCCCTAAGTGATTTCTTGTAGTTCCGGCAGTACTACCATCGCTCCATGCAAGGTTTATAGCAGGAATTCCTCCAACGAAATTTAGGTTGATGCTGCCATCATTGGCACCAAAACAGGAAATATTTTTTACGATTGGGTTTACTGTAAATAGCAGTGCCTCAGGTATAATTACTGTGATTGGCTTAGAACAATTATTGCTGTCAGTAACTGTAATAATATAAGTATCTGCCGATAAATTATTTTGATAAAATCCGGTTGCGAGATTACTCCATTGCGCTTGGTACGGACCTGTTCCTCCACTCACTGTTAGTGTGATTGAAGCATTGTTCGCCCCATAACAAGTGATTGGAGTTGTGGTGGCGGTTATTAAAATATCATTGGGTTGTGTTATTGTAATTCCGCTTAGTGTTTTTACACCTCCATTTGCATCCGTAATCCGAACGCTGTATGTATCCGCAACCAAACCATTAAAGATTTGATTAAGGTTAGTATTATTCAAAATTGTATTGACAATAGTGCCACTCGAATTGATCAATTCAAAATCATACGGCGGAACCGATTCTTGTGTAATTGTTATTCCAAGAGTACCGTTGCTATCTCCAAAACATATCAAGTTGACATGAGCTGCTATATCTTCGTTAAACAATAATTCAGGAGGCTGGGTTAATGTAAAAGTCAAAATAGTTGGAGTACAGAAACCATCATCAATGGTAACTGTATAAGTTCCTGCTGGAATTCCATTAAGGTCTTGCGTTGATACTGAAAAACCATTAGGACCAGACCAAGTGTAAGTGTAGCTCCCAGATCCACCAGTTACAGTAATATCAATAGAACCATCGGTAGCTCCAAAGAAGCTCACACCATATCCATTATAATTTGAAATTGTACCCGAAGCAACAATGGTCGGATTAACCGTTATAGAATAAATAGACACAGGTCCATTACATCCAACGCCGTTATAATTAAAAGTGCCTACCGCTGAATAAGTTACTGTCAACGGTAATGCTGTTGTATTAACTAAAGTTTGAAGAGGAATTGAATTTGTACCTGACGTAACAGCTCCATTAATACCTGCAGGTACATTTGCTGTCCAGTCAAAAGTAATACCTCCTGGCGTGGAAGAAGATAATGTAACAGAATTACTGGTTGTTCCGTTACAAATGGTTTGATCGGCTATATCAAAAACTACTGCCGGTTTTGGATAAACTAAAACTTCCACAGTAAATGGGTTACCAGTACAAATTCCTGCAATGGGCGTTACGGAATAGGTAACGGTGGCTACTTGATTGGTGCTGTTGACTAATGTTTGAATTAATCCGGTTTGAGGAACAGTTTCATTTGTGGTTCCGCTCACACTCCCTGACGGATTGATGCTAATTAAGTTCCACGTGTATAAAGTGTTTGCAGGCACAGTATTGCCGCTGCCTGGTTGAGGTATAAAATTTAAAACATCTCCACTACAAACAACAACATTTTGAGGAGTGATTACAGGAATCTGATAAATGATGACTTCAGCGGTATTTGATGTTATTAGTGTACATCCGCCAGAAGAGAAAGTGATCTCACAATAATAATAGAGTGTTCCAACATTGTTAGCTGGTGGATTATATGTATCAGTAGTCGCTCCTAGTATAAGTGTTCCTCCTGAGTTTAGATTGTTAGCATTCCAATACCATTGATAAGTGGCAGTTCCTGTTCCATTAATATAAGCGACATTTATTGGCGCTACAGTTCCACCTTCACATACTGCACGTGATTGAGGTTGAGTTGTTATCAAAGGAGCTGGAACTACTACAACCTCTGCAAAATTACTTGTAACTTGACAACCAATTCCCGGTTGTGAAACGATACAATAATAATTAGTTGTTCCTGGGATAGCAGTAGTTGGTGTAAAAGTGTCATATGTTTCTCCAGGAATCAATGTGTTTAGTGGTGAATTAGAGTACCATTGATAGCTAAATGCTCCTAATCCACCAGTTGCATTTACGGATAAATTGGTTGGTGTACTTCCTTGACATAAGGTTTGTGTAGTAGTTGGCTGCGTGGTCAAAGTAGGATCTGTAACTACAATTACTTCTGACGTATTACTAATGGCAGTGCCACAACCATTTCCACTTAGACTTACGATTGCATAATAATAAAATGTTCCCGCACTGTTGAATGGTGACGGCGTGAAGCTAGGACTATTTGTTCCGACAGGAGTTCCGCCAGAAGTTGTATTAGAATTGTTGCTATACCATTGATATGTTGGTGTACCAGCGCCATTGATATAACTAACTGTTAAAGCAGGAATGATACCGCCGACACAAATATTCTGAGTCGCTATAGGTTGCGTATCTATTGAAGGAAGTTGAGCCACCGTCACAACAGCAGTATTTGATGTAATGTTTGTACAGCCTCCTGAGGAAAAGGTAATAATGCAGTAATAGCTTGTAGTTGTAGTAACTGTGGGTGTGTAAGTAGCATTGGTTGCACCTGAAATTAGTCCACTGCCGTCATACCATTGATAACTTGCTGTTCCAGTCCCATTAGTATAGGTAACGCTTAACGGAGTAGGAGTTCCACCGAGACATATCGCACTAGATTGAGGTTGTCCCGTAATAGTTGGAGCTGGTACGATGATAACCGCTGCATTGGCACTTGTTACAGCACAACCTAATCCTGGTTGCGATACAATACAATAATAATTGGTTGTACCGACGCTAGTCGTAATTGGCGTATAGGTATCAGTAGTTGCACCAGTTATTGATCCACTGCCGTTATACCATTGGTATGTATAAGCGCCCAATCCGCCCGAAGCTGTCACCGATAATGTTGTTGGCGTTGTACCTTGACAAAGTGTTTGTGTTGTCAAAGGTTGGTTGCTAATTGTCGGATCTGCCGAGACAACGACCTCCGCAAAAGTACTGGTAGTAGTTCCGCAGCCATTACCATTAGCGCTGACTACAACATAATAATAATAGGTTCCAACAGAAGTGAAAATCGGTGGTGTGTAACTCGTGGCATTAGTTCCTACTGGAGTAGCACCAATTGTTGAATTTGTTGTGTTACTATACCATTGATAAGATATTGTTCCCGTTCCTCCTATTGCTGTTATTGATAAAGGTGTTGCAATTGCACCTCCTACGCATAAGTTTTGTGTTGCTATAGGTTGTGTAGTTATGGAAGGCAGCGGATGGATAACTACTGTAGCTGTATTGGAGGTAATGCTTGAACAACCCCCTGAAGACAATAAAACTATGCAATAGTAGTAGAAAGTTCCCGCCGTTGTCGCTGGTGGGTTGAAAGTAGCATTTGTTTCCCCTGGGATTGGTGTACCTCCGGAACCTGAGGTATTATTGTTAGAATACCATTGATAGGTTGGAGTAACTGATGCACTACTGAGACTAATTGACAATACGTTAGGTATTCCTCCAACACACACTGAACTCGAGACCAACGGAGTTGTGTTGGTTGGAGCAGGATTGACGTTGATAGTATAATTAACGGGAACGCCCTGACAGCTTCCTACTGAAGCAGTAATCGTGTAAGTGACTGTACCAGCAGTGGTGCTTGTAGTTGTTATAGTTTGTGCAGGAATTGTACTTGTGTTTCCAGATGGAGTATAACCGGATATTCCAGGAGTCGCTGATGCGCTCCAGACGTAAGTGGTGTTTAGCCAATTTGAAGTTAAAGTAATTAAAGTAGTTTGCGAGCCTGAGCAAATAGTTTGATTTAAAATAGGATTGGTAATAATTGGCACAGCATTTACCGAAAAAAGCTCAGTGGCCGTCGTTGAAACGCCACATTCGTTAGTTACAGTTAAGGAAACGGTATAATTTCCTATGGTATTGTAGGTAATAGTTCCAGGTGATGATAAAGGCGACGATATGGGAGAACCTCCCGGAAAACTCCAGTCGTAAGTTAATGTGCTGCTTGCGGGAGCGCAACCGTTGATATTTGCCGTTGGAGTGATAGAGGCAGTGCCGCAAAAATTTGGAATAACATTAATGGTTGCTGTTGGTGGTTTTTTTACTACAACCGTTTGAATGGCTGAAGTTACGGGGCCGCAGGAATTGGTTGCGTTTAGTTTTATGTTGTAAGTACCGGGCGTTGTGAAATTAAAACTTGGGTTTGCGGAATTCTGATTTGTCCCTCCAGTGTAAGTCCATCCTGATGAGGTTCCACAATTTCCTGCAGCATAAGTAACTGCCCAAAGAAAAGATGTTGCTGTACATGAAGTTGTTAGATTGGTAGTATTATTTGTTGTAACGCCTAGTGGCGCACAACCAGAGTTATTACTTAATGAAAATAAGGGAACCAGAGGCGCTTCAACACAAATGGTTTTGGTTTCAGTATCAAATCCACAGCGGTTCCCTGTTTTTATAGTTACAGTGTACGTTCCTAGTTGTGTGAATGATAAACATAGCGTATTTGAACCTGTTAACCAAAGCCCTGGATCAGCAGAACCAAAGTCATTCCCTAAACTTCCTGAATTTATAGAAAACCCTGTCGTAGGAGAAATAGACCATATTATTTTAGGACTAGTATTACATGCGACACTACTACCATTATTTTCAAATGCACCAACAGAAGAATTTGTCATACATACTTGTGTATTGATGCATGCTGTTGCAGGAATTGTAAAATCGGCAATTGGAGGAGTAGAAACGTATATTGGAACAACTCCAACAGATGAAGTATTGCAAGGATTTGAAGCAACAATATTTGCCGAGAATGAATTTGGATAAGAATTACTTCCGTCAGAGCTTGTTACACCACATGAGGAAACTGTAAACGAGTGTGTTACACTTGGAGGTGGTGGATGATTAAATACTTGTGGCGTCGATCCATCGTTAAAGGTAACAGTGTAAGTAGTTCCAGGAGGATTATTTGTAGTACCAGTAATCGGGAAAGTAAGAGAACTTGAATTACAGATATCTGTATTTCCTGGATTCCCTAGCGACACTGCTGGATTAGAACCCACAAAAACAATATACTGCTTAGTTGTATTACATCCATTATTCCCTTGAATATTATAAACTAAATTCCAAAGTCCTATTGCGTAAGTATGGGGCGTTGATGACCAAGAAGTTGAAATAAAATCAGGTGATCCATCACCCCAATTAATTGTATAGTTAGTATTTAAACTAGTAGTGCTTGACGTATTTGTAAAGGTGAACGGAGAAACAACATTGCTACAAACTCTAAATACAGGAATTCCATTAAAAATACTTCCAGAGCCTGTTCCCCCCAGAGTAGCATCAGGAGATAGTTTAATAGTCACTATTGCACTACCGTTCTGAATTTGGATTGGACTAACAGTATCAATCACATTAATTAAATTATAAGTAAGATTCGTCGCAACAGATGTATTTACCGCTACCGTTACAGAACTATTACTACCGATTGTTGAAATTGTCAAAGCGGGCCCGCCATTAATATTATAAGTAAATGTATAAGGTGACGTTCCACCACTACCCGTAAAAGTGATCACAGGACTTGCTGAATTTTGGCATACTGTTGTAGTACCAGAAATCGTAGCACCTAGCAATATTACCTTTTTTTCAGTGGTGAACTTTTTATCATTATCAGTTGCAGCATAAGACCGGATACTATTTCCCAATAGCAATAAAGCCAAAATAAAATTCCCAAATAACTTCATAAAAATACTTTTGAGCACATAAATGTGCTAATTAATTTTAGACTGCATATAGATATGATAATTGAAAACTATCTGCAAAATAATCGTACGATATTGAGATTCAAAAAGCTTAAATTAGGTTGAATTGCTTTTCGACAACAATTAACAAAAATTAAAAAACTATCAACTTCAAAATGAGCGCTTAATCGTTGAAATGACTTAAAAATCAGTTCAATGACAATTTACACTGTAAACTTAATTTAAGATATTTAACTTTCATTACGGAAAGCCGTAAGCAAATGAAATTCAAAGGTTTTAATTTTGATTAGTTTAGAGATTGAGCTAAATTATCCTCATGAATAGTAATTGCATAACTGCTTTTTTATCATTACGTTTGAAAAAATCAACAAAGTACTACTTGAAACATAATTCTTATGGTAAAGTTGTGATAGGTTATGAAGTGAAAAATGAGGGTTAGGTTATGGCGGAAGAAACAAAGTAGTAAATAGATTCAGTTATGAAAAACAAACTAAATACAGCGTTGGGGTTTTATACCCCGAGTTTTATGAGAATGCATGTAGGAACTGATTTGAGTTTAATTGATTATCGAAATTTAAACGACAATTATACAGAATCCGTTTTTTTGCATGAGTTTACACATTTTATTCAGGACATAACCACAGTATATGGTTTAACAAACATTTGCGTTGTTGTTGACTATATGAAATTTGTAAACAATGATGTTTTAAAATCCGCTGTTGGCCCCTTTGATGTCCCTGTATTACCCTTGGAAGGTGGAGATGATAATGTGTTTGCAAACCTCGAGTTAAATAATATTTACAATGGTGACGGTGATGATGACTATGTAACATTTAAAAATCACATTATAACCAAAGGAAACGTAAATACAAAAGATAAAGTTGTTGATCCCGTGATTATTGAAATTAGCTATGAAGATGAAGATGGGTTACCTAAAAACTTCAATTTTGGTGCGTTGTGCATACTCGAAAACATGGCTTACATAATTGAAGGCGAATGTTATTCTGATTGTGAATTATCACCTGATATCCCTTATAGTGCAGCGGAAAAGCTTGTAGAATTAATTTATCCCAATTTGGGTACTAACCGTTTAAATATATTAGCGTTGTGTGATGCTTCACTTCAAGTACATCACCCAGCAGAATTCTTTTATCACCTACTACTTAAGATGAAAGAAGAAAAGGTTCTTTTTACAACTCCTGAGGAGGTATATGCGTATAGCAAAACTCTAATAAAAAAAGATGTTGACTTAGATTTGTTATTAAGACAACAGGCAGATATGGCGATTTTTCAACTCAAAGGATATTTTAATGACCCTTATTTTGATTCACTTAAAAATTGGCTGGAATACATGATTAATCGTGCCGTTGATTTCAGATTAAAAAATCCGTTCTTTCCTTTAGACATTGCAAGAGGAAAAGCTCTTAAAACCAATAAGGAGTTTAGGAATTTTTTCCTAAGTATTGGTACACCTCTTATTACCAACAATCTTGGTGCAGTCTACTTATATGACCCTAATAACAGTTCTGCAAAATTGAATTACCCAATAATTTGGGCCATTAACCAGATTAATCAGGTTTTTTGGGGGTATCAAAGACATTGTGAACTGAAAGATGTTTGCCGAGCAGGAAAATTCAATGTTGACAGCAGATGTGATACTTCTCCTTGGGATAGGGTTATTGATGAAAATTTATGCCCTTTTGCAACCGTATGGCGCCATTGGAAACTCGCTGGATATTATCCTATATAAAATGAAAGTAATCAATATAATTTTCATAAAAAAATACTATGGCATTTAAACCAAACGATATTACAAAAGAGCATGTGTTCAAAGCTATTGAAAAGATAGAAAGTGAAAGTATTTTATTAAAACTGCCTACACGCTGGGAAGTTATCATCAACGATAAAAATTATCCTCCAAAAGAAGTGATGCGCTATGCTCATGAGCAAATGAATGGTGAAAAAATATGGAACTATGGAGGTGGTGAAGCAACGAATAAATATTTAAAAAAAATGAGCTTTTCTTTTATCGATAAGCATGATGATCCTATTAAAGAAATTATCTCAAAATATAAAAAATACATTAGCAAGGATGGCTTGAGAAATGAAATCTATAAATGGGATTTGTTGTCCCAATTTCAAGGAAGACCCAACGTAGACGCCGTTGATTTCGCCGCTGAAATTAATACTGTCAAATTTGCAAACCTTATTTACCCGGTAGGTCAAGCCGTTGTTAAACATTTAGCAGCAGCTAAAACAGTTGAGTATCGAGATTGTTTTAAAATCTTGTTTGACGAAAGTATAGACCTCAAAGAAAGAATAGATTACTTTGATAAAAAAACTTTAGAGGTTTACAGGCAAATTGTTCCAGAAGTCAGATTTTCACATCATCAGGATGAGAGAACTATTTCGACATTTTTGACCTTTCACAATCCGAACAAATACACCTTTTACAAAGATTCTTTTTACCAAAAATATTGTAAACTTATCGGAATAAAGCCCAAAAAGAAAGGCGAAAAACTAATTCATTATTTAGCATTAATCGATGATTTTGTCAATGAATACATCAATGATGATTTAGAACTAGTAACATTGGTTAAAAGTAAATTGCCTCCAACTGCCTTCAAGGATGATAGCCATAAATTATTGGCGCAAGATATTCTATATCAAATGCTTGATAAAGGTATTGAAGAAGTAGATATTGAAAATTATGCAGTTTATAAGATTTCAATGGGCGATTTTTCAAACGATGAAATGAAGTATTTTCTTGAAAACAACAAAATTTGCGTTCATAAACTAACCAAAGCAAAAGGAATATCCACTATAAGTCAAGGTGATATTTTTGAAAATAAAATCAATATTGGAGATTATTTTTATCTAACTCAGGGAAATGGTAACGATAGGATGAAACTTATTGGTAGAATAACCAGCTCTTCAACACCACCTGACTACAATGACTATGGCGATGAGGGATGGTTAGCGAGAGATTTTGAAATTGTAGCCACGTCTAAGAATAAATCACAATATACAGGCGCAAACAAATGGTGGACACCAAATAACAATAGCACGTGTATTGAAATAAAACGAGAAGAATTAACAGATGCAAATAAGTTACTTTTTGAGCCTTATTTTATGACACGATTATTTTCATCTGCAGCAGAGGAAAAGTCAGAGGAAACCGATAAACCAAACAGTCTAATTAATATGACACACCCATTAAATCAAATATTATACGGCCCGCCAGGAACTGGAAAGACATATAATTCTATTAATAAAGCAATTTCTATAATAAATCCAACTTTCGATTCAACCCAAAAAAGATTTTTAGTAAAAGAGGAATATGAAAGATTAGTTTTAAATAATCAAATCTCATTTGCAACTTTTCATCAAAGCATGTCTTATGAGGATTTTATTGAAGGCATCAAACCTGTATTATCAGATGAGAACGAAGAAGCACTGAATTATGAAATTAAAGATGGGTTGTTCAAAATTGCTTGTGCAAATGCTGCATATTTATGCTATAAGAAATATCAACAATCTAAAACCAAAATTGAAAAATATAGTTTTGATGATTTGCATGATGCTTTCATTGACAATATTTGGAAATTAATAAATGAACAAAACCCCCCAATATATAAGACACTTACTGGTAAAGATGTGATTGTGCTGGATGTTAATAAAAATGATTCAATCAGAGCAAGGGCAAAAAACTCCACCGCAAAAAAGAAACCTGCCCCACTAACAAAAGAAAATCTTCAAAAGTTATATGATAAATTTAGTTCTATCGATGAAATAAAAAATTTAAAACAAGTAAAAGAAACTGTAGAAATAACTCCAAGAATCACTGAGTTTTATGCTGTTTTCAAGGGATTGAAAGAATTTGAGAAAGATTTCGAAAAAACATTAATACCTGAAACTGATTTTTTAGACGAAAATAATGAAGTAGATAGTTATGAAGTAGATGAAATAATAAGGAAGTTCAACGCAGGTGTTTACAAAAATGCAATTAAGGAATTTGGCAAAAATGCTGAACCAGTCATACTTATCATAGATGAAATTAACCGAGGTAATGTTTCGCAAATCTTCGGAGAACTTATCACGCTAATAGAAGAAGATAAACGCTTGGGAAAAGATGAAGCATTAGAAATAACTTTACCCTATAGCAAAGAAAAGTTTAGCGTACCACCAAATCTCTATATCATCGGTACGATGAACACCGCTGATCGCAGTGTTGAAGCGTTAGACTCAGCTTTAAGAAGACGTTTTTGCTTTGAAGAAATGCCACCACGTTATGATTTAAAAGGACTAGAAGGTGAGGTGTATGGTTATTTTTTAAAAGACATCTTGGAAACTATCAATAAGAGGATTGTTCGATTATTAAATTATGACCATGCGATAGGACACTCTTATTTTTTAAACAAAAATGAAGACACTATCATAGAGTCATTTTACAAGAACATAATTCCATTATTGCAGGAATATTTCTTTGGTGACTATGGTAAAATGATGTTAGTATTGGGAGAAGGTTTTGTAAGTTACGATGAGTGGAAAGACGATGATAAATTTTTTGCTTCCAATTCAGATTCTAAAAATGATTATGATGTAAAAGATTTGTATTCAATTCAGGATCACCAAAAAGACAATGATGCTTTTAAAGCAGCGCTCCAAAAGTTAATGAATAAGTAAGTTGACCAAACCAAAAGAAAATATAGTCGTATTTGAACACGAAATACTTCGTTTTGACAGAGGTGAAAAAAAAATCACCGAAGATCAATTCAAAGCATTGGAGCGTTATCATGGTAATGGCGTACCTTTTTTTAAATTGGTATACAATGGCGTGCAGTTTAACGAACATGTTGGAGTGCTACAAGTCGGTAGCACATTAATTGAGGTTTTACCCAAAGCAGATAGAAATCCACATTCTGAAAAAGAAGATAAAAAGTGGCGCGACCTGTTGATTGGGATGTTGCAAGCTGTGAGAAGTTTTGACATTAAATCAAGCAGTTCCAGTCATTTAAAAATAAAACCCAATACGGTTTTAGATTTGTATTTTGAAATGTATGTCAAGGAAATAGAATATCTACTTCACACTGGTTTAATTAAAAAATATAGAAAAAAAGAATGCAATGTTACTGCGCTTAAAGGCAGTTTGCAGTTCAGCAAACACATACAATACAACTTAACCCACAAAGAACGTTTTTATGTTAGGCACACTACCTATGATGTAGAACATACTTTGCATTTTATTCTTTACAAAGCCATAAAGCTGTTAAAACAAATTAATACCAACCAATCTTTGCACAGCAGGATCGGTGCTTTGCTATTGCACTTTCCTGAAATGCCTGATATAAAAGTTACGGAAGCTACTTTTGAAAAACTAGTTTTCAACAGGAAGAATCAACACTATTCGAAAGCCATCGAGATTGCTAAATTATTGCTGCTCCAATACCATCCGGATGTTAGCAAAGGAAGAAATCATGTATTGGCTTTAATGTTCGACATGAACCTGTTATGGGAACAGTTTATTTATGTTAGCTTGAGGAAAAATAGAGAACATTTTGCAAAAGTTAAAGCTCAGACTTCAAAATACTTTTGGAAGCCACAAGGAGGTAGAAGAGCTTCTATGAAACCTGATATATTTATTCAAACTAAAGCGGATATCAAAATTGTCTTAGATACGAAATGGAAGAACTTAAACGGATGTAATCCGTCACCAGATGACTTAAGACAAATGTATGTGTATCATCAATATTTCAATGCTCAAAAAGTAGCATTGGTTTATCCTGGGAAAAAAGAGCATAGCAAAAAAGGACAATATTTAACTTCTGAAGGTGAAATAACAGAAAAGCATTGTGCTGTGATTTCGATTGATGTTATAGAAAGTTGCAAAGATTGGCAAAAGCAAATCATAGCAACTATTACTGAGTGGATAACAATGGTTGAGAATTAAAGTAATAATAAAGCCACTTCGAAAAAGTGTTCCGGTGCTAGACGCACAGTCTAGTTGAATATTTTATCGTATGCATCGCCTACATCATCAATTATTTCCTCATAATTATCTATTATAAGAAATGCAAGTTTTGAACTTGTAGCCTTTTCTTTGTATTTATTTGCTGTAAAATATCCATAGAAATTTCCGTCAGAATCTACCAAAACTGGTGGATAAGATGCATAATTGTTCAACGGCGAAGTGTCACTATATTTGTTTCCATAATCGCCATATTGATTCCATATACAATTTGAATTGTATTTGTTCCCAAAATCTCCATATTGATTCCAAATAGATTTTTGGTCATATTTTGTACAGTTCAAGCAACCTAAAAAGATATCGTGATTTTTACCACCAAAAATTAACAACTCTTGTGATGATACAGTTACGCTTATCATCATAATTATTCCTATACCGAGCGATTTTAGATTTATCATAATATTTAGATCTATTTTTATTGTATCATCTTTTGAAGCTTATCGCTAAGCAAAGTATAACAATTTGCTTAATTATATTTACGGGTTACCATATTTGTGTTTTTTGTTCCCCATCCATTACCCCAACAAATTAAAGCATCAAAAATTCCACTAAACACTACCAAAATTAAAAAGGTTCCGGAGCCTAATACCATGGCAGCATAGACGAAGTATCCGTGCAAGGAATCAAAGTTAAAGCTAAAAACTAATAGTGCTCATTAAATTACGCTAATAGTATTTTATAAATTTAACATGATTATGAAAACAAATTTGTTTATTTTTGTATTATGGAAACTCAAATAACCATACTAAAAGGGATTCATCCTGGTTTTGTATTAGAGCGTGAACTCGAAAAACGCCAAATATGAAAAGGGAACTTTGCGCTCCAAATTCAGGAGTATCCGCAAACCTTATCAACCATCACCAAAGGCAAGCGCGATATGAACATTGCTCTTGCATTGAAGATTGAACAATTACTAGGCATTGAAGAAGGGTTCTTCATGATTCTGCAGGTTTACTACGATATTGAGCAGCAGAAAAAGAAACAAAATAGTACGCATCCCAATTTGGCTATCATTAGATCCATCCTTTTTTGGGACACAAAAATGGAAAAGTTGGATTGGCAAAAACAAAAAAAAGCTATTATTAAACGAATATTTGAGCGGGGTAACGAAATAGAGAAAAAGGAAATTATCCGCTTTTATGGCAATGAGGTGGTTTCCAAAGCCCTAAAATACAATAAAAGCGGGGAGATCAAAATTGACTTAATTTAATATGCCTCTCTTTGCTCTTGAACAAGAGTAAGCCCAGATCAATCCAATATATTGTTATAAGCTTGGTATTTGTCAAATGGAAAGCAATCGTTGTTTAACAGTTCCTCTAAGTCATATCCGAGGAAACAAATCACACAGCCATTTTCATAATTTTGCAAAAACCAATGCCATGTGCTACTACGTCCAGAAAGTAAATTAGCAATAGAAATCACTGATTTCTTCAACAAGAACATTGATCATAAAGAAAACGTATTCACGTCCAATTTCATCAATGGATTTAGCTACCCTAACTTACCGATACTACTGGATAACAAACCCGAGGTCATCACCACCAATTTCACTCTGGGATTGCTACCCACTAATCGTGATAAAGATTTCAGGAAAAGTACCCTAAACGCAAGAGTGGAAACTTTGGAAGAAAAACCATCATTCGCGCCTTCGGTAAACAAGCGTTGTCTAGTAATTGTATCTGCTTATTACGATTATCATTGGAGTGACCCAGCTGGTAAATCCAAAACGAAATACCAAATTAATTCACAACAGGCTGAAATATGCTGCTTAGCAGGAATCTACAATAACTGGCAAGATAAAAATGGGAAAATTTGGAACACTTACAGCATCGTCACCACTCAGGCCAATCCTCAAATGAAATTCATCCACAACCACAAAGAAACAGAAGGTGATCAAAGGATGCCAATTTTAATAAAACAGGAAGATATAAATGCATGTCGATTCTAAGAATCAACCTTTAGATTTTGCTTATCCGAATTACCAACCCTCTATTATTGGCTTTCCGGCAAATTAAGAATTCATTTTCGCTTTAACTTCCCGAAGCTCCCCTCGCATGCTTTAGCTATCTATGAAGTGAACGCTTATCCAAACCCTTATGCTGACACATTCAAATTGAATGTAAACACAACCAGCGAGGATCAAGTAGGCGTGAGAGTATATGACATTTGAGGCCGTGAGGTTGAAGCACGTCAGGCATCTGTTGTTGCGATCACTAACTTAGAAATCGGTTCAAAATATCCTTCTGGAGCATACAACATTATTTTCAATCAAGGAAGTAATGTGAAAATGGTAAGAGTTGTTAAAAGATAATTTCAATGATTAATTAATCATTAAACTGCTTTGGAAACGAAGTGGTTTTTTTGTTGGTAGTGTGTTGTAAAGTTGGCCCAAATTCAGGGGACTTTGAGCAGTTGAGTCGTATTTTTCGAAATCGTTAATTTTTTATAGCACAGAAAAGATTTGTTTTTAATCTAGGTATTTATGCCTTTCAACGATTTGATTTATTAGCGTTGTTACATTGTATTCTTTGTGCGTAACTTTATGCATTAATTATAAAAATAATATAGCTATGAATTCAAATTACAACCTTACAAAGCGACAATTGAGATTGTCTTTTGTACGTGCTTGGCTTGGTGTTTTTGCCTTATTTTCCTTTTTATTTATTGGGAATGATGCGTTTGCACAAGTTTCAAATTACACGTTTTCCCAAAGTTCGGGAACCTTTTCTGCACCAACAACTGGTTTGGTAGGAACGGCAGGTACTGCTTCTACTAGTCCAGCAAGTATTTTTACTACAGCATTTGATGATAATGTGGCAACTATGACACTACCGTTTACATTTAGATTTGCAGGAACAGATTATGGTACTGTATCTATTTCTTCCAATGGATTTATGGTATTTGGTAGTACATTGTCAGGTAATGCATCTGGTTCAGCATATGTAAGTTCATCAGATGCTTCTGGTGTTTACTTAAGTGGAACGTCGACAAACAATGGTGTAGCCGGTTTCAATTTAGATCAGCAAATAAGAACTGGATCTACATTTACTGCTACTAGAACCACAGGTTCAAATGTATTGACGGCTGTGTCTTCGGTTGCTGGTTTAAGAGTAGGAATGCGAATTGATGGAACTGGTATTACTACGGGTGCTATAATAACTGCTGTAGGAACAAATACCGTAACATTGAGTATTAATTCTTCATCAACCGGAACCCTAACGACTTATACGCCGCGAACAGGTATTTATGCCTCAGTTTCTGGCTCAGCACCTAGTCGTGTTTATATCATAACTACAATTGGATCAAGAAGATTTGGAAATACCACTGATAATTTTGATTTCCAATATGTATTATATGAAACGTCTAATGTTGTTTCCTTAGTATTTGGTCAAATGACGGCTTCTGCTGCGGCGAGTAATGTTCCAATCGGAATTAGGACCACTACTGCTGATTTTAAATCGAGAACAACAGCAGCTGATTGGACTGCAACCACACAGGGTGCAAGTAATACTGATAAGTGTGTATTTTCTTCAACTATTTTTCCAGCATCGGGGCAAACTTTTATATGGACACCAGCAGCACTTGCAGCTTGTACAACTCCAAATTTAGCATCGGCGTTATCATTTAGTGCTATCACAACCACCTCATTGAGCGGCTCGTTTACAGCGGCTTCTCCTGCTCCAAGTAAATACTTAGTAGTAAGAAGCACAAGTGCAACCCCGCCAGCGCCAGCAAATGGTACGGTTTATACTGTTGGTTCAGCTGTTTTTGGAGTAGGTACTAATGTTAGATTAGCAAGTAACGCATTATCATTTACTGATAGTGGCTTAACTGCTGGAACACAGTATTTTTATCATGTTTTTTCTTATAATGATAATTGTACTGGCGAACCATTTTATTCAGCTGCTTTGACGGCTGGTCAAGCTACGATTTGTACTAGTGCAACCGCGGTAGTCACAAATACCGTCACGGCTAATTCGGCAAATGTTACTTGGACAGGTAGTGGTAATTATATTGTTGAATACGGACTAACTGGTTTTACCCCTGGTACTGGCGCTACTAATGGCATTGGTGGAACGATTGCTTCTAGCGTTGCAACATCACCATTCGCTCTAAGCGGATTAGCGAGTGCTACTGGATATTCTGTATATGTTCGACAGGTTTGTCCTTTAGGAGGCTTTAGTGCGAATTCAACAGTTTCCTCTTTTACAACACTCTGTTCAGCTATTACCGCATTCCCTAGTACATTTGATTTTGCTTCTTATTTACCTTCCACTTGTTGGAGAGAAGGTGATTTAGGTGATTTAACCGCTGGACCAACAACCATTGGCAGTGCTACAGTTAGTGACTGGGTCGTTGATGGTTTCTTAAATGTTGGTACTACCGGTGCTGCAAAAATGAATATTGATACTGCATCTGGTTCAGAATGGTTGATTTCACCATTTTATACTATTCCAGCTACTGGTTATAGAGTGAAGTATAGTGTAGGAGCAACTCAATTTGGTGCAACCACAGCATTAACGACACCATGGGAAGCAGACGATTTTGTGGAGCTTTTGGTTTCTACAACCAATACCAACTGGCAAATACTAAAAACTTATAATGCCTCAAGTGTACCTTCAAATTTGGGTCAAATAGACGAGGCCGATCTATCAGCTTACAACGGACAAACCGTTCAGTTCGCCTTCCGTGCTTTTGAAGGTGCTGCTAATGGTGCTGCGGATATTGATTTTTTTATCGATAATTTTATTGTTGAATTAATACCTGTTTTACCACCGAATTGTGCAACAGCTTTAGTTCCAGCAAATGCAGCTACCAATGTGATTAGAAATTCATCTTTCACATGGTCAGCAGCTACTGGTAGTCCAACAAGTTATGATGTTTATTTTGGCACTTCTACCAATCCACCTTTAGTAAACAATACAACAGGTTTGACATACACACCGGCTACTATGGCAGCCAATACTACTTACTTCTGGAAAATAGTTGCGAAAAATGCCAACGGTGACGCCATTGGTTGTCTTGAACAATCATTTGCTACAGGATCGACTATTACTTATTGTACTTCTGTACCATCAAGTAATGACGGATTAGGGATTACTGCAGTTGTATTAGGGGCTACTAATTTTACTATTCCGGATGTTACCTACCAAGATAATAGTGCCTCTCCCGTATCATTTGTACAAAATGGGAGCTCAAATGTTCAAATTACTTTTGCTACCGGATTTACCTATGATTCTCATGTTTGGATCGACTTTAATGATGATGGTGATTTCTTAGATTCTGGTGAAAAAGTTTATACAGGTGTTTCTACTGCTGCAAATCCAACGACGTTAAATGCCTCTTTTACTATGCCATTATCAGCACCTGTTGGTGCTCATAAAATGAGAATTGGAACAGCTGATGCTGGTCAAGCTACTCCTAATCCTTGTTATTCAGGAACATTTGGTGTAACACTTGATTTTATTGTGAATGTTTTAGCTATGCCTACTGATACTCCTGATTATGTGAATTTGCAATTTCCAGCAGCTACAACGATATTAGCAGGTAATTCTGCTACAGTTTATGCGCGAGTATTTGAGGGCGGTTTGACCGATACAACCTCAGGACAAGCGCCAGGCATTGAGGCTTGGATTGGTATTAGTCCGGCGGGTAGTAATTCAAATCCAAATACCTGGACCACATGGGTTCCTGCAACTTTTAATGTTGAAACGGATGGAAATAACAATGATGAATACCAAGCAACTATTGGCTCATCTTTAGCTGTTGGTACCTACTATTACGCTTCACGTTTCAGATTAAATGGTGGTCCTTTCGTTTATGGCGGAAATCCTTTCAATTTTTGGGATGGTACCTCTAGTGTCAGTGGTGTGTTGACTGTTAATCCAAATCCTACACAGTGTGCAGTAATTGGTGCTCCTGCTAATGCAGCAACCAATATTGTAAATGGAACAGTCGCGCTATCGTGGACGGCTCCGACTTCTGGACCTGCTCCAACAGCTTATAAAGTATATTTTGGAACAACTTCTGGTTCATTAACTTTGGTTACTACCACAGCAAGTTTAACTTTTAATGCTTCAGCACCTGCTTTCAGTACAACCTATTATTGGAGAATAGTTCCTACGTCTACAATTGGTGGTGACGCTATTGGTTGCGGAGAGTGGAGTTTTACCACTCAAGCAGATCCATTTGCGCCTTATTGTTCAAGTGTTACTTACAGTACAGATGTCGAGCCGATCACTTCTGTTAATTTTGCAGCTATAGCTAACACTTCTACTAACATTGTAAATGCCTCACCGGCTCTAGAAAACTTCATTTCAATTGCTGGTAATGTTATAACTGGAAATAGTTATACTATGACCCTTAAAGGAAATACCGCAGGAAATTTTACAAATAATTTCCGGGTATTTATTGACTGGAACCAAGATGGCGATTTTGCTGATAGCGGTGAAACATTTAATGCAGGTTCTATTATTAATTCTACTGGAATTGATGCGGTTCAAGCAGTTACTAATATTTTGGTTCCAAGTGCTGCTTTATCAGGTTCGACTCGAATGAGAATTAAAAAATTATATTCCGCAGATACTGGTAGCGTTGACAATCCTTGTACTGGAGGTCAATACGGTCAATCAGAAGATTATACATTAAACGTCACTTTATGTACCCCATTAAATTGGTACGTAGATAATGATGGCGATACTTTTGGCGATACCGCCACATTGGTTTCTGCTTGCAATTCTCCTGGTGTTAATTATGTCTCAATTGGAGGTGATTGTAATGATAATCAAATTCAATACAGTGATTCTGATAATGACGGATTTGGATCAACTACTGCAGTAGCTTGTGGGGTTGTAAACAATACTGACTGTGCTCCGACAGATCCATTGAGATGGAGAACAGGTAGTTTCTTTGTAGATGCTGATAATGATGGATACAACAATGGTTTCCCAGCAACATCAGTTTGTTACGGAGCTACTACACCAGCAGGTTATGTGGCAGTAAACAACGGAACAGATTGTAATGATACAGTAGCGTCAGTAAACCCAAATGCTTCTGAAGTATTAGGAAATGGTATTGATGACAACTGTGATGGTACTACCGATGAGGTAACACCTTTATCTTACCTTTTAACAGGTAGCTGTAATGTAACCCTTGCTAACTTGTCACAAACATTGTTTGCTTACCAACTTACTAACTTCCTTACTCTAACAGGACCTATCCAAGGATACCGTTTCAGAGTGACTAACGGAGCTCAAGTAAGAACTTTTGATTCTACAACAAGCAGCTTCGCTTTAACAAGCTTGGCAGGTGGAGCGACTTACGCTACTACTTACACTGTTGAGGTTTCAGTTAAGCATGGTGGACATTTCAGAGCTTACGGATCAGCTTGTTCGGTGACTACACCACTGGTTCCAAACACAACGAACATCTCTAACCCATCTTGTGGTTCTACTTTGAGCGATATCTCTAACACTATTTTTGCTACTCAAGTACCAAGTGCTTCAGGATACAGATTCAGAGTAAGAAATGGCGCTACGGTTTTAGGAACAGTGACTACTTCAGTGAACCGTTTCAGTTTGACTAGCATTGCAGGAATCCAATTCGGAACTACTTACACGGTAGACGTATTGTTGGCCTTTGGAGGTAATTTCCGTCCAGATTCAGAATACGGACCGGCTTGTTCGATCACTACTCCAGCTACTCCAGCTACATCAAGAGTGATCGCGCCAAGTTGTGGAAGTTCAATTAGTTCATTCTGGACTACTATCTTTGCTCAACAAGTTATTGGTGCTCAAGGATACAAATTCGTTGTAACCGATGGAGCTCAGACTCGCGAGTTTGCTACGCCTAACCCTAGATTTTCTTTACGTAACTTAGGGACAGTGCTTGCTAATACAGCTTACACGATCCGTGTGGATGTATTGTACAACTCGAGCTATGTTCAAGGAACAGTATTGTGTACCATCACAACAACACCTGGAGCAAGCAGAAACACTGCTTCAGCTTTAGATATCTATGAAGTTAAAGCGTATCCAAACCCTTATGCAGATACTTTCAAACTAGATCTTAACACCTCTGGTGAAGGTCAAGTAGGCGTAAGAGTTTATGATATGTTAGGTCGTGAGGTTGAATCCCGTGAGGCTAGTGTTGATAACATCACTAACTTTGAAATCGGATCTCGTTACCCATCTGGTGTTTACAACATCATTGTAACTCAAGGTGACAACGTGAAAACACTTCGCGTGATCAAAAGATAAGTAGATTGTCTTTAATAATAGAAAACCGCTCCAGAAATGGAGCGGTTTTTTTATGTTTAAAATTTCATATTTGGGAATTGATTAGAAGGAAAGTAATTTAAAAAAGGCATGTATAAAAAAAAAATGGCCTTAAAATCTCCGCTCCAACGAGCCTCCCTTTCGTAAACTAAAAACATATGCTTTCGATCCGTCATTATCAACGAATATTGATACCGCTTTTATTCGGATACTTTGATTTAAATCCTGTCGACGAGAATCTTCAGATGCCTGGGACATTAGTATTTACATTCCTTAGCCTCGGTATCATTGCACACGAAACCATCACTCCCAATATTAACTGTCATTTTTAATACTTTAGATATTAAATAAGTCAGTTCCCCATCCATTACACCTACAAATTAAAGCCTCAAAAACTCCACTAAACTCTAGTAAAAACTAAAAGGTTCGGGAGCCTCATTACAGTAGTTTTACATTCATATTTAACCAAAGCTAAACTTAATCGCGTAGCAATAACTGATTTTATCTGAGCTGATAAAAAGTACTGCGTCCACTGCCTTGTTGTTCAAGTATGCCTTTTGCCATAAGATCCTTTAGATCGCGTAGTGCTGTATCGGAGGAGGTTTTGGTTATTTTCGCATACTTAGAAACATGAAGTTTGCCGAAAAAGTCTTCGAGTAATAATCCCAATACTTTATGTTGCCGCGCATTAAGGTCTGTATGGCGGTGGGTTTCCCAAAACTTGGTTCGCGCGAGTGTCATGGCTATCGTCTCGTCAGTTTGGTCCATAGATCGCATCAACGTATCAAGAAACCATTCTAGCCAAGGTGTAATATCAAGGTCGCCTTTCTGTGTGGTTTCCAAGATATCATAGTAAGCGTTGCGCTCGGCTTGTATTTGTGCCGACATCGAGTAAAACCGCTGTGTGCTTTCATCAGCTCTGGCAAGTTGCAAATCGGCTATGGCGCGTGCAATACGACCATTACCGTCATCAAATGGATGTATTGTCACAAACCACAAATGAGCAACTGCCGCTTTTAGTACGGGGTCTAAGTTGCGTTCAGTTTCCATCCATTTAAGGAAACTTTTCATTTCTTTAGGAATTTTTTCAAAATCAGGTGCATCAAAATGAACCGTCTCCTTTCCCATAGCTCCTGAAGTAACCTGCATGCCGCCGTCGCGCCAGACGCCAACTTTTATCTTAAACATACCGCTGCGCCCAGTCGGGAACAGCGCCGCATGCCAGTCATAAAGACGCTCCTCTGTAAGTAATGTGTTAAATTTTTGAGTAGCATCGAGCATCATTTCTACGATGCCTTCAACATGTCGCTCTGCGGGTACTGTTCCTGCTATTTCTATGCCGAGCCTGCGGGCAATTGAGGAACGTACTTGCTCTGGATTCAGTAATTCTCCTTCAATCTCACTTGATTTGATGACGTCCATCGTCAGCGTTTTTAGCATAGTTTCTTCCTGAAGTCTGAAACCTAGTCCTTGCATTTGGCCCAATATTCTGCCTTGCCGATGCCTTACTGCGCCCAATTGGGTACTTATGACTTCCGCATTCCATGTAAATTTAGGCCAGTCCTTTCTCTGATGTATATACATAATCACCGCATATTTGCGGCAAAAATAACACTTAATTACCTTATGCACAATACTTACGGCAATTATTTTAGTTAATTACCGCTTTTTTGCGGTGAATATTAAAAGTAATCGCCGCAAACATCATTCGGATTCTTGTGTTTTGAGCAATCATATCAGAGAATGTACATGTTGTATTAAAAGTGGACTTGCTTCTTTACTAAGTTCGTAATCTATCGGTATCTATCCAAATCGTTGACAAAATTGGATGATTAAGCAATAGCTGTTATAGTCCTATTATTTGTTGTCCTAATATGACGCACACTCGTCACTTAATTGACTTCAATGCCAGCATATCTTTGTATCGACAAAAAACAAAAGCATTTTTTAAAACTAATACTATATCTAAAAAACACAAAAAATGACAGCAGCACTTATTGGAATTTCTGGAGGATTATTACAAATAATAATATTTGAACTTTTAAGACAATTTGAAAAAGATAAAATCTATGCGCTAACATTGGCAGGTATTGGCTTTCTATATGTTGGCTTTACATGGACAGATACGCCTACGTTGATTGTCGCATCAATTCAGGCCATTATCTTTGTGATGATCGCTTACTACGGACTTACCAAAAGCTTATACATTTTAGCCGCAGGTTATTTTCTACATGGTCTATGGGATATCAGTTATCACCTTTGGCAAAACGCAGCATTAATTCCCCCGCATTATGATTGGTTTTGTTTATCCATTGATTTTACCGTTGGGATTTATCTGATCATCATAAAACAGAAAAAAGTAAGTCAGGAACAACTCAATTCAGAAAAATGATAGAAGTATTCAAAACCAATGTTCAATTTCAAAAGGATGCAGAGCTAATAGTCAGCAATCTTGAAATGAAATTATTAAATTCCAAAATTAATTTTGACTTGGAAGATTGTGACAAAATCCTACGAATCGAAGGAGCCAACAAATCGAAAAGCAAATACGTATTGTCATTTATGCAACAAATAGGATATAATTGTCAAGTATTGGAATAGTATAATTTATATATTTAATGTCATTTAAGAACGGGAGCTAAAATGTCAGTTTCTGACGCAAAATTGTCCTAAAGCAAAACATGTGTGCAATTACTTTTACACTTTAATCTAAAAGTATATCTATGAAAAAAATAGCATTTATAATTCCCCCGGCTGTTGAGATTTTAGATCTTGCGGGACCACTACAAGTATTCACTGAAGCACAATATTATGGCTTAGAAGCAACACTCGAATTTTACGCCTACACCACTGAAACTATTAGTAATTCTGGACTGCCGTTTGGAAAAATAGCACACTATACCGAAGCTAATTTAAAGGAAGGTGATTACATCTTTATGCCAGGAATGAGCTTTGATTATGTTGATAGCATCGCATTCAGGGCAGAAAAAGATTTTTTCAATTGGTTAAAAGAACAATCAGTCAAAAAAGTGCTGGTTTGTTCAGTTTGTAATGGGGCTTTTGCATTGGCTCATGCCGGTTTATTGAATGATACCGAGTGCACAACCCATTGGAGAAGAATAGAAGAATTACAACTAAAATTTCCAAAAGCTAAAGTGCTGACCGATATACTTTTTAAAAAGAGCAACAACATCTATACTAGCGCTGGAATCAGTTCGGGTATCGATTTGGCGCTATCAATACTCGAAGAACTAAAAGGCGCTTTCTTTACGCATAAAGTTTCCAGAGGTTTGGTAGTGTATTACAGACGGAACGACAACCATACCCAACAAAGCATTTATCTTGACTACAGAAACCACATCAATCCAAAAATACATGAAGTTCAGGATCATATGATCAATAATTTATCTGCAGATAACAGTGTGGAAGAATTAGCGGATCTTGTTGCCATGAGTCCTCGAAATCTTAGCCGTGTTTTTAAGGAAAAAACGGGAACAACCATCAATGAATACCTAACCCTGCTCAGGGTAGAATTTGCAAAAACATTGGTAAATAATCCCGAATATACTATCGAATATATTGCTTCACAATGTGGCTTTAAATCGGCACGCCAACTGCAACGGATTCTAAAAAACCAAGCTGTTAATAAGTAACTTATAAGTTAAAACCCTTTTTGATTTAAACCATTTTGTCCTTGTAATTTTAGAGGATCCACATATTCAATTCAATAAATTAAACTAAATATATTATGAAAGAAAGGCGATACGACCTCGATTGGCTAAGAGTGATAGCAATATTACTGTTACACTTGTTTCATTGCGCCATGCCATTTGTTGCCGAATGGGATTGGCACATTAAGAATAAAGAAACCAGTAATCTATTTTTAGAATGCAATTACTTCTTATCAAGATGGCGGATGCCGATCTTATTTTTTATTTCAGGTATAGGAACTATTTTTGTACTCAATCAGCAGTCAGTAAGGCAATATGTTTGGCAAAGAACAAAAAGACTATTGGTGCCCTTAATTTTCGGCATGCTGATTATTGTGCCTCCACAAGTGTACTACGAAAGAATTTTCAAAGGTGAAAAATACACTTCTTTTTTTGAATTTTACCCCTCTATTTTTACAACGGGCGTATATCCAGAAGGCAATTTAAGTTGGCACCACTTATGGTTTATAGCCTATCTTTTCGTTTATTCCATAATGGCTGTTCCTATAGTGCTCTTTTTGAAGTCTGAAAAAGGAAAAAGGATACTAAACAGTGCGGCATATTCTACTAATAGATACGGTATGTATGGGTTTGGCTGGATACTCTTTGCTGCCAGTTTCTTGTATTTTTGGTTTCCCAACGAAACACATGCTTTTGTGGGTGATTGGGCGGGGTTTACAAAATATTTTCTGTATTTTATATTTGGTTGCTTTATCGGTACCAATCCTGTGTTCTGGAAACACATAGAAGACCATCGACGCCGAAACTTAAAAATAGCATTTTTCAGTACCATCCTCATCAATTACTTTCGTTGGAATAACATAGAGCCAGATTGGGGTATGACTGTAAGCAATCTTCTGTTTTTTGCATTAGTGGTAGTAAGCGCCTGGATTTGGGTAATTACATTTTTGGGGTATGCAAAGCAATACCTGAACTTTAATAACAAGTTCCTGCAACTTGCCAATGAAGCCATTTACCCGTTTTACATCTTGCATCAAACGATCATAGTTATTATTGCCTACTACATAGTGCAAGTACAAGAAAGCATTATTTCTAAATACCTCTTTTTAACTTTAGTTTCGTTTGTCATTTCAATTGGCTTATATGTGTTTTTAGTAAAACCATACAAAATTGCAAGAGTACTGTTAGGTATGAAAATCAAATAATAGCTTTCCAAAAAAACCGCTTAGGAAAAGCGGTTTTTTTATTTTAAATAGCTAATAATCAAATTTGTAAATGTCCGATTTTGACGTTTTGTTGTCAGTTCCCCGTAAAAAGGTCAACCTATATTTGCAGTGTAAAACAATACATTCAAATAGTAAACAACAATTAAAAAAATAATTAATCATGAAAACAACTACTACGTCAGTTCGCCTTTCAGGCTCGGGTCACAAACAACAAAAAAACAATTTTAAAAGACTGAGTAAATTAATATTGATTCATTTTGGAATCATAGTATCGATGATCAGCAATCCGGTTTTTGCAAATGATCTAGCCAATGAACAGGCTAAATTAAAATTAGTGTCTGAATCACAAGATAACCCATTAAAAAAACCAGCCTTAACGACTGAATCAGATACAATTATACTGATTACAAATTATATAAAAACAATAGAAGAAGTCATTGCAGAGAACAACAAAATCATCGAAAGCGACATGGAAGAAAACACCGTTTCTGATATCGAAAGAATCATTTGTGAAGACAATCAAATTATTGAGAGCAACATCACCAATGAAGTATTTCCTTTAGATTTTAAGAGCCTCAATAAGTCTTTCATGAACTTGTATTAAAACACCAAATCAGAATAGTTTCACCATCAATCAAAATCATAAACCGCCCTTCACAGTGCGGTTTTTTTTATTTTAAAAATTAGCGAATGTCCGATTCTGACGTGCTTTTGTCAGACTCGAAGTTATTGGCTGCTTTAGATTTACAATGTGAAACAATAGTTTACTCATTTTAAAAAATAACAAAAACAAAAATTAGAAAAAATGAAAATTAAAAAAAGATTTTGGGCTCTAGTGCCAGTAATGATGATTTCGTGCCTGCTGTATACAGCGTGCAAACCTTATCGGGAATTTGCAAGCATACCTGTTTATAAAGGCGCAGTAAAACACGATTTAAAACCCACAGCGTATGACAAATCCAAAAAGACAATTGTAATTATTGCCAACAATGAAGGGACTGAAATTTTCGACTTGATGGCACCTTATTATCTCTTTAACGCTACAGAGAAAGCCAACGTTTATGTAGTAGCTGAAAAGAAACAGCCGATTGTGCTACTTAAAGGCTTGTTTATTTATCCAAATACCACCTTTAAAGAATTAGATTCCCTGGGCATTCAACCGGATGTGGTTGTGATACCTGCAATGATCAAAGTTTTTGCGGATGCAAAGTCGCCAATGATTACTTGGATTAAGGATAAGTCGCGTAACAATTCTAAAATACTTTCGGTTTGTGCCGGTTCGTTAGTAGGGGCAGCTACCGGTTTATATGATGGCAAACCACTCACCACGCATGCTTCTCAATTTGAGGAAAGTAAAGCGTTTTTCAAAAACCCACACTGGATTCAAAATGTTTCGGTAACCAAAACTGATAATTTGTACAGCACTGCCGGTGTTTCAAATGCTGTAGAAGGGAGCTTAACCATTATCAATGAAACGTTCGGAAAAGAAACCTTTCAAAAAATAATGCGTGACATACATTATCCTCAAAATGAAATCAAATTAGAACATAAAAGTATAGAAGTTAAAACGAGTCATAAGTTTACTATCGCAAATAAATTAATCTTCAGGAAGAATAAGAAAGTTGGGGTATTATTACAGGAAGGGTGTAATGAAATGATGTTGGCTGCCGTCATAGATACATATCATAGAACATTTCCATCATCATTGGAAACAATTGCGGCAAACGGTCTTCCGGTAACTTCAAAATACGGACTCACCATAATTCCTACCAGCACTTTAAAAGAAAAGGAACTGGATGAGCTTCACATTCTGTCGCCCGATAAGCTTTCAGATGCAGACAATGAAATGTTTAAAGGTATTCCTGTTATCAAGTACAATCAAACTGAAAATCAATACATCATTAACAAGTGCCTGCAAAGAATTAAGGAACAGTACGGACACAAGTTCGAAAATATAACAAAATTGCTTTTGGATTATAATTAAGTTTCACCCGAGCGTCAGCGAACTGGCGAAGCAATCATCATAATCCTAAAAATATTAACTAAAGTTTGTTAAAATTCTAACAAGCTTTAGTTAATTTTGACAAACTTGTTTTTAACAAATGAAAAAAGTTCACATCATAGTATTGGTTATATTTGGTTTCTTACTGATGCCAAACAATACTTTTGCCTGTGGAGATTCCTGTGGAAGTAGTATTGAAAAACATTCTTGTAAAAAAGAAACTTCATCAAACCAGGACAAAGACAGTTGTTGTGGTAATGACAGTCATTCTAAAACAAAAAATCATAACGGTTGTGGCGGAAAATGTGGTCATTCAAAATGCGCCTGTCCATCGACCAGTAATGGTTTTACTCTTGCATCTGAATTTATTTTAAAAAACAATAGCTTGAATCTTTCTTCTGAAAAACAAAAGTTTTCTAGTACCGAAACCTTCATTTCTTCTGGTTTCTATTCCCTTTGGGTAATACCAAAAATAAGCTAAAACCCCATTTCGACAGCCATAATTGCGTCAACTCAATAAGCAAATTTGCTTAAAATCTTATTTCTCCATTAACCTTAATTGTTGAAGAAGAGCTTTTCAATGCTATGCTTTGTAACAGATTAATAAATTAATTTTAAAATTTACATATAATGAACTCAGTAAAAAAAACAGTAATGGTAACAGTACTATTGCTATCAATAGTAACATCAAATGCTCAAATCAAAAATACCACAACCGACACAGTTAAAATATTCGGAAACTGTGGCATGTGTGAAACAGCCATAGAAAAGGCAGGTACTATCAATAAAGTAGCTGCAGTAGATTGGAATGTCGATACTAAAATAGCAACCCTGACTTACGATAAAAACAAAACCAATCAAGATGAAATACTAAAACGTATTGCCTTGGCAGGATATGATAGCGAAAAGTTCCTTGCGCCTGATAAAGCCTATTCAAATCTTCCCGGCTGTTGCCAATATGATCGTGAAGCAAAAGTAGCAGTTAAAAGCGAAGCACCTAAAATGGAAATGTCAAACACCGTAACTGTAACAGAAACGCAAAAGACAAACCAACTGCAACTAGTATTTGATAGCTATTTTGAACTAAAAGATGCTTTAGTAAAGACTGATGGCAATAGTGCTTCTGTAAAAGCTAAAACACTATTAACAGCTTTAAATAACGTAAAAATGGATAAATTAGAAATGGAGGTTCACATGGTATGGATGAAAGTCTTAAATGATTTAAAAGAGCATTCGAAACATATTGCTGATACAAAAGACATCAAACATCAACGTGACCATTTTATGGATTTATCAAAAAACATCTATGACCTAATCAAAGTTTCAAAACAAGAAACACCAACCTATTACCAACATTGCCCAATGGCAAATGATGGAAAAGGAGCTGATTGGTTAAGTAAAGAAAATGCAATCAAAAATCCTTACTACGGTTCTCAAATGTTGACTTGTGGTAAAACAATAGAAACCATAAAATAACTTTGTTATTCATTTAGCAAGGTTAGTTTATATTATTTAAACAAAAAAAATTTTACTATGAAACTCTACATCAAAAATATGGTTTGTAATCGCTGTAAAATGGTTGTGAAGTCTGTATTTGAAAATTTGGGAATTAACCCCATTGCAGTCGAATTAGGCGAAGTCGAAATAAAAAATGACATTCAGGAAAACCAAAAAAAAGAACTACTGAAAAAGCTTCGTGCAATTGGCTTTGATTTAATTGATGATAAAAAAAGTAAAACTATCGATAAGATTAAAACACTCATTATTGATTTGGTTCAGAATAAAAACAACGATTTGAAAACGAACTTATCCGATTATATTTCTCAAGAATTGCATCAAGATTATAACACGTTGAGTAATCTGTTTTCAGAAGTCGAAAATACTACTATCGAAAAGTATTTCATCAATCAAAAAATTGAAAAAGTAAAAGAGTTAATTATTTATGATGAACTGTCACTAAGCGAAATTGCTTATTCTTTAAATTACAGTAGCGTTTCACATTTAAGCAACCAATTCAAAAAAATAACTGGCTTTTCACCAACCTATTTCAAAAACTTAAAATCCCTCAAACGAAGACAAATAGAGGATTTATAAATCTTGCAAATCAAACCCAAAATTGTGCAACTCCAAAAAAGTGTTAAACTGGAAATTTGTATTAAAATAACAAAAAGATGATACATACTTACAATATTACTGGAATGACTTGTGATGGTTGTCGCACTAAAGTCGAAAAAACATTGAATGCTATTGATGGCGTGGAAGCAAAAGTTTCATTAAACCCACCCATCGCAACTATAACGATGCAAAAACACATTCCAACGGTTCAATTACAAGAAGTTTTAAAAGCTGCTGGAAAATATTCAATAGAAATGAGCAATGGTAAAAACACAATAATTGAACCAATAGCAAAACCCGCTAGCGCCACTCATTCAAATGATGATAAAAAGAAAACACCCAATAGTGAAAAAGGCAAATACTATTGTCCAATGCATTGTGAAGGAGAAAAGGTGTATGATAAAGCAGGAGATTGCCCTGTGTGTGGAATGGATTTAGTTAAAGCACCTGATTTGACGGTTAGCAAAACATTATATACTTGTCCAATGCACCCTGAAGTAATTAGCGAAACTCCGGGTTCTTGTCCTATATGCGGAATGGATTTAGTACCGATGAATCCAAGTGATACTGAAGACCAAAAGACCTATAAG
The DNA here is from genome assembly GCF_031411595.1 of Flavobacterium sp. GTDB lineage: Bacteria > Bacteroidota > Bacteroidia > Flavobacteriales > Flavobacteriaceae > Flavobacterium. Next base: position 36,580 of record NZ_JANOBI010000021.1, on the reverse strand, counting down.
GATTTAGTCAAGAAAATGAAAATAGCGGTCGTATTTACAGTTCCTATTTTCGCTATCGCAATGATAGAAATGGCGCATAACAATCCGTTACTTCAAATAATGGATGCCTCAAAATGGAATTGGGTACAACTAATACTATCACTTCCTGTTGTTTTTTATGCCTGTTGGATATTCTTTGTCCGATCATGGAAATCAATCATTACATGGAATTTGAATATGTTTACCCTTATTGGAATTGGAACAGGTGTGGCATTTCTATTCAGTTTAGTCGGCATGTTTTTCCCGGATATTTTTCCAAGTGAATTTAAAACTGAACACGGAACAGTTTTACTATACTTCGAAGCCACAACAGTTATTTTAACTTTAGTTTTATTAGGGCAATTACTCGAAGCAAGAGCGCACAGTCAAACCAGTGGAGCAATCAAAGAATTATTAAAACTCGCACCAACCGAAGCTACTTTGGTGATAGATGGAAGCGACAAAGTAATTTCCATCCATGACATCAAAAAAGGCGATTTACTACGAGTAAAACCTGGAGACAAAATTCCTGTAGATGGAAAAATAACCGATGGCGAAAGTAGTATTGACGAAGCCATGATTACGGGTGAACCAATTCCTGTCGATAAAAAGAAAGACGATAATGTAATTGCCGGAACTATTAACGGTAATAAATCATTTGTGATGGTCGCAGAAAAAGTGGGTTCGGAAACCTTGCTTTCTCAAATTGTTCAAATGGTAAATGACGCTAGTCGTTCAAGAGCACCAATTCAAAAATTGGCCGATAGCATCGCTAAATATTTTGTGCCAATTGTAGTAATCATTTCTGTAATTACCTTTTTCATTTGGGCAAAGTTTGGTCCGGAACCAGCATTGGTTTACGGTTTTATAAATGCCATTGCAGTATTAATAATTGCATGTCCTTGTGCTTTAGGTTTGGCAACGCCAATGTCGGTAATGGTGGGTGTTGGTAAAGGCGCACAATCAGGAGTGCTGATAAAAAATGCTGAAGCTTTAGAGAATATGAATAAGGTTAATGTACTAATAACAGATAAAACAGGAACCATCACCGAAGGAAAACCATCAGTAGAAAAAATCTATTCGTCCAATAACAACGATGATGATTTATTAAAAAGCATTGCATCCTTAAACCAATACAGCGAACATCCATTAGCACAGGCAGTGGTCAATTATACTAAATCAAAAGCCATTTCATTAATTGAAGTTAAGGATTTTGAAGCCGTTGCCGGAAAAGGAGTTACAGGAACGGTGACCAATAAAAAAGTAGCATTGGGCAATAAAAAACTAATGGAACAAGTCAAAGCAACAGTTTCTGACGATATAGAAAATAAAATCATTGCCGAACAAAAACTAGGAAAAACAGTTTCTTATATTGCTGTTGATGGCGTTGCAGTTGGTTTCGTATCGATTACTGATGCTATAAAAATATCGAGTAAGGAAGCTATAAAAGAACTAATGCGTCAAGGTGTAGAAGTAATTATGCTTACTGGTGATAATGTCAATACAGCCAAAGCAGTTGCTGATGAATTAAACCTATCTTCCTATAAAGCAGGTTGTTTACCCGAAGACAAACTCAAAGAAATTAAACGATTACAATCCGAAGGCAAAATTGTAGCGATGGCAGGAGACGGCATAAATGATGCTCCGGCACTAGCACAAGCCGACATTGGAATAGCAATGGGAACAGGAACAGACGTAGCCATTGAAAGTGCCAAAATAACTTTGGTAAAAGGCGATTTGCAAGGCATCGTAAAAGCCAAGAATTTAAGCCATGCGGTTATGAGAAACATTAAGCAGAATTTATTTTTCGCGTTTTTCTATAATGTCTTAGGGGTTCCAATTGCAGCGGGAGTTTTATATCCCTTTTTTGGAATTTTATTGTCGCCAATGATTGCGGCTTTAGCAATGAGTTTTAGCTCGGTTTCAGTAATTGTAAATGCATTGAGACTAAGAAATTTAAAGCTATAAAAATCAAATTATGAAAATAAATTTCTCATTTATAGTAATACTTCTTGCCATAACGGCATCAGCGCAAAAAACGGTTCGTTACGATTTATATGTTCGCGATACGATTGTAAATTTTTCCGGAAAAGAAAAACACGCTATTGCTGTAAACGGACAAATTCCAATGCCGACCTTAACTTTTACCGAGGGAGATAGTGCTGAAATATATGTACATAACGAACTAGAGCAAGAAACCACCATGCACTGGCACGGTTTGTTTTTACCCAATAAAGAAGACGGTGTACCCAATCTTACTCAAATGCCGATTAAACCACACACTACCTATTTATACAAATTTCCAATAATCCAACACGGTACACATTGGTATCACAGTCACTCGGGGTTACAGGAACAAATCGGCATGTATGGCTCGTTCATTATGAATAAAAAAACGGATGATCCAACTTTCAGAAAAGGAATTGATGATTTACCAACCGTTCCTATTATTCTCAGTGAATGGACCGACATAAAACCCGAGAACGTACACCGAATGCTGCACAATGCCACCGATTGGTTTGCTATCAAAAAAGGAACAACTCAAAGTTATGCAGAAGCTATACGACAAGGCTATTTCAAAACCAAAGTAGCCAACGAGTGGAAACGAATGAACGCAATGGATGTTAGCGATGTGTATTATGAAAAATTTCTAATCAACGGTAAAAACGAAAGTCAATTATCACAGTTTAAAGGCGGCGATAAAGTGCGTTTACGAATTTCAAACGGCGGAGCATCAACTTATTTTTGGTTAACGTATGCAGGCGGAAAAATTACCGTAGTTGCCAATGATGGAAACGATGTAGAGCCGGTTGAGGTAGATAGGCTAATAGTAGCGGTTTCCGAAACCTATGATATTATTGTGACCATTCCGACGGATAAAACAGGCTATGAACTTTTAGCAACTCCCGAAGACAGAACAAACTCAACCTCAATATATATCGGCGGAGGTATCAAACAATTAGTTTCTCCTTTACCAAAACTCAAATATTTTGAAGGTATGAAAATGATGAACGGCATGATGAAAATGAACGGCGATTTAGACGATATGGGCATGCAGATGTCCTTAAACCAAATGGACATGAACGTAGTAATGTATCCAGAAATTACAGGCGAAACCAAAGCGAAGAAAGGTGATAATATGAGAGATATAAAAATGCCTGTTGGTTTGTCAGGCGGAACTGAAAGCGATTATGACAGCAATAAACTTTCAGATATAGTTACGTTGAATTACGCCATGCTGAAATCACCAATCAAAACTACGCTTCCAAAAAATGCACCAGTTAAAGAATTAAAATTTGAGCTTTCAGGAAATATGAACCGCTACGTTTGGAGTTTAGACAACAAAGTAGTTTCAGAAACCGATAAAATCTTAATCAAGAAAGGCGAAAATATTAGAATGATTTTGCACAACGGCTCTATGATGCGGCACCCAATGCACTTACACGGTCACGATTTCAGAGTACTCAACGGTCAGGGCGATTATGCGCCACTAAAAAACATTGTGGATATCATGCCAATGGAAACCGATACTCTTGAGTTCAACGCCAATGTTGAGGGAGATTGGTTCTTTCACTGCCATATTCTATACCACATGATGGCAGGAATGGGAAGAGTTTTTACCTATGAAAACCAAGCCGCAAATCCCGAAATTCCAAACCCAAAATTAGCACAACGCAAATTGTTTGCTGATGACAGGAAGTTTCATATTATGGTTGAAAATGATTTTGCCAATAATGGAAATGATGGTGCTTTTATGGTCGGCAATACCCGTTGGAGTATTGGTACTGAGTGGCGATTAGGATATAGTGATATGCATGGTTATGAAACGGAAACGCATATAGGCAGGTATATTGGAAAAATGCAATGGCTAATGCCTTTCGTCGGTTTTGATTGGAGATACAGAAAGATGGGTATAGATGAACAAGAAAGAAATCTATTTGGCCAATCCAACTACAAAGATGATAGGTCAATGCTTACTGTTGGTGTAGATTACACTTTGCCTATGTTAGTTATATTTCAATCTGAATTCTTTATGGATGGTAAAATACGCTTTCAATTAATGAGAGAAGATATTCCTATTTCAAAACGTCTTAGAATGGGATTCATGGTGAATACTGACAAAGAATATATGTTCGATGCAAGGTATATAATCAAAAGAAACTTAAGTGTCAGAACCCATTATGACAGTGATATGGGATTTGGAATCGGGGCAAAACTGAATTACTAAATAGCAAGTGCGAATTATGCAACTATTAGCAAGAATAGCGTAATGCTTTATTGAATTAGTCAAGTCACCTTTAGTATAGAATCGTTTATACAATAACATTTCTGGGCAACAGCAATCTGAAGAGCGGGTAACAGCGCAACTGAACAAACTTAAATTTAATATTATGAAAAACACAAAAATGATGGCGAAGCTATTTACTGTAATGCTATTCATAGCAGCATCACTTACAACAAGTAACACCAGCGCACAAACCAAAACTAAAAAAGCAATGATGAAAGATTGTTGCATGATGAAAGACGGTAAAATGATGGTCATGAAAGATGGAAAAACAATGCCTATGGACAAAGACATGACAATGAAAAATGGTACAACTTGCATGGTCAATGGTGAATGCGTGATGAAAGACGGAAAGAAAATGACAATGAAAGAAGGCGACTGCATGGATATGAATGGTAAAATGGACAAATGCTCAATGATGACTAAAAGCAAAAAAATGAAAACAAAAAAACACACCATGGCTATGACTTATACATGCCCAATGCACCCAGAAGTTATAAGCGACAAACCCGGAAAATGCCCTAAATGCGGAATGGATTTAGTGGTAAAAAAATAAAAGCAATAAAATTTCGGGTTAATTATTATTCAATAAAAGGGGTGTTTGTTTTAAATAACAAGCATCTTTTTTTGTTTGGTGGTAAAATGATGTTCTAAATACATGTCCACTTTTGACGTTTAGTTGTCTTTTGTACAAATAGTTTCTGACTTAAATTTGCAGTATAAAACAATCTAATTATTTCACCCGTTGCAAATTGATTTTGAGTTAAAACTGTGGTAGTGCGTTTCGTATTCGTATTGTTGCTGTGACCCTTGAACGATGTTAGGCTAATAACTGTTATTGCAATCCAAAAAAATATTGTTTTCATTTTACTGTTTTTTATAATTATTTTATTTGTTTCTCTTTAAATTAAAGAATGTATACTGCAAATTCAGGTAGATTCCATTAGGTGCAGATCGTAACATGGAACTGTATATTTGCTGTTTGTATCCAATATCAATTCTTGCCTGACTTTGAATAATAAACTGTATTGAGGGTATTACATCTAAAAAAGACCTTTGGTTTTCATTGAGTGTTTGCCCGGCTAATTCGAGCATTAGGTTGATATTGGTTTGTTTGAAATCAGAATATTTTGAAGGATACATCAATTTTCCGAAGGACAGAGTATAATCCAATGCCATATTGCTTTGTGAATCAGGAAACGGATAATCCGGTTTGTTATCTTTGGCTTTCTCCAGGCTAACGGAACTACTGATTGCTACTTTCTTTATCAACTTTGTCGCCACCAGCCCAACTTCATATCCTGAATTATGACCCATGGTTTCAATTTCCTCCTGATGAATGTCGGCATTGTTCAAACTGTATCGTCCAAAAGCAGCCATCCTGAAATGACTGTGAAAATCATCTGTTGATAAAAAACGATATTTGGCATAGATGGAACCGCCTTCAGTTTTTAATTCTTTATTGTTACTGTTTCTATTACTTATAAAACCGGAGGCACGCACCATTACGTTTTTGTTGATTCCCCAAGTAATTTCGGGCATCATATGATAGTTAAATCCTGCTTCGAATTTTTCTTTCATTCGCGATTGTCCAAGTTTGAATCCCACAGATCCTGCCGGAACATTACTTGCTGGTTCTGTAACCACAAATAATTCCTGTGCCTTGAGCTGCTGTGCAAGAAACATCATCAATAGGATAATTAATCGTACCATCTTAGGTTAGTTTTAAATGAAACGTATTGGCATTTCCAGCATCATACGTTGGGTATTTACTCATTGATTTCGACAATTTTTTGTACTCTTTTGGCGTCACAAAACCTTTGTCAAGCACTTTTGCTGTAATGACTTCTGATAAAGTTTTTGAGTCAGCATCAACAAAAACGTAGGTGTCGTCATTTATGGCGGTACTCAGATTATCATCTAAATTCGGTTTATCAAGTGTAATCGTAAGAGTCATCGAGCCTACATAAAATCCGGCTTTTTCGACACTTTGCTTTAATCTGAGCGGAGAGATTTTACTTCCTTTTTTTAATTCGACTGTAAACGTATTGGTGTTTAAGTCGGTCGTAACTTTTTCTACTTCTGCCAGTGCTTTCAATTGCTTGTTGATTGCGTTTGAGCACATCGAGCAGGTTAATCCTGTTGCCACAATTTCTACCTTAGAAATTTGTGAATAAGAAGCAATGCTTACTGTAAATAGCAGCATCGCTAAAAGAACTTTTGTTTTCATTTTTATTTTAAATTTAATTGGTTACTTATCATTTCGAAAGTGGGGTTGATGGCAATTAGTTTTCCGTTCTTATCGAAGAGATAAGATGCAGGAAGCTGATCAAAACCAAATTTTAGTGCTGTAGGCGAATCAAAACCATTGGGATCATTGAGTTGTATGTAATTGATTTTATCTTTCTCAATGGCTTTTAACCATTTGTTTTTATCAGTATCAATTGATACCCCGATGACCATTAAGTCATCAATAGAAAACCCATTCCTTATTGCAATCAATTTTTTATTTGCTGCCCGGCAAGGCGCACACCACGATGCCCAAAAATCGACTAGTATGTATTTATTAGTAATACTGGAAACTTCAAAAATTTGATTGGTAGTATCTTGCAATTCGAAAGATGGAATGCCATCTCCAACAGCTATTTGGGAGTATCCGCTATAGGATATCAATAACAAGAGCAAAATAATTTTATTCATTTTTATAGTATTGAAATTAATGATGCAAAGTACATTCATGTTTCGTTTTTGAACTTTGTAGTATTCCTGAAAAGATGTATAAAATTTTATAATGCTCATGCTTCCTATTTTTTTGTTTTGAATAAAACTGTAGTTTGATAGGGCAAATTTAGGGCACGAGGATATTGCCGAATTGACATTAAAGCGTCATAAACGGACAAGGATATGTTTAGCACATTTGAGAAAAACTCGATAGAAAAATTGACGATGGAAAGTGAAAGTTTTACGGACTATTGGTACCCGTGATTGAAAAAACAATTAGACAAAAAAACAGAAACGGCTTTGTAAATTGGAACCATAAAGTAGCTCGCCGAATAGTTTAAATTTTTAGTCCTGTCTTTTGAGGTTAAGTAAATTACTATTCAATTTATAACCTTTAATTTCAAACTTTGATTTGAAGCAGATGTATTGATTTAAATATTTACGACTTTTAATTGGGAATTTAATATGAAAAAACTCTCTCAAAACTCCAACCGCATCATTTTTTTTCCTAAATTCACCATAGTATTTTATACTATAAAAAAATCGGTTACCCATACGTTACCCCACTAATTTAAAACCTCGGGAACACCAACAAACACTGACGTCACAAAAGGGTTCAAGCGCCTCTTTCTCCGCGGAAAGCATGTTTCAAAAGAAACATAAAAGCTCAAAACCCTTTAAACATTAGTGTTTAAAGGGTTTTTCTTTTTTGCGAAATTATCAAAAAACACATAGAAACGCATAGTTTCGTTACCCTATGAGTTTTTTTAAAAAAGGGGATATGCAATTACCCCATTCTCAGAAATTTCCATGTAAACGTACGGGTGTCAATTTTTTTGAGTCATTTTGTACTCGAACTTGATCTATCTTCGAACCATTTGATAGAATTTCTAATAGATGTTGCTCAAATACCTTAATTAATTTCTCCATATTTAATTTGGATGTAGAGAATATAATAAGCTTAATTTGCCGTCAAAAAATATTAAACATGCAAAAAAAAAAATACCATTCAAACAGCCTGCGATGAGGTAGCTGGCTTTTCAGAATTTTATCAGAAGTTAGAACAGAAGATTTCTTTATTAGGAAAAAGCAAAAGCACACTCAGCGGTTATGCCAGGCATCTCGCCCAAGTTGCAATCCATTTTGATGTGCTTCCTACAAAAGTCGAGTCAGAACAAATCGATGAATATCTTTATTACCTGCAGCAAAACTATAGTTCGGCTTCAGATTCGTATTTCAAATTTACCGTTTTCAGTCTGAGATTTGCTTATCGGATGGAAGGTCTTAATGAGAAGTATATTGCACTTCCATCGATTAAAAGAGAGAAAAAACTTCCAGTAGTCCTAAGTAAAGAAGAGGTTAGGCGACTACTTGTTGCGCCAAAGCTTTTAAAACACCGTGTCTTGATTGGATTATTGTATGGATGCGGACTTCGATGTTTTGAAGCACGAAATATTACAATTCCAGATATTGATTTTGACCGGATGGTATTGCATGTACGTCAAGGGAAAGGCAAAAAAGACAGATATGTTCCTTTAAGTATTATTTTAGTTAATTTGATTAAAGAGTATCTTCTCTTGGAGAATCCTGAGCTATGGCTATTTAATGGGCGTCCAAATGGGCGTGCCGGTGGCGATTTTGATAGCCGTTATTCAAATCGTGGGATTCGATGGGCAGTACGACAAGCTGCAAACCAAGCTAGAATTATTAAAAGTATGTCTGTTCATACCTTAAGACATACGTTTGCAACACACTTACTAGAAGATGGGCTTGATATCATTAGTATTAAAGATTTGCTTGGGCACTCGCGAATTGATGCGACTCTCATTTATCTTCATGTGGCACAATATTATAAAATAAAATCGTTTAGTCCACTTGATACTTTGTATGACGCTAATAATAAATCAAGTTCGACTCCTTTTGATCATTCTTCTCCTTGTAATTTGCTCAATCATATCCTAAAATGTGCATGTTGTAGTAAGAGTGGACATCTATTTTCTTGGGCTGATAATGCTGTTGCTCAACATCGTTGGAGGGAAACCAAATGTGGAGAATAAAACATATGCTTAGAGAACCAAAACGATTAGATTATCTGATTTTTTTCTTATTGTTGCAATACCGGAATACAAAGATTTAATTTTAGTAGATTAGGGCTTAATTGATTTTAAAGACCTACGAGTTTTTATAGAAGTATTGAATTAAAGTAACCCACATCTCCCAAACCAAAGGAGATTATCTTTGTAATGCTGACTTTTGGAAAATCAAAGAGCAATAAAAACTTCAAAAAAATATCATATTATAATTTTATTCCATATTTTTGTTGGAAATAATCAGCATTAAGCGCTAATAAAACAGTTTGTGATGGATATTTCAAGCAATAGTTGGCTATCGATGAGTGATGGGGCACTAGTAGAAAATATTGGTGCTTTTGTAAAACACCATCGTTTGTTACAAAACAAAACCCAACAGCAACTGGCTACTGAAGCCGGAATCAATCGCTCTACGATAACCCAAATTGAAAAAGGGCAGAAAATCACATTGCAATCGCTACTGCAAGTCCTCAGAGTTTTGAACTTACTTCATATCATGGAAGTATTCAAAGTGCAGGAACAAATAAGTCCATTGCAATTGGCTAAATTAGAACAAAACAAAAGACAAAGAGCTCGAAACAAAGGCAATACTAACGACAGCAATTCCGACTGGTAATGATTACAACCGCTTTTATTAATCTTTGGGACGAACGCGTGGGTGCAGTAGCGTGGGATACCAATACCCAAACTGCTAGTTTTGAATACGACCCAAAATTCGTAGCAAAACAATGGGAATTGGCTCCATTAAAAATGCCGTTGCATCAAGCCAACCAAATTTTTTCCTTTCCGGATTTAGTTAGAAGTGCCACTTTCAAAGGATTACCGGGATTACTCGCCGATGTACTTCCCGATAAATATGGAAATCAATTAATAAACGCTTGGTTAGCACAAAACGGTCGCCCCGAAAACAGTTTGAATCCCGTCGAGTTATTATGCTTTATTGGAACACGAGGTATGGGAGCATTGGAATTTGAACCCATACAATTCAAATCCAATCAAACCGCTTTCACGATCGAAATGGACAATTTGGTTAAAATAACGCAGGAAGTAGTCAACAACCGACAAGAGTTTGAAGCCAACTTAAATGACGACGAACAAAAAGCATTATTGGATATTCTAAAAATAGGTACTTCTGCTGGTGGTGCCAGACCAAAAGCCATTATTGCTTATAATGAAAAAACAGGAGTTATCAAATCGGGGCAAGCCAAAGCACCAAAGGGATTCGATCATTGGTTGATAAAATTAGATGGTGTAAGCGATAGTCAATTTGGAGCTTCAATAGGATACGGTCGTGTAGAAATGGCGTACTACCTAATGGCAAAAGCCTGCAACATTGAAATGACCGAATGTCGATTATTGGAAGAAAACGGCAGAGCACACTTTATGACGCAACGTTTTGATAGAGAAGATGGCGATATTAAATACCACATTCAAACCTTTTGTGCGATGCAGCATTTTGACTTCAATAACGTAAATAGCTATAGTTACGAGCAACTGTTCCAAACCATGCGATTATTGAGACTTCCATACCCTCAAGCCGAACAAATGTTTCGTAGGATGGTTTTTAATGTCATGGCGCGCAACTGTGATGATCATACTAAAAACTTTGCTTTTCGACTAAGAAAGGACAAGGATTGGGAACTAGCACCCGCTTACGACATCTGTTATGCCTACAGGCCTGGAAGCGAATGGGTAAGCCAACATGCATTAAGTATAAACGGTAAAAGAAATGCCATCACGAAAGCAGATTTATTGACCGTTGCCAAATCGATGAATATCAAAAAAGCCAATGAAATTATCCAACAAACTAGTGATGCAGTAAAAAAATGGGCAGATTTTGCTGATGAAACCAATGTAGAGTCAAAATTGAAAGAGGCTATTAAAGCCACTTTAATCACTTTTTAGTGAAATAAAGAACTTGAATTTGTTTCGAAAAGAATGTAAAAGCGCAACCCACTTTGATAATAATTATCTCTAATTATTTTAGATTTCACAACCTACTTCTTAAAATACAAATCAGCTTCCGCTTTTCTTCTGGTTTGTAATCCTTTGAGCACTTTACCACCTGCATGAACCCATTTCATAAACTCGTCACGAATTGTGGTGTCGGCAGGGTTTCTATTGACTTTTTTGAGTAGGGTAGAGCTTCTCAAATTGGCAATACCTAAATTGTAAGCAAAGGACACTAAAGCATCAAATTGGTTTTGAGTAATGGTTTTTTTCAACATCACGTTGAGATTGCGTTCAATCATACCGAGTTCTCTTCTTAGTAAAACTTCCGCTTGATCCTTCGTAATGATAGCGGTTTTTAGCCATTGTTCTTCTTTGGTATCAATCAATGTTCCGTAGCCAATGGTTGGTAATCCGACAGCGTCTTTGTACATTTTTGGTTCGAAACCTTCAAATTCTTCGATAATTAAAATTCCTTTTTTTCCCGTAATCATGATGTTGGTTTTTTATGAGTTCGTATTAATGGTTTACATGCTAAAGATTTTGTCTAGTCCTAAATTGATCCCAATATAAACCGAAGTATACGGTGTTTGTTTTGGGAAATAGCCTCTGATGTCAGTTCCAATTACCAATTGCGTTGCGGTAGAAGTAAAGTATTGAAAATAAGTTCTTACCAAGTAAAATTTTTGCGATTTACCACTGGTTGCTATCGTATAATTGCCTTCATCATCAATGGTCGGGAAATTGTCTGCATGATTAAGAGCAATGCCTGTTGTTGCTTGAAAAAATAAAACGCAATTGTCTCTAAAATTAAAATCGAACGTCACACCAGCACCTATATTGCCTGTATTCAAATTGACCGTTTTGGTAGTTTGTGAAGGTAAAAAACGAATCAAATCTGCTTCAGCAGGAATAGGATCTCCTGCTGCTATAGTAACTTCTTCGGTTTGTATCGTTTTGATTTTAGTTTTGGTTTCGTATTTAGACATTAATAACTCTAAGTGACCATGAACATATATTTGAGCCGTTCCAAGGGTTTTAAAGCGATACATCGGCTGCACATACAAACTAAATGACGAGGCATTGGTTTGCGCACTGTGTCGGTTGAATTGCCTTTTGTATTGATCTCCAACACCATCGATAACATCCAATGGATTGATCAGGACGTTTTCAATTTTGGTCTCAACCAGACTGTCTTTTGGCATATAGGTAATTTTCATAATGCCCGTATTGATAGCCCAATTGTTAGTTTCTGTTGCTGGTACATAAATATTGAAATGCCCAACATAGCTCGTTTTATCATTGCTGTTGAAGTCAAAATTGAGCCCATTGAGGAATGTATATTTTGCCTCGCTAGGTGCTGCTCTGTTTTTTTTAGTTAAAGGGCTTACAGTATTTTGGACTGTTTTGACTGTGTCAGTCGCTACAGCTGGAACTACCTCAGTTACTTGACCCATTGCGGTAGCAAAGATTGCAAATGTGAGCCAAAGGATGAATGTTAGTTTCATGATTTTTAGTTTTAAAATTTCACACTATGATTATTGCTCTAATAACTTTTGTATTTTATCCATATCATTATTTTTAATGCCTGCTTCTCTAAAAGTATTGAAATCGGCTAGAAAGGCTTCCTTAAAAGTTTTATATTGACTAAATTTTTCGAAACCTTGGTCTTTCAGGCTTAAATAGAGTTCTTTGGCTTTTTCGATCTGATTGGTAAACAAATAGGCGTGTGGTATGTTGCCTTCAGCTACTATGTTGGCACTTCTATATTTGAGGCTTGCATTAAAATAATCCAATAAATTATCAAACTTTTTGCACAACATACTATACCAACCTTTATTATTATAATGTTGAGATGTTTGGAATTGTATTACCAATAAATTTTCAGGGTTTGTTTTTAAATATTCTAAATCTAATTCAACTAGATTAGAGTAGTATTCAAAACTTTTAAGATAGTTAGTTTTTGAAACAATCTTTTCATATAAATAGAAGTCACGATATTCTTTTATTTTAGCAGTATTAGATAGGAAAAATTCTTTAAAATGACTATTACCTGTAATATTGAAATACGAACTTGAAATACTATCTCTCATTTTTGGAGAATCTTCAATCTTAAGTATTTTTTGAGCAATTGTTTTCGAAGTCTCTTCCTCTTTGTTTTCCAAACTAAAATTTAAATAAGTAAGTAACTGAGAAATATCATTTACTTTTTCATAGAGCTCCTCAAATTGTTTTTGTTCTATTTTCTTTTGATCAAGTTTTGTTTGTTTTTGTTTTAATTGATCCAAGGTACTATTTAAACTAAAAAGATTAAGTGTTGTCACTGCATTATTTGGGTCGTACTTAAGAATTTTTTCATATAATTCTTTAGCTTCATCGAATTTATTTTTTTCAATAAGCTCTTGAGCGTAATCATTATAGACTATTTTAGCTTCTTCTAAAAGATTTGAATATTTTTTTGAAGATGAAAGATTTTTAATAGGAATTGGCTTGATAACCTGCGTCGTAGGAATTGGCTTTTTTCTTTCAAGTTCTGGTTTGTTTTTAGGTTCATCAATTTTATTTTGAGATTCTACTCTTTTTTTTTCAGCTTCATCAATTTTTTTTTGCCCTAAGTGCATATCAATAGCAAAAGTTTTCGCATACTTATAGATTTTATTCGCTTCGCTATAAAGTTTTTTATTATAATTAAAATTCCCTTCATCAATTAAGTCATTAAAGTTTTTAATATTGACTTTGTTTGTTTGAGAAAAAGCTGTTATACTGAGTAGTAAAATGAAGTATACTATATTTTTCATGATTTATTTTTTTTGATTTTCAATCTCTCTTAATTTGCTATTAATTGATTTATTTAAAGAATCATTTTTGTAAACAGTTAGAAATTTTTTAGCTTCAAGTAAGTAACTTTTGGCAATGGGATATCTTTTTTCTTCAATAAGATTATCCGCTTTTGCAATATAATCTAGTGCTAACGATTTTGATATTGTAACCTCTTTCTTTTTTAGGATTATCAATTCTGCTTTAGCATCTAATATAGTCTTAGAATAATAATAACTGATTATTAAAAAAATACATACAACGGCTATGGTAATTTTATTTTTTATCTTTATTTTTCTATAGAGCTCTTTCATTTTATCGGCTCTTTTTCGCTCACTTTCCAAGTCCTTTTTGAGCTTTTCTGTTTCTTTGTCTTTCTTAATCAACTCATACTTTTGCTGGTCTTCCACAACGGGTTTTATAAAGCGATCGTGACAGAGTTGGTAATATTTTACTTTGCCATATGGCACCACTCTTAGCAAGCCAGTAGCCAGAAGCTCGTCGACTATTTTTTGGTCGATATTGCTGGTTTGGTTGTCGATAATCCAACCGGAATTCACCAAATCTCTCCGGTCATTAATCACCAAAGTACTAGTGATTTTGTTTCTTTTACTTTCGAATTCTGCATCAGAAAGCTCTAATTTATCTTTTAATGTAGTCCAACAATTGTTGTAAAATTCATTAATAATATCACTCAAATTCGGAATATCTTCTTGCGTTACTACATATGGTTTGCCATCTGTGTTCGGATGTAAGGCAGCTTTCGTCATACAATTCCGTTCAATTTTTGTAGCCACAATTTGAATTTGTATAGGATCGACCAACCTGGTTTGATTGTCGGCAATTTCGGTCACTAATTTCGTCACCAATTCCTTAGATTCGAAGATAAATTGTGGCGATTCGAAATCACCAATTGCCATGGCAGGTTCTGTCAGAGCAACGCAGGCATTCTCGAAGGATAAAGGATTTAGTAGAAAATCATTTTTAAGGATGTTCGGAAAATAATCAGACAACAAACTCATCGTGCCTAATCGATCTTCCCTTAACACAAAGATTACTTTGGCATCTAATGGTTTTTCAAAAAATGCAATGTTGTCATTTAATTTCTTTTTTTCATCATCCGTTGTGTTCCCTCGGCTACTCATTTCAGTAGCTGTTTGCTTGATGGCATCATAAATGGACTTTGGCATTTCGGAACCCAAAAACTCTGCTAGTTCTTTTTTAAAATGTGTAATGGTTTCTATTGGATAGGCTTGTAGCTCTTCAAATTGATCGAAAATCAATAGTGGCTTTAATTTTTCTGTAGCCATTTTTTTTCCAATGCACCACAAAGAATCGGTATTGATTGCATCGGTATAAGGTAAATGAATGGTATTTAGCTGTGGGAATTCGAGTTTAATTTTGGCAAGAGTATCTTCGATTAAAGCTTCCTTATTGATCGTACTTTGTTTGTTTTCATTTTCCGTTGTTTTTTTTAAAAAATCAAACCGTATGGTTATGGGAAAATATTTAACAAGGTTTGTATCTAGTTTGAAAGATTCGTTTTGTCTTTCGTCTAAAAGTGGTAAAAACCCCGCTTGAATGAGCGAACTCTTTCCTGCTCCAGAATCGGCATGTAGAACTAATGTTCTACTGAGCATGACTTGGGTATAAAGCGTATTCGTATCTTCTTGTCTTCCACAAAAAATAGCCTTGTCTTTTTTGGTGAAATAATTGATTCCTGGATACCGATAATTAGCTGTTGTTCCCATGATTATTGCTCTTGCATTTTAGTAAACACCCCGTTTATAAATTTTTCGAAATCGTCTTTTTTAGTTTCATTGATGCTCCATTCGACGGGTTCAGTAGCCTCTTCCTTTTTGTAGATGTCGACATACGCTAGATCAAGATAGATTTGATCTTTCAACTCGTCAATAAAAGTGTCTATAAAACGATAGATACTCACATAATCATCGTAATTACCACTTGCCAACTTGGTAGGATCTTTTAGGATTGTTTGGCATTTATCAAGCCAATAGGCTTTATATTTTTGGATGCTATCTTCTGCGTGAATTTCTGCATCATTCATGATAATGGTGAAAATTCTTCGATCCTTATCGTTATAAATATGCATTCGATAGGCTTCAATCATGCAATAAATAGAAGTCAAATATTTATGGCTAATGATTCTAATCACTGATTTCCCGATTCCAATATGCGTCATAAAAGAACTAATGCTATCTCCATATTTTAAATCATTTCTATCTCTAAATAGTTGAAACAAATCGTTTTGATTGTATTCGTTAAACTTTTTTTCAATGAGATCTACCACATTCTCTCGATCCGGATTGGTCTCATCTTTTCGAGCATAGGAAATAAAAGTGCTGTAAGTACCATTTGGGTTTTTAGGTCGCAAACTCTCAGAGTTTTTTTCTTCACAGTATTCAATAATATTGTGTATGCACTGCATCGGATTTTCCGATGTGAATTTCATTTTAAAAGAGTTGTTCATAATAATTGAAACATTTTCATTTTCAATAATATTTGGAGAACTGATGTTGGTTTTTGAATCGTCTGATGTATTGATAATCAGCTTATGACATAACAGTTGGTATTGCCAAGAATCGAATTTAAATCCTAAAAAAATAAAACTATTGGCAGTTTCGTTGAGAAACAATTCGATATTATCAGGTAAGGATTTCTTAGGTAATAAATATTCGATGGTTTGATAGAGTCTTTTGTGTGTCAGTATCAAGGATTGTTCTACATCTAAAGACCCGAAAATATTATAAATCACGGGCATGTCTTTGGAGGGAATTGGAATTTTAGTATTAAATTCCGTTTTAGAGTCTTTTGTGAAATAGCCTTCTGAAAACGGGATGCCTTTATTGGCGTAAATTTTATTGATTGCTTTATCTGGATTTACGTTGATAATTAATGGAAATTTTATTCTAGAAATCATCTCCATCAATGCTGGATCTCCAACTTCTTTATAATAGTTGATTACTTCATCGATTATAGTATAATTATCAGAGCCATTAAAATAGAATAGGTTTTCTGAGTCAAAATATTTGCTGTCTTTAGGTATGATATCTCTAAAGAAGGTTTTGTATCCGATACCTTCTTTATTGATGATTAATTCTGGACCTAAAATTAAAACACATTGCCCAACAGGTGAGTTGATTTGTCTGGCAATAGTCTTATAGGCATTTTCAATATCTACGGTCATATTGGTGTGTTTTAATTGTTTTTAGTTGACTATGTTTTTTGAAACTTTTTATACTAGAGCAATTAAATATTGATGTACAATAACAACTGTTCAATTTTAGTTTTAATCTGCTGTCCGTGCTTGTTAGCTATAGCTCCTGAAGCATCTTTTTTCAGTATATCCAAAGCGTCCAGTATCAAAACCAAATTAGATATTTCTGCTTTTTTCTTTCCAATCGACCCGTATTTTTCACGTGTTTCTCTATAAGATTGAAACAGTTTCTCCCAAACCATCTCATCTTTCGCTCGTTTAGAATCTAAAAATAAGAGTGCTAGTTCACCATAAGTATAATCGGCTTTTTCCCAATAATCCATATTGATTTCGGAATCGTTTAATTCCCGAATTTTATTGAGTAAGAAAGTGCTGTGCGTTGCTTTTTCATAAGCAGTGATATGCCATTGTTTCGTGGGTTTGTCTAAATCAAGAATCGTTTGAAAAATCAAGTAATTATTCAGTGGATATGATTTATGACTACTGTCAAATGCTTTTTTGTAAAGATCAACTGCTTCTTGATAAGCTTCTGTTTTTTTGGAGCTAGTTTTAGAAACAAATCCAATTCTTTTGTAAGTGCTGCCCAAAAGGCATTTTCGCTCAGAAGTGTCATTGATTTGACATAAAAGGTCGAAGTAATTTACAATTTCTTTAAATCCTTTAAGAGCTGTTACAGCATCATGATTGGTCAAATACGTTTCATAACACAAATACGCTTTGTTGCTGCAATACTTTTCTAAAGCAACTACCGAAAATTGAGCATCTTCATTGTTTTTGAGCGCTACAAACTTATCGTGCGCTTGTTTATACAATCCCAATTCATAATAGATAAAAGCTTCTAATTCGGTCAATCTTGGACTCGAAATTCCCGCTTTAATCCTACCATCGGTAATCATTTTCAATCGCTCTAGCACATCGTCTTCTTTACAGCCTCTAACATCTAAGCTGTTGAGTAAATTCTCTAAATCGATAGCGACTTCTTCTTCAATGATATACGTCTTTTCTTCTTTTGTAATTTTAGATTGACGTTGGTCTAGTCTGTAATACGGATCTCCGTAGCATTGATATGCTCCCCAAGTATTGTTTTTAGCATCCGTGGCATCAAAAATTTCTAAACGCGCTTTCTTAACCGCATTTCCGAACGATACACCATCGAACATTTGGTCATAAAATATTTTTGCAAATTTCTCTGCCGCCAAGTCATCTACTTGCCAACCCGCCACAATGACCGCTTTTACACCAATTTCTATCAATTGTGTGCCGATGTTCGCTGCCAATTGATAACGTTGTTCGTATAACTGATCGTCAGCAGCATCTATTTTGCCTAGGTGACAACAATTCACAAAAACCAATTCAGGAACGTTGGTCATTTGCTTGATTTGTGAAGGCGTTAGAAATATTTCGTCTCCGATAACCATTCCCGTTCTTTCGGGATTTTCAGCATCATATATGCCGTGACCTGCCAAATGAATTATTTTATATGACTCCGAAAATAAAGCAGCGACTATCTCATTAGCCGAACTATTAATTAAGGATTTAAAAGCATAATTTCTAAAATCCATGAGGCTTTCAACTGCAGTTCCTTCGCGTGCTGCACCAGCCAATTGATTAATTTTATTTGAATTTAATAATGGGTCTGCAATGATTAATGCTTTTTCAATCGTAACGCTATTTATTTGTTGTCGGTAATTTTTGGTAACAAGCTGTCGGATCATGCCGGCATCAATGCAAAGTGGTTTCGCATTCATTGAATTATCTTGCAATAATTCCCAAGGATAAGCAGCACTTTCTTTGTCTAAAACCCACGATATAGAACCTTTTCGTTTTAATTGATCTTTAAAATCATTTGGAATCATTAGTTCAAAAAGGGTTTTGGCATGTTGCTCGGACCAATTATTTCCGACCGAAATTTCTTTGATAAAAGCATCAATCAATGCGGTACTTGAAAACAATTCGTTCTCTTCAGCACGAGCGTCTTTAGTGCTGGCATTGAAGTTTAAGCGTTTTAGTTTTTTTCCATTGATTATGGTTTCTTGCGTTTTAATGGTAATTCTATTCCACCAATCTTCTGTGTTTTCTAAACGCAATTTTTTCTTAGCACCAAATAATTTTTTGATGGTTCTTTTCTGTAAAACAATATTGTAGCTTTCGTTTTTTGAGATTTCAATTTTTCTAGCTGCAAAAAGGCAGTTGATGGCGCTAGATTCGTCTTGCTCTATAAATTCAAGGTTGGCTATCCTGCACGGGCGCTTCCCATTTAAAGAAGCGATATTTTTATTGGCCTTATTAATGCCTTCAATAATAGCATTGGTCGAATTTTGAATCGATAATCCACCATAACCACTGCCTATTAATAGCGTAGAAATACCAACACTGTCAGGACAATTATCAGCATTGCAAAGACTCAGTAAGTAATCGGAAACGCCTATTTCGACTGTTTTCGCTAATAAATGGGATGTCAATTTGCCGGGTTCTCCTAAACCTACAATGATAGCGCCTTTAAAAAACGGCGTATTGTGGTTGACAATTTCATTCGTACCAATATCGCCAGGATAGGAGCCGATTCTTTGTTTGTTTCTGAGGATAAAATTTAGATTAGCATCAATAACTTTTTCCGCTAAAAGAATGGCATCGTTTTTAAAATGCCCAGCCAAGACAGGGAAGGTTGCGTAGGATAAATCACCATGGCTGATTGTGACCGCAATTGGGTTTTCGTTTGTTGTAATTTCTTTAACCGAGCCCACACCTAAAATGGTATTTTGCAATCCGTTTTCGGAAAAATCAAAATCAAAATGTTCCGTCATTCGAAATGTTGCAGCACTTTCTCTAAACGCTGGTTTTATTTGTGATAACTTGGAAGTAGTTCCTTTTGAAAGCAATTCTTCGATGCCCGCAAACAAAGTTGGAGCATTAGCCAAATCTCCATGGGTGATGTTGGTGTAATAGACTTGGTTTTTTTCTTGCAGTGTTTTCGGAATTCCTAATTCCCAAGTGACGCTATGATCGCCTTCTTTGGTGTATTCAAAGAATAGGTTTCCATTCTCTATGGTATAGGCACAAGGTGTTGCCGCATCTTGACCTGCGATATAAATCATGTTCGTATAATCGATGCCATTCTGCTGCACCAATTGATTTATTTTAGTACGGTATTTTTTAAATCCATCTAAAAAACTTACCGCATTTGCATCTTTTTTATCAGGCAGTGGCCAAGTCAAATCTCCTAAGGCGGCTCGCATTTTTTTCCAAATGGCGATATCGGAATAATCTTCATTCGCGGTTTCTGTCAATGGTAATAATGCCAAGATACCGGGCAATTGGGTAAAGAACTCAATCAATTCTTTTTTGGTATGTGTGATATCTAAAGTGCCTAATTTATTGATGATACTGTCTTTGCCAAACAACACAGCCAATATTCGATGGGAACCTTTTAGTGGTGTCCCTAAAAAGATAAGTTTAAAACTCGGACTCGCATTCAAGCTTTGCCAAGTTTGCGGATGATAGGCTATAAAATCTCGCACCAAAACACCGCCCATCGAATGTCCGATAATTTTGATGGGTTTATTGAATTTTTGTAGTGCTATAATTTTGTCATTGAGTTGACTGGCACAAACATCCATCGGTTGTCTCCAATCAAATGGGAACACAATGACATCATAAGTAAATGATAGTTGGTGGTATAATTTGGCATAGGATGTTTTTATTACGGATTTTGCTTTTGATTTTTGGAGATTTAAATCGGGCATTTTATGCAAACCACCGCCAATAATTTTCCAATAATTCAACCATAAGCGATTGTCTTCATCGCTATAAATATTAGATCCCATGATGCCTGGCAGTAAGATGACAATTGGTTTTTTGCCGGAAGGCAGTACTGGGTCGGGGAATAGCTCGCCGCTATCCAATCCGAAAACACCACGATCGCTAGAAGGAACTTCTAATTGAGGGACGCTTTTATAGCCGGGAATAATTTCACCAGTTGGTGTTTTTAAAGCATTCAATAAAGCTATTTGTGTACTACTATTAACAAAGTAATGAATGTGGTCAACAGAGCTAGCTTCGTCAAAAAAGTATTGAATGTCGCTTTTTCTTCTTACGCCTAAATACATCGAATCGGTATTGACCACCAAATCATTTCGTTGCATATAGAATAATTTCCCAAGAATCACCAATAGCCCATGAAAATTGACACTAAGTTTGCCATTGCCTGAGATGACCATCAAAGATTTTCCGTCAACAGCCGATTGCTCATTTCTATTATTAAGAACTTTTATAAAAGGCGATTGTGGGTTCATTGCCTCCAAACCAGGTAAGACAGTGATGTTGTTTTTTTCATTTAATACGGAACTAATCAATTCGTGTGTCAAATCGGCAATTACATTTACTTTATCGCCCAGCATATTAAACAAGATATTGATAAGATGATCAATGCGTTCTGATGCGAGTAGCGTTCCTGCAGAAGGCGAAGCTACTCGAACGAATTTCTCTAGGTAGATTTTTTTGTTGCTAAACAAGGCATCCAATTGCTGTATTTGTTGTAAATCATCCGTCCGGTTTTCCTTTTTTAAGAGCTCTAGTTCTTCTTTTAAAAAACCTTTTTGAGGATTACCATTATTAGATACATATTTGTTAAGGATGTCTCCAACCAAGCCACCACGAGAATGACTGATCACATGTAACGTAGCGCCATCAGGCATACTCTTAACTAAGGCAACGGCATTCGATAAAGGGCTTTGAGTAAGAGTACGATGTTGGAAGGCAAGTATATTGGGTCCGTAAATGGCCACCATTTTTGCGAAAGTGTCATTGGTTTGCAAAGCACTAAAAGCACCCACCGTATCGGAATTGGTTCCGTGAATAAAAAGCAAATACGGTTTATCGATGGGATGTGTATCTGGATTGAAATCAACCAATTCAAATTGACTATTCAATTGATTAAGCCCTTCTCTTGAATTTAAATGTTTATTTTCTAAATCAATAGCAATGTCTTTTACCAAACGATCTTCTGCAGATTTCGTAAATACCCGAATAACCTTCAATATAATCTTCCCAATTAATCCTCTGTTCTCGGCTGAAGTTTCTAAATAAATTGGAATTTCAAAAGGGGTTTCACTATCTCGATGCTCTTTTTTGATACTAGGAAATAATTCATGGATTGTTTCCGCATCTGCAAACCAATTGGTGTTATCGTCGTAAACAAATTGATAATATTCATTAGAATTATCAAGAGCAATTTTTTCATAATTGCTTACATCTCTAACATCAGATCCTATGAAATAAGTTGTTACAGCTTTTTCGGAATCAAAATGTACTTCTTTTACTGGGAATTTTATAAATTGATTTTTCATCGTTTAGTTGTTTGATAGCATTGAAATGTTTCTAAAAAGTAATTGTTATAGTTGCAATAAATCAGGTTCTAAATAACAAGCAACTTCCCAAAAGTTTTGGGACCTACAATTCCATCCGGATCCAAGCTGTTTTGTAGTTGAAAGGTTTTTACTGCTCGTAAAGTTTCGGCATCAAAACTGCCGGTTACCGTAAGTTTTAGAAATGGTATTTTGGCGACCAACGCTCGTTGTACTTCTGTTACCATAAAGCCTGCGTTACCTCGACGAAGATAGCTGCCGGTGACAAACTTAGATTTGGCAAATGCCATTTGATTGGCATCTTCTTGCAAAGCACCGATGGTCATTGCGTCGGCAATTCCTGTAACAGACATAGCATTTTGGGATTGATATTCTTTGAGTAAGGTTTCGGTTTGGTTGCCGAACCAGCCGTCAATTTCGATGGTATACCCAATCTCGTAAAGGTATTTTTGAATTTGTGTAACCTCAGATCCTCTAGCGCCTTTGCTTAAAACAAGCGCTACCGGTGTAACAGCCAATTCTGGATATACGCCAGGATTGATAAACGATTTGATGAGGTTGCGAGAACGTGTTCGTTTCATCACCCGACCACCATCACTATCATTGATTGTAGAAGTGTTTCCTTCATAGGCTTCAATAGCTGTTTTGTCTGGAGTTGTCCAGCGAATAAAAATTCCAATATGATCGGCATGTCCGTTGCCTTCCCAATCGTAAATAACGATATCTCCGGGTTCTGGATTAGCGGTGAGCCTTCCTTTTTCTTTGTAATAATTGTGAGCGGATTGGCAATGGTGAATACCATTTTTGGTCTGAATGTTTCCTAGCGGATGTCCAGCGTGATGAAATACCCAACTGACAAACATAGCACACCATTTTTGTCCGTTTAAAGATGGTTCGTACCACAATCCGTATGGTGTTTTGTTGCTGTTTGGTGGAGATTCGGCCGTGCCTTCTTGTGTTTGTGCTTTGTTGAGAACGTCTTGTCTTGACATGATAATGTTGCTTTTAAGTGAACAATAGGATCAATTATCTGAGAGCAAGAGGAAATTTAGGGCTTTTCGCCTTTTGCTTTTATATTTTTTTTTCGAACAATATCACGCAATCAGCCACTGATTGGCAATCTTTGATTTCTTCGATGCTGATTTTTTTTTCAGGCTGATAGTGTTTGAGTAAGGCGTTTAATTTTAAATAAAGTAGCGTGTATTGTGATTCTGTGAATAGTAAATGCGTCTTAAGATCGAGTTTGTCCGATAACTGCTCTCCGAGGGTTTGGTAATCGCCCGTTAGATGCAATAGAATCGTTTTGACTCTTTTTTTAGGGTTTTCTTTTTCATTATTGGGTTGGACGGCGTAGCGTAAGAATTGAGAAGGAAGTAAACCTTCGATGGTGAATAAGTTTTGTTTTTCTTCGACTAATTGTAATTGCTTGATCATCTTTTGTAAATCAGTTGCTTGGATTGTAAGTTGGTGTGGCATTGTCTTTTTTAAACGTTTTTAAGTTACAATTCGTGGGGGGCAAAGCGATTTAACCTTCGTAAAAGACTCATGTCTTTTCAGTAGTATTACATTTTAGGCGGAGAGGTATTCTTCTATGAAGTAAGTGAATGGCGTTGAATAGGCGCAGAAGAAAGTTGTTGGTTGATATGTTTTGGCTGTGATTTTTGTTTTCTAACAATAATGGTACTTACGTTTTCTATTAAATCTGTTATTGCGTAGCCAGAAGCAATTAGTGCAATAATTCGTTCGAGAGAGAAAGAATTAAAAAGACTGTCCGTGAGCAATGTGAGTATGATACCAACAAGCAATCCGATAAAAATACCCCCTAGTTTGTTACTGGGATTGGATAAATCCACAGTGTCTACCAAGGGGTTTTTGTTTAAGTTAAGTTTATACAATCCAATCCAAATGCGAAGTGCCTGTCCAATAGCACCCAAAATACCACTAATGAGTAAGGAAAAAACAACATCACAATTATTGCAGAAGAGTTCCATTGGTAAAGGATTAAAACTTTTGTTAAAATTAGCAAGTCATTGTGGTTTGACAGCTAGGGGAAACCCTAGGTAATTGAAATTTTTCCCCTAGGGTTTTCCCTAGGGGAAACCCTAAGGGTTATTCTATTTTTTTTTATAATCTTTATGCAATCATTAACGAATCATTTTAAAACTATTTTTATGAAAAGAATTATTGGATTATTAGTTGTTATTTTAGCTTTGCAAGGATGTAAGAAGAATCAAGAAACAACAGCTCCATTGCCGTTATTGAAAGCTACTGATTGCATTACGCTCTTGGATTACGATAAATTGAAAACCAACCAAGAGAAAGCAGATTGGCTAGTAAAACAGGGAAGTTTGGTTTGCGATTCAATATTATATCCTCGGGAAACAGAGCATGAAGTATTAGCCACTGATGTTAGTGTACCTACGAGTGCAAATCCTTACACTATGAGTTGGAGAGCTTTTCAAACTTTAATAGGAACTACGGTTTACGAAAAGTATGTCGGTTTTGAATTGGATTCTATAAATAATGTAACAAAGGTGCTTATGGTTCCCAAATACAGTGAAACAGTTACTACTTATTCCGTTCCTCTGTTCAGAAGTGTCGGAATAAAGTATCAGTTTAGCGAAACAACAAACCTTGAGTTTGTAACAGCAACGGTGAAAGACGAATCAAAAGTTGTTATTCGATTTAAGGACCAAAGTGGCATGTTTGTTTATTATGATATGGGTGCTAAGCCTCTATAATCTCATTCATAAATATTTAGATGATAAGAGAATATTTACTTCAGTTGAGTGTTATTTATATACTTCTTTTTTCTACTTTTTTGCATGCTTTTTTTGCCCTCAAATGGAAACAAGAAACACATAGGTATGTATTACTTATTCTAAGTGCTTTCGTGCTTAATGAAACGATTTGTTTTCTTTGTGAAGTTTATTTTTTGACAAGCAAATTAAATATTACAATTACTACAATTATTCATTCTACTTTATGGTTGTTAATTTTGAAAAAATCTGTTAGGTTTCCAAAAATAGTCACAGGATTGTTGATTGTATTTATCACTTTTAGTTTTTGTGATTTGTTTTTTATAGAAGGATTAACGCTTTTCAATTGTTACAGTTTTATTTTAGGAGCCTTTATGTATTTAATTTTATTTCTCATAGAGAGTTTTTATCAATTGAAACAAGAGAATTTTCCTTTTTTCTTTTCCAATCAATTTATATTGTTAATGAGCCCAGTATTATTTTTTATTGGATTGACATTTATGTTTGGATTTAGAAGTAGGGCGGTAATTTCGACTGTTTTTTTTGGAACCATAGAATTGTATAGAATCATTATTATAGTTGTGAATGTGGTTTACTATTCATTATTAAATATCTATATTTATAGAGAAAAAAATAGGTTGTATGAATTTTGAGATTGCTTTTGGAATCATCGTCGTTTTTCTATTGGTCAGCTTAATCATCCTTTTTTGTGGATTATTGATCAAACTCTACATTCATAAAGTAAAAAAATATACGAGCCTTATCTATCAGAAAGATATAGATTTTCAAAAAATATTAAATACGACGATTATTGAAACCCAAGAGCAGGTTCTAAAAAATATCTCGCAAGATTTGCATGATGACGCGGGACAACAATTGACATTTATCAATTTTCAATTAGAGCATTTGAAATTGGACGTGCCTGAATTGGCAACAACTTTACTACCGATTTCAGAATCAGTATCTCAATTATCAAATTCTATACGAGGGATCAGCCATTCGCTGAACAATCAATTGCTATTGCATCATGATTTGTTGCTAACCATCGAGTCTGAGTTGGAGCGAATGAAGAAAACGAAAGCGTTGCAAATTAATTATACGTGCAATAACATCGAGAAAAAAGTATTCAGTTCACAGGAGCAAATAGTCGTATACAGAATATTTCAAGAAATGATGAATAATATTCTCAAGCATGCCAAAGCAACACACGTTGATATAGCGATTGAAATTGCTCCTTTCTTTAAGATGACCGTCACCGATGATGGAAAAGGATTTGATAGAAATTCAAACTCCAAAAATACATTGGGATTAATCAGTATGGTTGATCGCGCTTCTTTGATAGGCTATAATTTAGAAATTATTTCAAATATTGGAGAAGGAACAACTTTGATTTTAACCGAAAAAAGAACAGCATAAATTATGGGAACTACTACTATTGCGATTATTGACGATCACAAAATTGTTCGACAAGGGTTAAGAGAATTATTACATCGCATGGGAAATTACGAGGTAACTCATGAATTTGAGGATGGCGAGGAATTCTTGAATACGCTGCCTTTGTCGTCTCCACCACAATTGTATGTTTTAGACTATTCGATGCCCAATAAGAATGGGTTAGAAGTATTGGCATTGTTAGAAAAATTACCGGATGAATACAAAGTTTTACTGCTTACCCAACACTTTGATGAAAATATTATTAATGAAGCATACCGTCTTGGAGCTAGAGGTTTTTTGAATAAAAACTGCACCGCTCAAGAATTGAAATACGCTGTTGATACTATTGTTGCGCAAGGTTATAGCAATATTTCCGAGATATTGCGAAGAATCAAAAATCATCAACCGACAGTAGAAGAGGTAAGAAGTACAGTGGTTCTTTCCGATCGGGAACTAGAGTTTTTGACTTTAGTTTGTGATGAAAAGGAATATACGTATGATAAAATGAGTCAAATTATGGGTATTTCTGTCAAAACAATCGAAACTTATCGCAGTTCATTATTCGAACGATTTGGCATTAAAACCAAAGTGGGTTTGGTACTGTTTTCTTATAAAAATCGCTTGACAAAACCATTCTTGTAGCACAGTAAATGTTATGAAAGCATCCAACCTTTTGTCAGCTTACACTTTTTTCATACGTTTGTCATAAACTTCCAATCATGAAAACCGAAAAGCCATTAAAACTAATAGCATTGCTTACACAACTTTTGAATGAAACTGACAAAATGAATGTTGGCAAAGCATATATTGCTGTTGTTGAAGAAATGAGGTCTGTTAGTTTTGTAACCGCACAAAATACGCCTTTTTCAGATTTAATTTATAAACATTTAATTCAGCTATCCATAAAAGATTTTATTCACGCAGGGCGTTCTGAAGCCAGTGCTATAGTAGTGAGAGATGTTATTGAAGTGATTTCAAATGCAGATATAATTGTGTAGTGGTTTTCAAATACCTTCCTTAGCGAGTATTACAATTCTTTCATTTATATTCGTTTTAGGAGCATGATTGCAACAAAAATCGATGCATCTTTTCTTTCATGTTATCTTGTAAATAGTTGTTGATTTTTTGTCAACCTATTTTAGGACGATGCACTCCTAAGACTTGCCCATAACTTTTTTCGAATAGGCGCTGTTGCAACTAATGGAAAGAATTCTTTCCACTTTAGCGAAACGAAAACAGGAAAAAAGCTGACAATGAACAGGGTAGGAGCGATTGCTTTTGAGGCCTGTTAGCTGTTCGTTGTTATTCTTTAGTTAGTTCAAAACTCCATTTCAACTCATCTTTTTGATTGTCAAATTCATCCATAAAGCACCAATTGTCACCTAGTTCAGTTATATCTGTTATACAATCAAAAGTATATCCTTGCTTTAAATCGTTTGTGTCTTCTGTCCCCGATTTAATAAAATTGCATTTAAAAAAAATTGAAAACCGTCCTGTATTAAATGCGAAAATTTCTCCTGTATTAGTGTTTAACATTACACTATGACTACTTAATGAAAATTTATTTTCTTCGGGAATAAATTCTCCATAATTTTCAAATAAAATACAACCACCTTCATTATATCCGTAATACGAATCTGCCCAAGTTCTAAAAGATTGAACTAAATTTTGATCTTCGTTAAGTTTCAAAAATTTTATTAAAGTGAAATTTTTTGGATTGTTTAAAACCTTATCTAGTTGCTCTTTCATTTTATTATTCTTTCAAATTTTCACCATAATTTTTTAGAATAGTTTCAACATTTGGCATAGAGTCTAAATGGTTTTTAATTTTATCAAAAAGTTCGGTAAATGTTGCATTATTTTCAAGAACTTTTAATGAATATTCATAAGGATATAATGATAAAACGGCACCATCTTTATTATACTTTAAAGTCATTGTTCTCAAAGGAAATTCGGGTTCATTATCATTATATAATTTGAATTCTAAGTTGCTCACATAAAAATCGCTCATTGCCATAGCTAAAACCATTATCGTAGCATTATCATCAAACTGAAATGAATTACAATACATATGAAATCCTAGCCCTTCGCTTATAGTTTGGTCTAAATTATTGGGGTGATTTATTTGGTTTTTAATTTTAGGTTCAATATTGTTGTCTAAAAAATAGCTTTCAATCATTTTTAAACTCCCATCAAGCATCGAATTTTCCTTTAGATTGTTTTCTGTATATCTTTTCGCAAAATATTCTTCGGTGTAAATTTCATTCACCTCATTCTCTTTTTTTAAAGTATTTTCTACTTGAATTTTTTCCTCGTTATTTATTTGAGAATCGGTTTCACTTAACTTTTCTACGTTTTTTGATGAAAATAATTTTTTAAAGAAATTCATATTGCTAAATATTAATGTTTTATTTATTTTTTTAATTCTCCGATTTTTTTCCACATGGAGAAAACGAAAATAGGAAAAAGAAACGAACAACTTACCGAAACCTAGCAATGAGTTTTGCACGCTGTTATGTGTTGCCTTATTTTCTTGACTTAATTATTTGTTCGCTTTTTTAATTGCATCAAGATATTTTTTCTTTACTCCATTTTCTTGCTCTCGATTACATATCGCTTCAATCGTCGTCAATAAATCTTTATTATGTTTTGTTTTTAATTTTAATATTTCTCCAAGCGCAAAAGCAGTAGCCCAACGAACAACAGTTCCATCATATTCAGAATTTATAATTAAGTTGTCTATTGCTTTACTAAGTTTTTCAGGAAATAAGTGAGCAATATTTCCAATTACTTTTGCACTTTCCCATTTTATTCTTGGCGCTTTTTCAGTTAGCATTTTTATGACAAAAGAAAATACATTTTCATCAGCTATTTTTGAGTTTATCTTTGTTGCATATTCGATTGCTTCAATACAAGTTGCCTTTTCGGAATCTTTAGATTTTTCGGCAAAAGCAATAAGTTCATCAGTTGGCATTGAACCATCCAATAACCAATTGCTGATTGTTTCGGTTTTCTCTTTTACCTTTTTTGTTTTGTCAATTAAAAGCTCTTCTATTGTCATTTTAATTCTTCATTTCTAAAGTGCTGTCAAATAGGATAACACATAACGTTTCGCTGCCAGAAGCAGTCGCGGCTTCGGAACCGAGTTTTCTCCATTAGAAAAAACGAAAATAGGAAAAAGAAACGAACAATTTACTGAAAAACGAAGTTAAGGAAATAAGCGTTCCCGAAACCGAAAATTCAGCAAGTGTGCTTGTTGGCTGTTGGGTGATGGTGCTTTAGTATTTAAAATAGAAAAGCTGGAACATTACTATTCCAGCTTAATTATACTCGATTGTTTTCCTTAACCAATTATTCTGTTGTCTTTGGCAATAAATTTTGCAAACGCTAACAATGCACCAGTTACCATTATGTTTCTGAAAAAATTTACCATTTCTAATTCTTTTTCCCTTGCCAAATTTGCTGTCATATTTTCTGCACCTAATTCTTGTCCCATTGCTCTTGGTAGGTGAACCAGAAAAGCCATTAGAATTACATACAAAGCCATTAATGAATAGGCTAATTTATCATATTTACCAATTACGGTACTTACAATAAAAAGTAGAATACAGACCAAAGTAAAGTAATTCCAAAAGTAAGGAAACGGAATATAGTCAGGCACGAAAGAAGCTCCAACATCTGGTTTGCCTAAATGTAAACCAACGTAAAGTAAAAACGAAACTGGAAAAATATATCTTCCAAGATTTAAAATTTTGTCCATAACTGTATGTTTTAATTAGTTGGAAAGGGTATAAGTGGTCTAATTTCTACAGAACTGTTTGGATATTTGAGAATTGGACAAGTCTTGCTCCATTCTTCAACTTCTTCCAAAAGTTCAGATTTGCAAATTAGAAATCCAGAAACTAAAACACTGTTTGTTTCTTTATAAGGGTTTTGTAGTTTGTTCGAATTGTCTATAACAATTCCTTCATACTCCATTGGTGCTGTATGGATTAATTTGCCTTGCATTGCAATGCTGCCAACCCAAGATTGCCATTTAGGCATGTCTTCAACCATATCTTGAGAAGTTGATAAATAACCATTTTCAGCACTAGCATTTCTAAATAATAATAGATACTCTTTCATGTTTTAAATTTTGATTGTTAGTAATGAGACAAATTTCTACAATCAAATTTTGGTGAACGATGACAAAAGTCTATTATTTATAACTTGCTTTTAAGGCGACTAAATACATCTTTATTGATCCCTAGATAGGAAGCAATTAATTTGCTCGAAAATCGTGTCATGAGATTCGGTCGATTCTCCATTAGCCATTTTATTCTTTCTAGAGCAGTTAAAGAAACAAAAGTATTTATTCTATAAACTGAGTTTGCGTATGAAGTTTCAAGAAGTTGTTTATATACTTTGTCAAATTGCGGAACTGTTGTTAACATTAATTGAAAGTTTTGTCGATCAATTGCTAAAAGGAAACATGGCTCGATAGTTCTGATATTTTCGTTTGCAGGTTTTCCATTTCCAAAACTTATAAGTTCTGAACACCAATTATTTTCTAAGACAATATCTCTTGTAGTTTCGTTTGATTCTTTATCATAAATGTATACTTGCAAACTTCCTTTTGCAATAAAATAAACATACTTGCAATATTCTCCTTGTAGTAAAAGCTGTTCATTGCGTTTGGTTTCAATAGGAATAAATTTAGAAAGGACTAGATCTAAATTGTCAATGTCATTTCCAAGTCTATTAATGATATGCTTTTTTAAAACTTCCAACATTTAATTTCGATTCTTATGTTTATGTGTTCTCACAGCATCTCACCCAAGGTTTCTGTGTCAGACGCAGTCGCGGTTTGGCGACCGAGTTTTCTCCATTAGAAAAAACGAAAATAGGAAAAAGAAACGAACAATTTACCGAAAACCTAGCCATGAGTTTTAGCATGTGTTGGCAGTAGTTTTTTTTAACCAAAAATTAATGATGGTATTCCAATTCCTATTGCAACTCCATAAATCACATCTGCCCAAATAAAGCGCAATATGTTAAAAACATAAATTAATCCAACTATTGGAAATGAAACTATTGCTAAAATATTTTTATCTTTTATTTTTTCCTTTGCTTGGTTAAATACATTTTTAGCATCTTGATTTGATGGAATGGCATGCATACCAATCGAAACTCCAAGCCAAATTAGAAAATATGATAATGGATGTTCAATATTGAAAAACTTTATAGGCATATATGCAGGAAGACAAATAAGTAAACACAAAATTGTATTTACAAAAAATGGTCCCATTGAAATTAAAAAAGTTGAAGTGAAATTACTTGTATTTTCATGAACTACAAAACCTGCGGGATTTCCAACTCTAAAATAGCAAGCATCAAATACTGCAACTTTTCTAATTCGACAAAAAAGCATATGTGCAAATTCATGTACAATAATGCCAGGAAATGTTAGGATTGAAATTAATTCGCCAGGTATAAAAAACATAATTTTAATTTTTAGTCCAACCGTTTGGATATTTTTTAATAAATTCTTCTCTAGTTATAATTTGACGTGTAGTAATTCGGTAATCTAAAAAATTGTAATAAAATTTAGATTCCGTACTTTTGTTATCAATTAATTTTGCTTTTTCAATATTTTCTAAAGCAAGTTTTTTTGCATTCAAATCACCTTTGTCTGCGTAAATACAGGCGTAAGCGGATGCAACAGATGAAAATGACATCGAAGATGTTGAGTCAATTTTAAAATTTTCTTTTGAAGCCAATAAAAAACCATTGTAATCTTTTTTATTGAAACAAGAACCAATTTTTGCTTGAAGAATCAAAACGTTAATATTATAATCTTGAGGAACTTTGTTCTTACAAATATTAAATTCTTTTAATGCTTCATCATTTTTATCTTTAGTTAAATATTCTACTCCTTTATAATATGTTTTCAAAGTTTTTAAATCTTCCACTTCGGGAACTTCGATACTAGCACTATTCATTAGATTTGTAGCATTGGAATAATCACCTTTCTGAAATAACTCATTTGATTTTTTAATTTTGTTAAAAGCATCAAAATACTTCCAATTCCAAAAAAAAGAAAAAATTACAATAAAAATTACACCCGCAAAAAAACCTTTTACCCAAATCGGGAAAATTTTATTTTTAATTTTAATCTCACATTCATTACAATGAGGATAAACTCCAATTAATTTCAATTCTTGATTTTCAAAGTCTTTTTGGCAAGAAGCACAAATTGTTGGATCAAATTTCTTTTCTATTTTTTTTCCTTCTAAACCTTTTTGCTCTGGAAAACTTGTTTCAAAACACGTTGAGCAATAAACTTTTTCATCAACATTAACTGTTTCATTTATGGGTTTATTTTTATCATTACAATTATTGCATTCCGTTTTTCTCATATTTTAGTGTCTGTTTTTTTCTTTAAAATTACTACCAACGTTCCCGCGCCAGAAACAGTCGCGGCTTGTTGACCGAGTTTTCTGCATTAGCAGAAAACGAAAATAGGAAAAAGAAATGAACAATGAACCGAAAACCAGCGATTGCTTTTGAGGCATGTTGTGAGCAGTTTTTCTAATTTAAGCCCCCCAACTCCATTGTTTCAAAAGCTGGAGGTGTAATAATTTGTTGAAAATTACTCCCATCAATATTACAACTGCAAATACATGTTAATTGAGTGGTGCTGTTGAATCCTACAAAAAAGATTTTTTGTCCATCTGGAGAAACCTTTACAGATGATCTATTATCATTCATCGTGCTTGGTGCGACATCAGCAGGAAAATTAATTGGGATTTGTACTTGGTTTGTACCATCATAATTTGAAGTCCAAATTTGAGGTTGATTTCCAGAGGTTTGTCTTGTATAAATCAATTTTACAGTAACTAAAGAACTTCTATCATTACTGTCATTTGAGCAGCTAATTTGAAAAAAAATTCCAGCTAATGCAAAAACGGAAACATACAATGTGGTTTTTAATAAATTTTTCATGATATTTTGGTTTTAAGTTTATACTTGGTTTAAAATTGCTCACAACGTTTTGCGAGCAGAGCTCGTTACGGCTTGGCAACCAAGTTTTCTCCACTAACGAAAACGAAAATAGTAAAAAAGGCGCATAACTAAGCGAAAACCAGCAATGAGTTTTGAACGCTGTTATGTGTGGTTCCTCTAGATTTTATTCTTCAAGTCCATCATTCCATGCAATACTCTTTCAATCTCAATTTCATTTTTAAAAATTTCACGATAGAAAATTATATGCTCACCACATTTATAACCTAGGACATTTAGCGAAAGAATATCATATGACTTTCCAAGTTGCGGATTGCTTGCCAAATCCATGCATGATGCCATAATTAGATTATAATATTTTTCCGCTTGGTTTTCTGACCATTCCTCGATAGTATAATCCCAGATTTCCATTAAATCTTCAAGAGCTCTATTTGTAAAATGAAATTTTGCCATTATTTTTTTCTAGCTTTTAAAGATTCCAAAAACTTTTTGGGTTCAAAATCTTTAGCAATTCCGCTATCAATCCCTTCTTTTATGGCTTTTCTTAATGCTATAACTCGATTTTCTTCTTCTTCTAATAAGCGAAGCCCAGCTCTTATAACTTCACTAGCATTAGTGAATCTTCCATCACTAATTGTATGTTCAATAAAACTTTCAAAATGATTGCCTAACGATATTGAAGTATTGCGTCCCATAATTTTAATTTTCTGCTAAGTTACCAAAAATTGGTAATTCTCCAAATTTTAGACACGGTTTTTTGGAATCACACATAACGTTCCCGCGCCAGAAGCAGTCGCGGCATGGCGACCGAGTTTTCTCCACTAGGATAAAACGAAAATAGGAAAATAAAACGAACAATGAACCGAAAACCAGCGATTGCTTTTGACGCGTGTTAGCTGTTGTTTTTTTTCGCTTTCAAGTCGTACAAATTTTTAGTGATTGTTGATTTGTCTGCATTTGTCATTGCCAAATTTAATGCAATTTCAAAATTTTTAATTGCTTTCATATTGTCAATGTCTGTGTATAAATTTCCTAATAATGAGAAATAAAAATGATTGTCTGCTAGATTTAATTTTTCTGCCTCTATAATTGCAGTTTCTTTACCCTTTACTTGTGCCAACGCATAAGTTCTGTTTAGTGCTGTTATTGGTGAATATTCAATTAACAAAAGTTGATTATAGGCTTGTAAAATATTGTCCCACTTTTTTGTGTTTTCAATTTTGCTACTATGCCAATAGGCAATGTTTGCCTCTAAATGATATTTGCTTAACTCATTACCTTGGGCACTTTGTATTAAATAAAAATTTCCTTTTGCTATGAGTTCTTCGTTCCATAAATTTTTGTCTTGTTGGTCATACAAAATTGGTTCGCCTATTTGATTGGTTCTTGCTTCAAAACGTGAAGAGTGAAAGCACATTAGCGCCATTAAAGCGTTTACGATGGGTTTGTTTGTAGTTTCATTTTCTATCAAAAAATAATTTAAACGCATTGCTTCCAAACACAATTCTTTTCGCAAATGAGTTTTCTGTGTGCTTGAATGATAACCTTCATTAAAAAGCAAGTATAATGTTGTTAGTACAGTTTCTAATCTTGTATTAATATCGTTTTCAGTGGGTAATTCAATTTTAATATTTTCTGTTCGTAATTTTTCTTTGGCTCTAAATAATCGTTTGTTGATGGTTTCTTTATTGGTCAAAAATGCCTCTGCAATTTCGTCAATGCCAAAACCACAAAGGATTCTTAATGCTAAACCAATTTGTGCTTCTGCTGGAATTATTGGATTGCAAATTGTGAAAATCATTTGCAATTGGCTGTCAGTTATATTTTTAAGAGATAAATCAACTTCTATTTCTTCACTTTGGTTTTGATTCAGTTTAAGGGAAGGGATAATTTTTTCTTCAACTATTTTATGTCGTTTGAAATAGTCTTTGGTTCTGTTTTTAGCAACAGTATAAAGCCAAGCCGTTGGATTTTCGGGAATCCCTTTTAATCCCCAAGTTTCAGAAGCCAATAAAAAAGTATCGTTTGTAATATCCTCTGCAATTTCAATATGAACAATGCCAAACAACTTACAGAGTACTGAAATTATTTTTCTGTACTCTGTCTTAAAAAGTTGTGGAATTAATTCTTTCTCGTTCAAATTAGCTGTTAATTGAGATTACACTTCTGACTTCAACGTGTCCTCCATGGTTAAGAATAGGACA
Source organism: Flavobacterium sp. (assembly GCF_031411595.1). Lineage (GTDB taxonomy): Bacteria > Bacteroidota > Bacteroidia > Flavobacteriales > Flavobacteriaceae > Flavobacterium. Next base: position 699 of record NZ_JANOBI010000021.1, on the reverse strand, counting down.
ACCTTCTGCCAATTTCATGGCTTCATCAATGTTAGTAGCTTTTACAACTACGTAACCTCCAATAATTTCTTTTACTTCTGCATAAGGACCATCAGCAATTACATTATTAGGCTTCAAAGTTTTTCCTTCAAAACTCAAACGGTTTCCACTTGCCATTTTTCCTTGTGCAGCAATACCACCCATCCAATCCATCCAATGTTGAATGCTTGATTGCATTTGTTCTGGTGAAGGTCCAAACGATTCGTTGATTTCGCTTCTGAAAATCATCATAAATTCTTTCATTATTCTACTTTTTAAATTGTTTAAATTATTTGTTATTGGAATTATTTTTATCCTGGTATTTGTTGTGACTCTTCAAAATTTGGCCCGTACAAAGAAGGTACTATATTTCCGGTGGCTCTTAAATGTGAGATAAGTTCGCCTCTATGATGATACAAATGATTATATAAAAGGCTTCTGATAACTTGAATTTTTGGCATTGATGGAAAAGCAGTTTTTTCTTTATTCATTGTCATAGACCACACATTCATATATTGAGATTCATCCGATTTCTCAATAGCTTCTTGTGCAGTTTTTACATTGGCTTCAAATTTTTCTAAAATATTAGAAACCTTTGTTATGTCACCTTTGTCATACTTATAGGTACTCAATTCAAAGGCATCTTGGTTGAATGTAACATCATACCAGTTGTAAAGCTCT
>NZ_JANOBI010000020.1:0-21171 GCF_031411595.1 Flavobacterium sp. | reverse complement strand
CCTGCGTCGGAATGACAAAATCACAAATCAATACTGACCACAGAACCTTCCGAACTTCGAACATTGAAAACCGTTCCGTCTTCAAAAATCAAATATTGCCCTTTTATTCCAAGCAATGTTCCTGTAAAAGTGGGTGTTTTTTCTAAACTCAAACTGTTGATTTTTTTGGGATATTGCAACACCGGATAATGCATTTCATACAAATCATTTTTCTCTGAATAGAAATATTCTTGCACTTCTTGTGGCAACAAATCCTGCACTTTTATTTTCTCTTGAATCAAATCTGTATGGACAATATCGTTCGTTAGCATTTTGCGCCAATTGGTTTTGTCTGAGAAATGATCTTTCAAAGCAACTTCAGTAATACCGGCCAAGTAACGATTCGGGACTTCTACAATCGCAATGGCTTTCTCGGCACCTTGATCAATCCAACGCGTTGGCATTTGCGTTTTTCTTGTGACACCCACTTTAACTTCACTCGACAAAGCCAAATAAACTATATGCGGTTGCAATTGCACTTTCGATTCGTAATCCAAATCACGATCTGCGATGCCCAAATGCGCGGTGCTGAGTTCGGGTTTCATAATCCAATCGCCAACTGCTGGGCTTGAATAAAAACAATCATAGCAAAAACCTTGACGGTAGATTTTTTTATTTTTTCCGCAATTCAAACATTGAAACCCTGTCAATTGAATCGTGATGGTTTTGCTCAACACTTGATTTAAATTGAGAAAACTGCTTTCAAAAACCAAATAATATTGAATCGGATTTCCGAATTCTGTTGGCATTTTAGTTAAAACTCCTTCGTACTTCATACGTTTATTTTGTCTTACATTTCGATGATTAGCATTAGAATTTCTGCTAATTTTTTTGTTATTTTGGTAAAGCTGTAAAGTTATCGATTTGTGTTCGAATATTTGAAATGCAAATCCAAAATCATTAATCTAAATCATCAATCAAGAATGCCGCTACCAATCATCAATTCGATTGCTTCTTGGGTTTTGAAACAACGCATTCATCAGATTGAGTTGTTTTTGAAATACCCGAATGAAGTGCAGGATGAATTGTTGATGAACTTACTCCGAGCTTCTGAAAACACTGTAGTTGGCAAACATTACGATTTTTTTTCAATTAAATCTTATGCGACTTTCAAAGAGCGAATTCCAATTTCCACTTACGAAGATTTAGAACCATTCATAGAACAAACGCGTCAAGGCGATCAGAATATTTTTTGGAGTACACCCATAAAATGGTTTGCCAAATCGAGCGGAACGACCAATGCCAAAAGCAAATTTATTCCCGTAAGCAGTGAAGCGCTTGAAGATTGTCATTACAAAGGCAGCAAAGATTTGTTGTGTTTGTATTTGAATAATAATGAAAATTCCGAACTCTTTATTGGAAAGAGTTTGCGTTTGGGTGGCAGTTCACAGATTTATGAAAACAACAATACTTTCTTTGGCGATTTATCGGCTATCCTAATTGAAAACATGCCGATCTGGGCCGAATTCAGCAGCACACCAAGCAATCGCGTTTCGTTGATGAGTGAATGGGAAACCAAAATCATGGCGATTATCCAAGAATCTAGAAATGAAAATGTGACGAGTTTTGCTGGCGTTCCATCATGGATGTTGGTGTTGCTCAATAAAGTTTTGGAAGAAACCGGAAAAGGCAACTTATTAGAAATCTGGCCGAACTTGGAAGTTTATTTTCACGGTGGTGTAAGTTTCGAACCGTATCGCGAGCAATACAAAAAAATTCTGCCGAACAACGATTTTAAGTATTATGAAATCTACAATGCTTCGGAAGGATTTTTTGCGATTCAGGATTTAAACAATTCGAAAGATTTGCTGTTGATGCTTGATTATGGGATTTTCTATGAATTCATTCCGATGGATGTTTACAGTACTCCTGATGAAAAAGCCATTCGCTTATCCGATGTAGTTTTGGATAAAAATTACGCCATTATGATTACGACCAACGCGGGACTTTGGCGTTATTTGGTTGGCGACACCGTTCGGTTTACTTCATTGAGTCCGTATCGCATTCGAGTAACCGGAAGAACCAAACACCACATTAATGTTTTTGGGGAAGAATTGATGGTAGAAAATACCGACCAAGCGATTTCTAAAACTTGTGCCATCACGAACACCCAAGTAGTCGATTATACGGTCGCTCCTATTTTCATGGAAGGCAAAGAAAAAGGCGCTCATGAATGGATTATCGAATTCAAAGAAAATCCAAAAAACCCAACCGAGTTTCAGAAAATTCTCGACGAAACTTTACAATCTTTAAATTCCGACTACGAAGCTAAAAGATACAATAACATGACTTTAAATCCGTTAGTATTGAATATGGCGCGGCCAAATTTGTTTTACGATTGGCTCAAAGACCAAGACAAATTGGGTGGGCAACATAAAATTCCCAGATTGTCGAATCAGAGAGACTATTTGGAACAACTCAAAAACTTGGAGACACAAATGAATCGATAAATGAAAAAAGTCATTCTAATCATTACCATTCTTTTATTCACAATCGCTTGCGGACCCCACAGGATGCATTGTGGACCGAGAGGAATTTGCGACACCAACACATCCAAAAATCTTAAAAAAAATTCTTAGTGTTGTAACAATTTTGGTTGTTGGCTGTCTATTAGGCAATCATCAATCAAAATCAATCACTCATGAAATCAACATGCCTTGTCATGCTAATGCTTTTGTCACTTTCGGCGATGGCGCAAGAAATTACTCCCAATCAAACTGTTCAAGATTCTATTGCCAAAAGTCAAACTCCAAAATCAATAGAAGAAGTCACGGTGTATGGCAACAAACGACAATTCATCAAAGTCGAATCTGACAAAACCACCATCAATGTCAAAAACAATCCAATACTCAATAGCGGCAGCAGTTTGGATGCTGTGAAAAAAATTCCGGGTGTTATTACATCGCCAACAGGAAGCTTGACCTTAAACTCAAAAAACGTAGCCATTTATATCGACGGCATGCCCAGTTCATTGAGCGGAACAGACCTACAGAATTATTTACTGAGTTTACCCGCGACTGCGATTGAAAAAGTAGAATTAATATACAATCCCGGCGCCTCATTCGACGCTAGTTCTAGCGGATCGGTGATTAATATCATCACCAGTTCGAGAAAAATGAAAGGCGTGAATGCGAGTTTCAACATCAATTATAATTTCAATAAATACCAGAAACCGAGTCCACAAATTTTATTAAATGGCAAAAAGAAAAGCCTCAGTTGGCAAACGATGATTGGTTATAATTACATCGACAGCGAGAATAAAAACCAAAGCGATCAAACGTTTACGACATTCGATCCTGATGAAATGCTTATTCAAAAGAATAAAGCCGTAAGCACCAATCGTAATTTTTATTGGAGAACGGGAACGAATTACAAACTTTCTGAAAAATCGAATTTGTTATTCAATTACAATTTGAATCTCGGCAACGACCGAATTGCTTCTGAAGCCACGACGAAAGGCACCGGAATAGATTATAGGAATGATGCTTTGTCGAAAAACAAAAACAGCAACCATGAAATCAGTTTGCAATACAAAACCAAACTCGACACGATTGGCAGAACGCTTGACATTACGGGTTTCAGCAATTTCTTCGACAAAAATCCGGTTACAAAATCTGATGGTTTGAACAATGGAACATCGAATTTTTATAATGGCGATGTCGATTTCAAACTCGCCAATCATTATTTGAAATACGACTTTGCGATACCGTTTAAAAAGATTGATTTCTCTTTGAATACCGGTGGAAAATTCAATGTAATCAATGTTCATGACAAAGGAATTTACAACCTAAATACGACTACCAATTCGATTACCGACTTTGATTATGATGAAAACAATTTGGCTTTTTATGTCGAAGCGAGAAAGAAAATCAAAAAATTCAACTTTACTGTTGGATTGAGATTTGAAGATTACAAAGTGGATCGAGTGGCTTATGAAAATGGTGTTCGTACTGATGTTAATTTTAAAAACACGAACTTTTTTCCGAATGCGAGTGCGTTGTATGAGTTCAATCAGAACGTCAATTTGTCGGCTTCGTATTCTAAAAAAATTCAGCAAGCGGATTACAATGTTTTGGATCCGAATACTTTTGCGAATTTTGACCAATACAATTCATCTAATGGAAATCCGTTTCTCGACCCTACGTTTTTTGACAATTTCGAGTTGAAATTGACCGCGTTTCAATATGTGCAATTGGGTGGAAATTATACGATTGGGAAGGACATCAATAAATTTATTTTCGATGCCAAGCCCAACGAATTGGTGAGCAACCAAACGTTTAAGCAATTTGACGAAATCAATACACTCAGTTTGTTTGCTTCGTTCCCGATTCCGTTGGATTATTTCTTGAAAGGAAAGGAAGAATTTCAAAAACGAATGAACAATATCGACACGATGAATTATATTTTCTTGAATATCAATTATATCGATTTTACTACAAAAGGTTATGATTTTCAATTCAAACCAAAACCGATTATGAGTTATACGGCGATGGCGCAATTTATTTTACCTTGGAAAATCAAGAATTCTATGATGTACAGTTTAACGCCGCCGGGAACTTGGGAAATTTACAATCTTAACAAAACCATTCAGCAATTTGACATTTCTTTCAATCGTGATTTCATGAATAAAAAACTGCAAATCGGATTGCATTGTTTTGATGTATTCAATACCAATGAGATTAATGCTTTGGTTTCATCGACAAATTTACAGACGCAATTTCACCAAAAACAAGATTCGAGAACGTTCCGAATTTCATTGACTTACAACTTTGGAAACTTGAAATTGGACAAGGACAATACGGAAATCCAAACGGAAAAAGTGAGTCAAGGTGGTGGAATATTGAAGTAAAAACAGCCAACCCAAATTTCACAGATTAGCAAGGATTAATCTGTGTTGACCAAAAAAAATCCCGTTTCAAATTAGAAGCGGGATTTTTTATTTTATTAATGACAAACTTATGAAGCTATTTCGAGACGTTTCAGTAAGTTTTTTGTGAGCGTGTCGTTGGCATAATCTTTATCGATGTGCAATATTTTCTCGTCGTTGCTAGGCAAGTCATACATCGCATCGGTTAGGATGGCTTCGCATAATGAGCGCAAACCTCTGGCGCCGAGTTTATATTCTAAAGCTTTTTCTACGATAAAATCGAGTGCATCATTGGTGATAGTGAATTCAACATCATCCATCGCGAATAGCTTTTGGTATTGCTTGATTAAGGCGTTTTTAGGTTCTGTTAAAATCGCTCTTAAAGTTTCTTTGTCTAACGGATCCATATGGGTTAACACCGGAAGACGACCTATAATTTCAGGAATCAATCCGAAATCTTTGATGTCTTTTGGAATGATGTATTGGAGTAAATTATCTTTGTCGATGTTGTCTACGTTTTTAGAAGTGCTGTATCCAACGGCTTGACGGTTTAGTCGTTTTGAGATGATTCTTTCGATACCATCAAACGCGCCACCGGCAATAAACAAAATATCTTTGGTGTTGACTTCAACAAATTTCTGGTCCGGGTGTTTTCTTCCTCCTTTTGGCGGAACATTGACAACCGTTCCTTCGAGCAATTTCAATAAAGCTTGTTGTACGCCTTCACCCGAAACATCACGAGTAATGGATGGGTTGTCGCTTTTTCTAGCAATTTTATCGATTTCGTCAATAAATACGATGCCGCGTTCTGCTTTGGTTACATCATAATCGGCCGCTTGCAACAAACGGGTTAGGATACTTTCGACATCTTCACCTACGTAACCTGCTTCAGTTAAAACCGTAGCATCTACAATCGCTAAAGGCACATCGAGCATTTTGGCTATAGTTTTTGCGACCAAAGTTTTTCCGGTTCCGGTTTGACCTACCATGATGATGTTGCTTTTTTCAATCTCAACATCGTCGTTCAATTGCTGTTGCATCAAACGTTTGTAGTGGTTGTATACGGCAACTGCCATTACCTTTTTGGTTTGGTCTTGACCGATAACGTATTGATCTAGAAAAGCCCTAATTTCGTGTGGCTTTTTCAAAATCAAATCAGCTATCAATTTAGAATTGCCATTGGTTTTTAATTCTTCCAATACAATTCCATGCGCTTGTTCAATACATTTATCACAGATGTGTGCATTGATTCCAGCAATTAAAAGATTGGTTTCGGGTTTTTTTCGACCACAAAACGAACAATCTAATAGTTCTTTTGCCATTTTTATTTTAGATTTTAGATTTTAGATTTTAGATTTAACTCTATTCTTCAATCTGATTATCGTCTTAAAACCTCATCAATCATTCCGTATTCTTTAGCTTCATCAGCTATCATCCAATAATCGCGTTCGCTATCTTTGTGCACTTTATCGAACGTTTGACCTGAATGTTGTGAAATGATTTGATACAATTCGTCTTTGAGTTTCAACATCTCGCGAAGGTTGATTTCCATATCTGTAGCAACACCTTGCGCGCCACCTGAAGGCTGGTGAATCATCACTCTTGAATGTGGCAATGCCGAACGTTTTCCTGCAGCACCGGCACACAATAAAACCGCTCCCATTGAAGCTGCCATTCCTGTGCAAATCGTTGCTACATCTGGTTTAATGTATTGCATTGTATCATAAATTCCCAAACCAGCGTATACGCTTCCACCAGGTGAATTCAAATAAATCTGAATGTCTTTGGAAGCATCGGCACTTTCTAGAAACAACAATTGCGCTTGCACAATATTGGCAATTTGATCGTCGATTCCCGTGCCTAAAAAAATGATTCTGTCCATCATTAAACGAGAGAAAACATCGAGTTGAGAAATGTTCAACTGGCGCTCTTCGATAATGTAAGGCGTCATATTGGTTGGCGTCATCGCATTGACAATTTTATCGTAATATAAATTGTTTACGCCATGATGCTTTGTAGCAAATTTTTTAAATTCTTTACCGTAGTTCATAGTAATATATCCTTTTTATAGCTTTTTTAAAAACAAATGAGCGTCGAAACCTTAGTTTAGACGCCCAAATATAAGTATTTTTTTGTTTTATTCGCCGTAAGAAGCCGCAATAAATTCTTGGTACGTTACTTCCTTCGTTTTTGAATTGATTTTATCTTTGAACAAATGCAACATTTTTTCGCTCATGACTTGGTCAGAAAGTCTTTTCACTTCTTCTTGATTGGATAAAACTCTTGCGACAATACCTTCAACATCGGAATCGGTTGGATTCATTTGTCCGAATTGTGCCATTTGCTTTTTGATTACTTCGGCGGTGTAAGCTTTCAAATCTTCGAAGGTAATTTGCAAGTTGTTTTGCGACATGATTTTGCCTTCAATCAGTTGGTAACGCAAACCATTTTCAGATTTTGCGAATTCTTCTTCGGCTTGTTGTGGCGTTAAAGGTGCTTGTCCTGCTGTTTGAATCCATTTTTTTAGGAATGTTGACGGTAAATCGAATTTGGTGTTGGTCAATAACGATTCGGTTACATCATTCAAAAACTTCTGATCGGCTTGTGTTGCAAATTGCTTTTCTGCGTCTTCTTTGATTTTCGCTTTAATGTCATCTACAGAAGAAACATTACCTGGTCCGAATAATTTATCGAACAATTCTTGGTTCAATTCAGCAGGTTCGCTCATCGTGATTTCTTCAATTTTGAAATCGACATCAATGGCCAAACCGTGAACATCATCGTGACCGACTTTAAGATATTCCATCAATTTATGATCGTCATCGAAAAGCCCTTTGGTATTGACTGTAACAATATCGCCAACTTTTTTTCCTAGGAATTTATCACCAGTTTTTTTGTCTTTAAAAACATCTAAAGTAATTTGCGCTGGGCTGTCGATTCCTTTGTCAATATTGAGGAAAGTTCCTGAAATGTCGTCGTCTTTTTCAACGGTATCTTTCGAAAGCATTTTACCGTATTGTTTTCTGATGCGCGCTACTTGGTCTTCGAGCATTTTATCGTCGGCAACGATTTTGTATTGCGTGAGGTTTTTTACTACACCCAAATCGATGTCGAATGTTGGTGTTAATCCCAATTCGAATTCGAATTTATAATCTTCCGCATCCCAATTGAAATCTTCTGTGATTTTAGGCAACGGATTTCCTAAAATATCAAGTTTTTCTTGTTGCAAATAGCGGTTTAGATTTTCTTGTAATACTTTATTGACTTCTTCCAACAACACAGCTTTTCCGTATTGCTTTTGGATCATTCCGAAAGGAACGGCGCCTTTTCTGAAACCCGGAATCGAAGCTGTTTTTAAGTAGCTTTTTAAAACTTTATCGACTTGTGGTGCGTAATCGGCTTTTGAAACTTCAACGGTGATTATCGCATTCAAAGCATCTACATTATTTCTTGTAATATTCATCTTTTTTGAAACTAAAATTGGGTGGCAAAATTAGAATATTTTCGCCACCCAAACAAGTTTTTATAAGAATGTGTTGTTATGCAGATTTCTCGTTCGAAAATCCGTAGAGAATCGATTGGGAAATGGATAGAATGATGCTGAAAAATACAGCGGTCCAGAAAGTTTCCACGTGAAATCCGCCGACAATTTCGCTACATAATAAAATCATTAACGCATTAATAACTAGTAAAAACAGACCAAAAGTAATTAGTGTAACTGGCAACGTTAGCAATACCAGAATAGGCTTTACAAAAGCATTGAGTAAACCCAAAACCACCGCGACTATTAATGACGTTGTGAAACTGGCTACGGAAACGCCTGGCATAAAATGCGCAATGACTATTACTAAAATGGCTGTGATTAAAATTCTTATGATAAGATTCATGACCAATATTTTTTATAAAAGTAATATAATTTAGACTTTTAAATCAAAAATCTGCTTGTAATTTCGAAGAAAGCCTTTGGATTTTCCGCATGCAACCAATGACCAACATTCGGAATGGTTTCTAAAATGGCTTTTGGAAAATGCTGTTGAATACTGCTCCAATCTTCATCTTTGATATATTTGGAATTGCCGCCGCGAATGAATAAAGTAGGTTTGTCAAAATGAGCGTTTGCCGGAAGTGCAGTTCCGATATTTTCGATTTCTTTATTGAAAACCGGTAAATTAAATCGGAAGGCGAGTTGCCCGGGTTCTAGCCAATACAAACTTTTCATCAAGAATTGTCGGGTTCCGAAATCGGGTATATAGGTTTCCAGAATTTTATCGACTTCTGCGCGTTCGGGTTTTTGGGTGAAATCGACTGCGTTTAATCCGCTGAGAATATCATCATGATGCGGTGCGTAATATTTTGGTCCGATATCGCCAACGATGAGTTTTTGAATTAATTCGGGATGTTGCACTGCTAAAAGCATCGCTACTTTTCCGCCCATCGAATGTCCGATGATATCGATATTTTGTAATTGATGTTCGTGGCAATAATCAACCATATCCTGCGCCATAACATCGTAATTGAATGCGTCGGAATGAAAACTACGCCCGTGGTTGCGCAAGTCGAGCATGTGTACTTCGTAGCCGAGCGTTGCGTATTGTGTTCCTAGTGTTTTCCAGTTGTCGGACATGCCTAGGAAGCCGTGGAGGATTAGGAGTGGTTGGCCGGAGCCTTCTATTTTGGAGTGGAGTGTCATTGTTATTTGTTGTAAGTTGTAGGTTGTACGTTATGCGTGAGGGATAGCAGCTTTGTCTGAGCTCTTTTTACGACGTTGTTCGGCGGAAAAAAGCGAGTGCGGATAGCCCGACCCTTGTGGTCACGCCCTATTTCAATTTATTCAAATACATATTCACTACGTTGTCTAAACCCAGATAAAGCGCTTCGGAAATCAGTGCGTGCCCGATGGAAACTTCGAGTAAACCCGGAATATTTTGTTTGAAAAACTGAATATTATCGAGACTCAAATCGTGTCCGGCGTTGATGCCTAGTTCGAGTTCATTGGCGAGTTCAGCGGCTTTGACATACGCTTCGATGCCTTTGTGATTTCCCAAACTGTATTCGTGCGCAAAGGCTTCGGTGTAGAGTTCGATGCGGTCGGTTCCTGTGGCTTTCGCGCCTTCAATCATGGCCAAAACCGGATCAACGAAAATGGAAGTTCGAATGTTGTGGCGTTGGAATTCGGCGATGACTTCTTTGAGATAGGCTTGATTTTTAACTGTGTCCCAACCTGCACTTGACGTAATAGCCCCTATCGCATCGGGCACTAACGTGACTTGCGTCGGTTTGGTTTCTAACACCAAATCGATGAAATTGTGTTGCGGATTGCCTTCGATGTTGAATTCGGTGTAGACGATGGGTTTGAGGTCGCGTGCATCCTGATATCGAATGTGACGCTCATCCGGTCGAGGGTGAATGGTGATGCCTTGAGCTCCGAAACGTTGTAAATCTGTGGCGACTTGCAGCAGATTCGGAACATTTCCGCCTCGTGCGTTGCGCAGCGTAGCTATTTTGTTGATATTTACACTTAACTTTGTCATGGTTTGCGATGAATGTTAAAACTGAATCGCACAAAAATACGAAGTTAAACTAGGTGGTGTGGCATAAATTTGATTATTTTGCGACAACGATTGGATTCCGATTTATGAAAGAAATTAAAGATTATATCAACAATGATTTTAAGGCTATCGATAGTAAAGAAACTATTGTAGATGTGCAGGATTTTTTCCATGAGATGACTTTTTCGCACTTTCCGGTGCTCGATGAAGGCGTTTACATGGGTTGCATTGCTTTAGATGACGTGGATACTTTTGATTCCGATAAAAAGGTGTCGGATTACCGTTATACACTAGAGCCTTTCTTTGTGAGAACTTCGATGCTTTGGTTGGATGTTTTGGAAATTTTCGCCAAAAATCACTCGAATGTTGTTCCGGTTTTGGATGAGAATAATTTGTATGTTGGTTACTATGAATTGGAAGACATCATCAAGTTTTTCCATGAAACGCCATTTCTAAAAGAGCCAGGCGGTATTATCATCGTTCAAAAAGCGATTTTGGATTATTCGATGAGTCAGATTACACAGATTGTGGAAAGCAACAACGGCAGGCTTTTAGGATTGTTTATTTCAGAAGCGACTACCGATAGTGTTCAAATTACGATTAAAATCAGTTTGGGCGCCATGAATGAAATCATTCAAACATTCAGACGATACAATTACGAAATTATTTCGGAGCATCAGGAAGACAATTACATCACGAATTTGAAAGAGCGTTCGGATTATTTAGACAAATACCTTAATATGTAGCATGTTTAATCGTTGAATCGAAGCTACGATTCAACGATTAAACAACTCAACGATTAAACAACAAAAATGAAAGTAGCCATCTACGGACAATATTATCAAAACAGTACCGAACCTATTATTAAGAACATCTTTGTTTTTTTTAATAGAAACAATGTCGAGATGATTATTGAAGCTGATTTTTTGAAGTTGTTGTATGAAAAGAAAATTGTTGAAAGAGAATACAAAACTTTTACTTCACACACCGAGCTCGATAACAGTTTCGACATGCTTTTGAGCATTGGTGGCGACGGAACGATTTTGCGAGCGGCGACTTTGGTTCGCGATTCAGGAATTCCAATTTTGGGGGTTAATGCCGGAAGATTGGGTTTTTTGGCATCGGTTCAAAAAGAGAATATTGACAATTTCCTGCAGTATGTGATTGAAAAAAAATATACGATTTCACCCAGAAGTTTGTTGTCATTGCAGTGCATTCCGGAAAATGAAGACATTCAGAATATTAATTTTGCGATGAATGAAATTTCGGTCAGCAGAAAAGATACGACTTCGATGATAACAATCGAAACCTATTTGAATGACGAATACCTAAATTCGTATTGGGCTGATGGATTGATTATAGCAACACCAACGGGTTCTACGGGATATTCGCTAAGCTGCGGCGGACCGATTCTGACACCGGATGTGAATAGTTTTGTGATTACTCCGATTGCACCGCACAACTTAAACGCCCGACCATTGGTGATTCCTGATACGAATGAAATTCGATTGAAAGTTACCGGAAGAGAGGAATTTTATTTGATTTCATTAGACTCGAGAATTACTTCCGTGATAAACGAATCGGTTTTGATTATCAAGAAAACGCCTTTCAAAATTAATATGGTAGAAATACCTGAAGAAACTTTCCTCAAAACGCTACGCAACAAATTGCTTTGGGGTGAAGACAAAAGAAATTAACCGCTTACTTCGATTGTCGTATACTATTTCCTAACAAAACAACGTTTCCCTACTACTCTTTTGCCGTTTTTCAAATGGATTATTTCTAATTTAACAGAAATCCAAATTTGATGTCAAATGAGTCTCCATTATTATTATATTTGCACGCTATTTTCGATTCAATGAATAGATTTTTTATTATAATTTTTTTGCTTTTTGTGACCTTAACGTCAAAAGCGCAAATCCATGAAATTGGTGTGTTCTTAGGAGGCAGTAATTTTATTGGTGATGTTGGTTCAACCACCTACATTGCGCCGAACAAACTTGCTTTTGGATTGTTGTATAAATGGAATAGGAGTCCAAGGCATTCTTGGCGATTTTCATATACACAATCGACTGTTGAAGCCAATGACGCAGATTCCGGTATGGATTCGAGAATAGAAAGAGATTATCGTTTTAAAAACAGCATCAGAGAATTGACAGCCGGTTTGGAGTTTGATTTTTTCACGTTCGACTTGCATGATTCTAAACCTCAATTTACGCCGTATGTATTTACGGGATTGAGTTATGTATTTTATGATGGATTGTATTTTCGGAATGGCGGACCTAATAAAGAAGCCACTTACAGAACACTAGCCATTCCTATGACCGTTGGTGTAAAAGGAAGGGTGTTTCAAAATTTTGTTATTGGATTTGAAGTAGCGGCTCGAAATACATTTAAAGACGATTTAGACGGAAGCAATCCTACAAATGGAGACTATAAAGATTTAAAATTTGGCAACCTGACAAGTAAAGATTGGTATATGTTTACCGGTGTTACTTTGACGTATACTTTTGGAGAAAGACCGTGCTTTTGCTCGAGATAATATGATGAGTTTATTAGACAACATAAATAAAGACAACCTACCCAAGCATCTGGCCATTATCATGGATGGCAATGGTCGTTGGGCAAAACAGAAAGGTTTGCTGCGCGCTTTTGGTCATGAAAACGGCACCAAATCGGTTCGGGTAACGGTTGAATGTTGTGCGAAATTAGGTATTGAAAACCTTACGCTGTATGCCTTTTCTACAGAAAATTGGAACCGCCCAAAATTGGAAGTGGATACTTTAATGAAGCTGTTGATCAATTCGTTAAAAAACGAAGTCAAAACATTAACCGAGAATAACATTCGCCTTCACGCTATTGGAAACCTTGATATGTTACCAAAATCTGCTAAAAAAGAACTTTCCGAAGTTATTGAAACCACCAAAAGCAATACAAGAATGACCCTTACGTTGGCCTTAAGCTATGGCTCGCGCGAGGAAATCATTAGTGCGGTGAAGGAAATTTCGGAGAAAGTTAAAAATAATATAATTTCAATTGACAGTATTGACGAATCGATTATTAATCAGCATCTTTACACGCGAAATTTACCCGATGTTGATTTATTAATCAGAACCAGCGGCGAGCACCGAATCAGTAATTTTTTATTGTGGCAGATTGCTTATGCGGAGTTATATTTTACACCGGTTTTGTGGCCGGATTTTACAGCAGAAGATTTATACGAAGCCATCATAAGCTATCAAAAAAGAGAACGAAGGTTTGGAAAAACAAGTGAACAAATTAAATAATTTTTTAGTGTTATATAAAAGAATAAAGTTAGTCGTTACCCTATTATTTTTTGGGTGTATTGCCCAAATGAATGCACAAGAAAAAATTCCATTTGATCAAGGCACTAAATACATTTTAGCCGATGTTGATGTCATCGGAAAAATCAGTTACAACAAACAAACTGTAGTTACTTTTGCGGGCTTAGAAAAAGGCCAAGACGTTACCATTCCTGGTGAAGAAATCAGCAATGCTATAAAAAAATTAGGTAAACTGGGGCTTTTCAGTGAGATTGATTTTTATGTAAACCGAATTGTAGGCGACAGCATTTACTTGGATTTGAATATTAATGAATTGCCTAAACTTAGTGAAGTAAAGTTTGCCGGCATCAAGAAAAAGAAAACCGAAGTTTTTATTAAAGACAATGGTTTGACTAAAGGTAAAATTGTCAATGAAAACTTGATTACTACTACCAAAAATTACATAGAAAATAAATACAAAAAAGATGGCTTTTATAATTCAAAAGTAACCATCACAACCGTTGCAGATACTTCGAGTGGTAATGAAGTTAAAATGTATGTGAACATTTTCAAAGGAAGCAAAATTAAAGTCAAGGATATTGATTTTACCGGAAACGAAAAGTTTTCAGATGCTAAGCTTCACAAAGCGATGAAGAATACCAAAGAGAAAAATCCGCTTCATATTTTTAAATCTTCAAAATACATCAAAGAAAAATACAAAGAAGACTTAACCAAAATCATTGATAAATATAAGGAAAACGGATATCGTGACGCGAGAGTTGTTTCAGATTCGGTCATATTCAACAAAGACAAAAAAAACTTATCAATAAAAATTAACCTTGAAGAAGGACATAAGTATTACTTTGGGAATATCAAATTTTTAGGAAACACAATATATCCTGACAGTGGTTTAAGAAATATTCTCGGCATCAAAAAAGGCGATGTCTATAATGGTGTTTTACTAGAGAAAAGAATCGCTGATAAATCGAAACCAGACGGAGAAGACATTACCAATTTATATCAAAATAGCGGCTATTTGTTTTCGAACATCAATGCAGTTGAAGTAAAAACAAGCAACGACACGATTGATTTTGAAATTAGAATTGTTGAAGGGCCATTGGCTTATTTCAATAAAATCACCGTAATTGGAAATGACAAAACCAATGACAATGTGATTTATCGTGAGCTCAGAACCAAGCCGGGTCAGAAATACAGCAAAGAGGAATTGGTGCGTACGATTCGAGAAATTGGGCAATTGGGTTATTTTGATCCTGAAGCTATTGAACCTATATTTAAAAATGTTGATGCCGGTGCCGGAACCGTTGATATTGAGTATAAATTGGTAGAAAAAGGATCGAGTCAAATCGAATTGCAAGGTGGTTATGGCGGTGGCGGATTTATTGGTACGTTGGGATTGTCCTTTAATAATTTCTCGGCCAGAAACATATTCAAAAAAGAAGCTTACAAACCATTGCCAATGGGTGACGGACAAAAAGTAGCATTGCGTTTACAAGGAAGTTCCTACTTTCAAACGTATAGTATTTCGTTTACTGAACCTTGGTTTGGTGGAAGAAAACCAATTCAATTTAGTAGTTCATTGGCTTACAGTAAACAATTCGCCAATACGAGTTCCGGGGTAGATAAAAGCAGGAATTTTAATATTATCTCCGCAAGTGTGGGTATCGCCAAAAGATTGCAGGTTCCAGATGACTTTTTTGTATTATCGCAATCGTTGAGCATGCAATATTATGACCTCAACAATTATAACATTGGTTTGTTTACTTTTGGTGATGGATCTTCAAGAAACTTGGCGTATACGATTGGTTTGAGCAGAAACAACAAAGGAACCAATCCGATTTTCCCAATGTATGGATCTGAATTTAGTATATCGGGCAAATTTACTATTCCATATTCTCTTTTTAACGGTATAGATTATGGGAATTTAAAAAATTTAGAACCCTATAAAAAACAAAACGAAGGAACTACCCCGCTTGACAATGCTTCCACGCTCGAACATAACCCCAATGGAGGGCCGGACAAAATTCTGCCAGGTCATTATATCGATGCCAACGGAAATAGCGTCGGATTTGACTATACGAAAGCTGTAGCGGATGCAGGAAAAGTAGATCAAGAAAGATTTAATTGGTTGGAATATTATAAAATTAAGTTTAAAGCAGATTGGTTTACAAAAATTTATGGTAAATTGGTATTGCGTACTTTGAGTGAATTCGGATATTTGGGTGCCTATAATAATGATAGAGGCCTTGTTCCATTCGAGCGTTTCTTTGTTGGTGGTGATGGTTTGGCGAATTTCGCACAAGACGGAAGAGAAGTAATTCAGTTGAGAGGCTATCCAAACAATTCGTTGTCGACGGATGATGGTGGACCGATATACAATAAGTTTTCTCTTGAAATGAGATATCCGATAACATTAAAAGCCGCTGCGTCGATTTATGTATTAGGGTTTATTGAAGGTGGAAATGCTTATGATTCGTTTAATAAATATAATCCTTTTGAGTTGAAACGTTCTGCCGGAGCAGGTTTAAGAATTTTTATGCCGGCTTTCGGATTATTGGGTATTGATTTCGGATACGGATTTGATCCACTTACGGGACAAACAAAAGCAAATGGATTGGAAACTCATTTTATAATTGGTCAGCAATTTTAAAATTAACTATATTTGGCATGGTATTTTCTAACAAAATTTTGAAGTGTATGAGAAAACATATTGTATCACTGTTAATCATGATGTCTATTTCTACAATAGTTCATGCACAGTCTAGAGGCGTAAAAATTGGTTATATTGATATGGAATACATTCTTCAAAATGTACCAGATTATAATGAAGCTAAAAACCAATTAGAGCAAAAAGCTCAAAAATGGAAACAAGAAATTGAAACAAAAAAGAACGAAGTTGCCCGATTAAAAGATTTGTTAGCGACTGAACGCGTTTTATTAACCAAAGAATTGTTAGAAGAACGAGAAGAAGAAATTTCGTTTCAGGAAAAAGAATTATTAGATTATCAAGAAAAAAGATTTGGCCCGAAAGGCGACTTAACCATTCAAAAAGCCGTTTTAGCACAGCCCGTTCAAGATCAAGTTTTTAATGCTGCACAAGATATTGCAGAAGCTAAAAAATATGATTTCATATTCGATAAAACGTCAGATTTAACGATATTATTTGCTGCAAAACGATATGATATTAGCGATCAAGTAATTCGAGTAATTACAAGAACTAATAAAAGAAATCAACTTTCTAAAAAGCAATTAAAAGAGGAAGAAGCCAAAGAAGCTAAAGAGAATATGGAAGACGAAAGTCCAGCGTTAGCCGAAAGAAATAAAAAATTAGAAGAACGAAAAGCCGCCAGAGAAAAATTGATTGCGGATAAAAAACTAGCAACAGAAGAAAGAAAACAACAAATGCTTGCTGCTAAAGAAGCTAAAAAGAATGGAACAGCTCCGATAAAAACCGAAAGTAAAGGCACAATCAAAGACTCTATTTCAAGCAAAGACGCCGTCAAAGTCGTTAAAGAATCCGCTAAAAAAGAAATTGACAGTACATTAATTATTAAGAAACAAAAAACGGCCGAGGATAGAGCTAAGGTTTTGGCTGATCGCAAAAAAGCTTTAGAAGACAAAAAGAAAAAAGCTTTAGAAGACAGAGAAGCAGCTAGAAAAGCCAAAGAAGATAAACTTAAAGAAGGGAAGCAAGATTAAAACAAATTAATTAATATTTTAAAAATGAAGAAACAATTCAAAACTTTAGTAATAGCAGCATTTATTTTTGTTGTAGGTAGTCAAACAATTCAAGCTCAGGCAAAGGTTGCTCACGTTGATGTGAGTGAATTAATGTCGAAAATGCCGGCCATGTTGGAAGCTCAAAAGCAATTAGAAAAATTGAGTGGTACGTACGATACAGAATACAAAACTATGGTTGATGAGTATCAAGGAAAATTAAAAAAATACGAACAAGAAGCTACCACTGTAACGGATGCTGTTAATGAAACACGTTCGAAAGAAGTGCAAGACATGCAAAAAAGAATTGTTGATTACAGAGACAATGCTCAAAAAGAATTGCAACAAAAAGAAGCCGATATTGTAAAACCAATTATGGAAAAAGTAAAAGCTTCAATTCAGAAAGTTGGTAAAGCAAAAGGATTTCAATATGTGTTGAATTCGGAAGGACTTCTTTTAACTGATGGTCCAAATTTAACTGCTGATGTTAAAAAAGATTTAGGTTTTTAATAACCCATCGTAAACAATAAAACTTACTCCATTTGGAAATTTCCGGATGGAGTATTTTTTTTACCTTTGATTTATGGCGAACAACAATCCGATAGGACTTTTCGATTCCGGTATTGGCGGCACATCTATATGGTCGGCGATTCACGAATTGATGCCTTATGAGGAAACGATTTACTTAGCTGACAGTAAAAATGCACCGTATGGACTCAAATCGAAAGATGAAATTATTGCATTGAGTATTAAGAATACAGAATTCCTTCTCAATCTCAATGCTAAAATTATTGTTGTGGCTTGCAATACCGCTACAACGAATGCCATCAAAGAATTACGCACAAAATACGACGTTCCTTTCATCGGAATAGAACCGGCAATTAAACCGGCAGCTATGCATTCAAAAACACAAAAAATTGGAATTCTGGCCACCAAAGGAACACTTAGCAGTGAACTTTTTAATAAAGCAGTTGAAATTTATCAAGACACCATCATCATCGAGCAGATTGGGCACGGCCTTGTTGAACTCATAGAAAAAGGACAATTGAATTCACCCGAAATGAATCGACTGCTTCATTCCTATCTCGAACCTATGATTAAAGAAAATATTGATTATTTGGTTTTAGGTTGCAGTCACTATCCTTATTTAATTCCGCAACTTCGTAAAATACTTCCACAGCATATCCAAATTATCGATTCCGGAGAAGCTGTAGCAAAACAAACTTATAACGTTTTAAATGCTAAATCAGGTTTACATCCAGAAGGAAAAAGCACGAACATTTTTTATTCTAACGGCGATCCAAAAGTATTAGAAGCCATATTGAACCATCAACATAAAGTGACGTCGAAAGATTTTTAGTTTCCCTCTTTAAACCAACCGGAATACATCACATAATTGTTTGAAATGCGTTCGATTTCACCTGCAAAATCAGACGTATCAATGTCTTTTACCCATTTAGCGGGAACACCTGCATAAATAGTTCCTGAAGGCACATTTGTATTTTGAGTGACTACAGCACCAGCAGCTATGATTGAATTACTACCGATAACACAATTATCCATCACAATAGATCCCATTCCGATAAGCACATTGTCTTCTATAACACAGCCGTGAACAATAGCATTGTGTCCAATCGAAACGTTGTTGCCAATTTTGGTGGCGTGCTTTTGATAGGTGCAATGAATGATAGCACCATCTTGAATGTTGACTTTATTCCCAACCGAAATACTATTGACATCACCTCTTACAACAGCATTAAACCAAATGCTGCAAGAAGTTCCAAATTCGACATCGCCAACTATTGTAGCATTGTCAGCTATATAACAATCTTCTGGGATTTTTGGCGTTTTTCCGTTTACAGTTTTTATAATCATAGTTAAAAAAAAGTCCCGAAAATATCGGGACAAATAAACTTTTAAGGATTGATTGCAGGACAATTACAGTGGTATTTCTCCGGTCTGCAGAATACATTCATACCTAAAGTAATTTGATGATAGCCACCGTTATCGAATTTAACCGCTCCGGTTACTATAGAATAGGTATAGGAAAACATGTAATTTTTATAATTCAATCCTACTATTGGTGTAATGTATTGCAGTTTTTGAACTTCAGTACTTCCGCCTTTTCTGTATTCAGCTCCGTCTAAACTTCTTCTGTATGAAAGTCCTCCCCAAAGTTTACCAATTTCCAATTGCTTGTACACTTTTAAATTGACATCAATTGATTTCTCTTTGGTTTGATTCACCAATTGAAACATAAATGAAGGTTCCCATAATAAACCATCTTCTTGGCCAAAAGTATATCCTGAATTGATGATTACTTTTCTGATGTTATCATCTTCATATTCAGAATAAATTTTTCTTCTTGTTTCAATCGCGTTTTTGACTGTTAAATGTGTGTAGAATTCTAAATAATTGTACGACATTCCTATATCGACATTAAAATAAGAATACTTTTGAACAATCGTACCGTTTACAGTTGGATCGAATTCTTTAAACTCAGTTTCATCTAAAGAGCTTTGAACTAAGCCAAGACTTAAACCAAAAGACACCTGATTTAAATCGACCGCATCTCTTGAAAACATAATATGATGCGCATAAGTTGCTTTTATACCTTGCTGTGTATGGTATCCGTTCTTGTCGTTATAGACGATTACTCCGGCACCTGATTGTTCGCTTTCACCAATTTTTCCGTTGAAGCTTAAAGTTTGCATTGATGGCGCATCTTTTTGCCCGAACCATTGCTGACGGCCAGTCATTCTAATCTTTGAACAACTGGAAGCTCCAGCCATTGAAGGATGCAATAAATAATAATTATCCGATAAGTAATCTGAATAAACTGCAATTCCCTCCTGAGAAAATGAGAATTGAGATACAAACAACACAATCAATAATAATAACTTTTTAATATTCATTTTATTTATCGTTTTAGTGAAATTGGGGCGGTGAAATTTTATTAATACTGCTTTAAATAATAACCAACTATAAACTTAAATCTGTCGGAAAAACTTCTTCTTTTCCAAAACCAAGCTCTTAATATGTGCTATTTATATTGATTTCTTCCCATTTATTTCCGAATTGGTCAAAGATATAAATTTTTGCTTTAGCTTGACTATTCCATTTAAAAATATTCAAGGATACTTTTCAGCATTTTTTCCACTTATCGTTTCAAAGCAAAATGCGATTTGAATTCTTTAGATTCCCCATTCTCTTTATAGAAAACCCTAAACCAATAATCTGTTGAAGGCAAGTTCAATCCGTTGAGCGTTCCGTCCCAACCTTCACCTTGAACCGATATTTCTTTAATCAATTTACCATAACGATCGAAGATATAAATGAAAGCTTCCGGCTGATCATCTGCGATTTCAGAAATATTCCATGTGTCATTATAACCATCATTATTTGGTGTAAAGAATCTAGGAAAATTCACTATTCTAAACGTAGCTTGTGCCGTGCCACAACCGTATTTGTCTTTCACTGTAATGGTGTGGTGTCCTGAGAATAAATTCGTAAAGAAAGCATCTTCTTGAAACAATCCTGTATCCAATTGATACAGATAATCGCCCGGTGGCGTAACATTAATAGTCACCATTTGATTGTCCTCGAAGAAACTCGTTACCGAAGTAAATACTTGCGATGGCGGTAATGAAGGAACTATCGTGGCGCTTGCAGTATTAACACATCCAGTGTATACATT
>NZ_JANOBI010000019.1:0-62501 GCF_031411595.1 Flavobacterium sp. | reverse complement strand
AATGTATACACTGGATGTGTTAATACTGCAAGCGCCACGATAGTTCCTTCATTACCGCCATCGCAAGTATTTACTTCGGTAACGAGTTTCTTCGAGGACAATCAAATGGTGACTATTAATGTTACGCCACCGGGCGATTATTTGTACCAATTGGATACTGGATTGTTTCAAGAAGATGCTTTCTTTACGAATTTATTCTCAGGAAACCACACCATTACGGTGAAAGACAAATACGGTTGTGGCACAGCACAAGCTACGTTTAGAATTGTGAATTTCCCAAGATTCTTCACACCAAATAATGATGGTTATAACGACACATGGAATATTTCTGAAATCGCATCTGATCAGCCCGAAGCTTATATTTATATTTTCGATCGCTACGGTAAATTAATCAAAGAACAGTCTGTGATAGGAAAAGGTTGGGATGGAACACTTAATGGTTTAAACCTACCTTCAACAGATTATTGGTTTAGGGTTTTCTATAAAGAGAATGGGGAATCTAAAGAATTCAAATCGCATTTTGCTTTGAAACGATAAGTGAAATCATTAGTAATAAAAAAAAGCAACTTGATAAGAGTTGCTTTTTTTATTGGATGATGTTGTAATTAGCAGATTGCCCTAGCCCTGATAGAAGGGAAAATCCTTGGCATTGGGAGATTGCCGCGCAAGCTCGCAATGACAAGATTGGAATGATAGCGGGAAACAGCTCCTAATTACGAGCGTTATAAACCTCAATCGCGTCTTTTAAAATCTGTACAGAACGAATCAAATCTTCTTTTTTCAAAACATACGCAATGCGCACTTCGTTGAGACCGACGTTTGGTGTAGAATAAAATCCGGCAGCCGGCGCGACCATTACGGTTTCTTTGTTTAAATCGTAAGATTCTAAAAGCCATTGTGCGAATTGATCGGCGTTGTCGATTGGAAGTTGGGCGATGCAATAAAAAGCCCCTTTTGGTTTGGCGACTTTTACACCGTCGATTTTTTGCAACTCCGCAATCAGCGTATCGCGTCTTTCGCGGTATTCTGTGATAACTTCATCGAAATAGCTTTGTGGTGTATCGAGTGCGGCTTCACTGGCGATTTGGGCAAATGTGGGTGGACTCAAACGCGCTTGGGCAAACTTCATCGCTGTAGCCATGAGTTCTTTATTTTTAGAAACGATGCAGCCGATTCTTGCGCCGCACATGCTGTATCTTTTGGAAACCGAGTCGATCATAATGGCGTTTTCTTCGAGTCCGGGAATATTCATAACTGAATAGTGAATGTCTCCGTCGTAAGTGAATTCGCGGTATACTTCATCCGCAATCAAAAACAAATCGTATTTTTTTACGAGTTCCGCCAATTGCTGCATTTCTTCTTTCGAATATAAATACCCAGTTGGATTTCCGGGATTGCATATGAGTATGGCTTTGGTTTTCGGTGTGATTAATTTTTCAAAATCAGCAATAGGAGGTAAGGCAAAACCCGTATCAATCGTTGAAATTACAGGAATTACTTTTACGCCCGAAGCTGTTGAGAATCCGTTGTAATTGGCGTAGAAAGGCTCGGGAATAATAATTTCATCGCCTTGATCCATCGTGCTTCCCATGGCGAAAAGCAATGCTTCGGAACCACCGGTTGTGATGATGATGTCGGCAACCTCTATCGGTAGTCTGTGATTTTTATAGTATTGCGACAGTTTGGTTCTGTAGCTTTCAAAACCTGCAGAATGGCTGTATTCTAAAACTTTAATGTCTAAGTTTTTGATAGAATTCATCGCCACTTCAGGCGTTTTGATGTCGGGTTGACCAATATTTAAATGATATACTTTATGGCCTTTTTTCTTAGCGATATCGGCATAAGGAACCAATTTTCGAATAGGAGATTCCGGCATTTGCTTTCCTTTGTTGGATACTTTTGGCATGGTGAATTGTTTTTTAGTGCTGCAAATTTGCGAATTTTTTAAGAGTACGCCAATTGTTTTAGTTTATATTATTAAAATAGTCAGCAATCCTTTTTTTATTTAATTTTAGAGAAATATAATTTATGACTATCCGGTATCTAATTTTATTTTTCACGATGTGCCCAATGGCTGTTTTGGCGCAATCCGGATTTCAATTTGAATCCAATAAAGACAAAGTGGTTATTCCGTTTCAATTGATTAATAATTTGATTTTTATACCGATTGAAGTCAATGGTGTTGAACTTAATTTTCTTTTAGATTCCGGCGTTGAAGAAACCATCTTGCTCAGTCTTGAAGACAAAACCGAAGTGCGTTTCAACAATGTCAAGAAAATAAAACTTCGTGGATTGGGTGATAATGAAGCCATCGAAGGTTTGAAATCATCTAATAATACGTTGTCATTCAAAGGCCTTATCGACCGACACCACGATGTTTATATCGTATTGGATCAGGATTTTAATTTTTCTTCGCACATTGGTATTCCCGTCAATGGCATTATTGGGTACCATTTTTTTGAAAATAATTTGGTGGAAATCAATTACAACAGAAAAAAAATAATCGTTTATAAAGACAATGACAGATTGGAGAAAAGAATAAAAAAGCAATTCACTGCTTTTCCCATTACTATCGAAAAAAACAAACCTTACATCAACGCTGATGTGACACTCAATGATAAAGAAATCAATGCTAAACTATTAATCGATTTGGGAAACAGCGACCCAATTTGGTTGTTTGAAAATGCGGAAAGAAACATCTCTATTCCCGAAACAAAATTTGAAGATTATTTAGGCAGAGGCTTCAGTGGCGACATCAATGGCTACCGATCTAAAATTTCAAAATTCAAATTACAGAATTTCGAATTTGCCGACCCAATAGTTTCCTTTCCCGGAATAGCATCTATAAAAAGTGTCAATATGGTTCCCAATCGGGTAGGTTCTGTTGGTGGTGAAATATTAAAACGATTTAATATTATCTTCGATTATAGTCATGAAAAAATGCTGCTCAAAAAAAGCCGCTATTATAGCGATAATTTTACTTACAATATGAGCGGTATTGAACTCCAAAACGAAGGCATGCAATGGGTTCAGGAAACCGTAACCCTCAACACGGTTGATAATGGAATCAGTTTCGACAATACGGGAGAGAAAACCGACAACAACTTCAAATATAAATTCACCTTAAAACCCATTTACACCATTGTCAGCGTTAGAAAAAACTCACCAGCCGAAGCCTGTGGATTGCAAGCAGGAGATTTAATCATCTCAATCAATAGTATGGAAGCATACCGATATTCTTTACAAGCCCTCAATGATTTATTAAAATCCGACGAAGGCAGATGGCTAAATTTCACGATCGAACGAGGCGGAAAAACCCTAAAGTTCAAATTCCAACTCAAAAGTATTTTATAAAAAAAATCACCACAAAGACACAAAACCGCAAAGTTTCCTATTTTTCACCTCAGAAACTTATTCCACTGCGCTCCATACAATTCGCATCGTAATACTCGCTCGGGTCAGCCAACTCAGCAAAAAAAAGAGCCTCTTCCGAAGCTCCTTTCCCTAATTATCACTAGAAATAATTCCTTTTTTCTTTTCCAAAATATTGACTTCCTCTTTCACAAGTACTTCACCTTTAATCTTAATCGCAACACGCCCGCCTTCTACATTCACTGCATTCGATTCGACCGTAATGGTTTTTCTGATTGGCCCCGGACTCATATTATATTTCACATCAATCTTCCCGGTTTTTCCCGGCATCACAGGCTCCGTAGGTTTCGACGGCACCGTACAACCGCAAGTCGATTGCACATTCGTAATAATCAATGGCGCGTCTCCCGTATTTTTAAATTCAAAAGTCCGCAATCCACTATCGGTATCTCTATATATTGTCCCGTAATCTACGGTGTTGTCCTTAGCCATAAATTCTATTTTGGCACCTTGAGCTGCAGCCGAAAAAGCAAAACCAACAAATGCGAGCAATAGTATTAATTTTTTCATCAGGGTTATTTTTTAAGTTGAGTAAAAATACTTTGTTTTCGTTAATGTGCAAATAATTATTTCTTAATTTTTTATTTACTTTTGCACGGTTACCAATAAGCATACCAGTTGGTTGTTTTGTCAGGAGCTATTTCCCGCTATCATTCCAATCTTGTCATTGCGAGCTTGCGCGGCAATCTCCCAATGCCAAGGATTTTCCCTTCTATCGGGGCTAGGGCCACATCAATACCAACAAGTTTTTCGTAACGAATCAACGATTACACGATTAAACAATTAAACGATTAAACAAAACATGACAATTCCAGCGCAATTCGATGCCAAAACCATAGAGCAAAAATGGTACAACTACTGGATGAAAAACAACTATTTTCATTCCACGCCCGACCATAGAACACCTTACACCATCGTAATCCCGCCACCCAACGTGACCGGCGTTTTACACATGGGGCACATGCTCAACAATACGATTCAAGACGTACTCATTCGTCGCGCCAGATTAAAAGGTTTCAACGCTTGTTGGGTGCCGGGAACCGATCATGCATCGATTGCTACCGAAGCCAAAGTAGTTGCTAAACTCAAAGCTGAAGGCATTAATAAAAACGATTTGACACGCGAAGAATTTCTAAAACACGCGTGGGATTGGACAGACAAATACGGTGGTGTAATCCTCGAACAACTCAAACAATTGGGCTGCTCTTGCGATTGGAACCGAACCAAATTCACCATGGATCCTGACATGTCAGCTTCCGTAATTCGCTCTTTTGTAGACTTATATAATAAAGGTTACATCTATCGCGGTTACCGCATGGTCAACTGGGATCCAGAAGCCAAAACGACTTTGTCAGACGAAGAAGTAATCTACGAAGAACAACAAGGAAAACTCTATTTCCTAAACTATAAAATCGAAGGCAGCGAAGACTTTCTGACGATTGCCACAACACGTCCAGAAACCATTTTCGGTGATACTGCGATTTGTATCAACCCAAACGACGAACGTTTTCAACATTTAAAAGGAAAAAAAACCATCGTTCCTATTTGTGGAAGAGTGATTCCAATTATCGAAGACGAATATGTTGATATAGAATTCGGAACAGGTTGCCTAAAAGTAACACCAGCGCACGATATGAATGACCGAACGCTGGGCGAGAAGCACAACTTAGAGATTGTAGATATCTTCAATGAAGACGCTACTTTAAATAGTTTCGGATTGCATTACCAAGGGCAAGATCGTTTCGTAGTACGCGAAGCCATCGCCAAAGAATTGGAAACTTTAGGTGCGTTAGCCAAAACAGAAAGCCATATCAATAAAGTAGGAACATCTGAAAGAACCAAAGCCGTAATCGAACCACGTTTGTCCGATCAATGGTTTTTGAAAATGGAAGAACTCGTTAAGCCTGCCATCACAGCGGTATTAGAAACCGAAGAAATAAAATTATATCCAAAAAAATTTGACAACACTTATCGTCATTGGTTAGAAAATATCCGCGATTGGAATATCTCACGCCAACTTTGGTGGGGACAACAAATTCCTGCTTACTATTACGGCGACGGAAAAGAAGATTTCGTAGTAGCTGAATCTATCGAGGAAGCACTAATCTTAGCAAAATCTAAAACCGGCAACCAACAATTGACAACCGACAACTTAACACAAGATGTTGACGCGTTAGATACTTGGTTTTCATCTTGGTTATGGCCTATGGCAGTTTTCGGTGGTATCATGGATCCCGAAAGCGAAGATTTTAAATATTATTACCCAACGAATGATTTGGTAACCGGCCCCGATATTTTATTCTTCTGGGTAGCGCGAATGATCATCGCGGGTTATGAATACACCGGGAAAAAACCTTTTACGAATGTATATTTAACAGGATTGGTGCGTGATAAACACCGTCGTAAAATGTCAAAATCACTTGGAAATTCACCTGACCCATTAGATCTGATTGATAAATTCGGAGCCGATGGCGTTCGTGTTGGATTGCTTTTAAGTGCTTCAGCCGGAAACGACATCATGTTCGATGAGGAGTTGTGCAACCAAGGAAAAGCATTCTCGAATAAAATATGGAATGCGTTCCGACTCATTCAAGGTTGGGAAGTTTCCAGTGCAATTCCACAACCTGAATCGTCTAAAGTAGCCATCGAATGGTATGAAGCGAAATTGCAACAAACGCTATTGGAAATTGAAGACCATTTCGAAAAATACAGAATTTCAGATGCTTTAATGTCGATTTACAAATTGGTTTGGGATGATTTCTGCTCTTGGTTTTTAGAAATGATTAAACCGGCATACCAACAACCTATTGATAAAGTTACGTTCGATAAAGCGATTGAAATGCTCGAAAGCAATTTGAAATTATTGCACCCGTTTATGCCTTTCTTAACCGAAGAAATTTGGCAGATTACAGCGCAAAGAAATACTGAAGAAGCTTTGATTATCTCAGAATGGCCAAAACCAAAAGCTTTCAACGCAAACTTAATTTCAGATTTCGAAACGACTATCGAAGTGATTTCCGGAATAAGAACGATTAGAAAAGAAAAGAATATTCCGTTCAAGGATGCGATTGAACTCAAAGTCATCAACAATGATAAAAGCACAACTTATTTCGATTCGGTAATTACCAAATTGGGGAATATTTCAGACTACACCTACGTGAATGAAAAAGTTGATGGTACTTTATCATTCCGCGTAAAATCAAATGAATATTTTATTCCGATTACTGGTGCAATCAATGTCGATGAAGAAATCAAAAAACTGACAGAGGAATTGAATTATAATCAAGGTTTTTTAAAATCGGTTCAGGCCAAATTATCGAACGAAAAGTTTGTAGGTGGTGCACCGGAAAAGGTCCTCGAAATGGAACGCAAAAAAGAAGCCGATGCGCTTGCCAAAATTGCTACAATTCAGCAGAGTTTAGCAGGTTTGAAATAATAGAAAAATCCCGGTGTGACTATGACATCGGGATTTTTTTATCGCTTGATGATTTTTTGGTTGACTACCTGATGTGGTAAAATAATTTTCAGGAAATAAATGCCTGAAGCCAAATCACCCAAATAAAGTGACGCGGTTTGGGCAGTTCCTTCCCAATTTTTTGTCATAAGCTGCGCTCCGGAAGCGTTGAATAATGCAATAGATTTTATAGTAGAAAATTCACTCAAGTCGATTGTGAGTTCGTCGGTTGCAGGATTAGGATAAACTACTGTCTGCTGCTCCAGAAATTGTGCTGCCGCAAGCGTAGAGGTATTTCTGAGAATCACCAATCCGTTGTTGTAATCAGCGATGGCCAAGTCTTTGCCACCATCATTATTGACATCGCCCACGGCCAGCCCATCAATATCGTAATGCGTAGCATAAGGAATAGCGTGATTGGTATAATTGTAAAACAGGTTGTTGCTATCCTGCTCGTAGCAACTTACGCGTAAAGCACCGCCGTTTACAACGATGATTTCATTTTTTGAATCGTTATTCAAATCAGCAATAGCGATGGGCTCGACGCAATCATAAGCATCAACCAAAATCACGTCATCCAATAATCCGGATGCATTCTGATACCAAATGATTATTTTGCTGCGTGGCACATTTCCATAATTGGTTGCCGCAATATCAATGAGGCCGTCGTTGTTTAAATCGCCTACTGCAATGCCGTATAGGTATGGCGATGAACCGCTTATCATTGGCGCATCATATTCGGTATGATTACCGAAACTGCCTGTGTTGTTTTGATAATAAATATGGATGCTTGCAGTTGTTGCATAAACAAGGTCTTTAAGTCCATCATTATTCATGTCTGCTACGGCCATTTCCCTGTATGGTACTGCTGGTTTGGGAAAGGTAACGGCGTAGAAAGTACCCGGAGAAGATTGAAAAAAAACTTTTAAATCCTGCTGATAGCTTGTGCTGATAGCAATATCGGGAAGCGTATCGTTATTGAGATCGCTCACTTCGAGGGAATTCACCGACAGGTTGGTTTCTATTTCTGTCAAAGCATCAAGTGTGCCCGAGTCGTTCTGATAGAGAATGCCGATTTTCGTACCATAGCCCAAAACAACATCATTGCGTGAATCATTATTAAGATCGATGATTTTCAATGAAGTAATGTTTGCTCCCGAGCTTGTCGATTGGTAAGGGTATTTTGCCGGCGCATCGAGATTGCCTGCCGTATTTTGCAAGTATACTAAAATACGGTAATCGTTTTCGAGGTCGAAATAGAAACCATTACCCAATGCAACGTCATTCAATCCGTCGTTATTGAGATCTCCAATTGCTACTGCATCTGCCGAAGATCCGGTGACTGTAGCCGCAAAAGGGGCGAATTGGATTTGGCTGTGAAGGCTACCGGATAAAAAAACGGCAATCGCAGCGAGTATAATTCTTTTGATTAACATGTGGTAATTCTAATTAGTTTTTAATGGCTTCGTCATAACGCTCCCCAACTTTTTTCCAATTAATCACATTAAAAAACGCATCAATATATTTTTTGCGTTTGTATTGATAGTTCAAGTAATACGCATGTTCCCAAACATCTAAAGCCAAAATCGGAGTGCCTTTTATCACAGCATTCGACATCAAAGGATTGTCTTGATTGGCGGTGCTTGTGATTTGTAATTTTCCGGCTTTATCAGTAACCAGCCAAGCCCAACCCGAACCAAATTGCTTCGAAGCGGCATCTTCAAATTGCGTTCTGAAACCTTCAAAAGATCCAAAATCTCTATTAATCGCCACAGCCAAACTATCTTTAGGTTTTGCGGCAGGTTTCGAAGCCATGTTTTCCCAAAATAAACTGTGATTGTAGTAACCACCGGCATTGTTTCTTAAATCGGCATTGCTTACATCCAGTTTTTTTAGCACTTCTTCTATCGATAATTGATCGAGTTCTGTTCCCGCAATGGCTTTGTTTAAATTGTTGGTATACGTGAGGTAATGTTTAGAATAATGCAACTCCATTGTAAGTGCATCAATATTGGGTGCTAAGGCTTCATAACTATATGGTAGCGCCACCATTTTGAAAGTTCCGTCGTCAGCTTTAACATCTTCTGGGCTTCCAATGAGCATTTTTTCTTCTTTTGATGGAAGCGGAACTTCGACAACTTCTGTTAGTTTTTTGTTATTGCAAGAAACCAACACAAGGCAAATTACGCTTATGAAAATGAAGTGTTTTTGTTTCATGGATTTTATTTTTTGGCTAGTGCTAAAATAGCTTCAATGTATAATTCTTTAGCTTCGTCGGAAGACAAATGACTAATTTGCATCCAAGCATTGGTTTTGAATGCATCTCGAATATGATACGTATTGGTTTTGGAAGGATCTAAAGTACCGAATGTAGCTTGCTTATAATAAGCATACAAACGCAATTGTACATCTTGTGGAAGCGATGCTTGCGACATGTCGTCTGCAATAGCAACGGCTTCTTCAAAACGTGTATTTAAATCTTTTGTGGTCATGCAGTTTTTATAGCAATAATGGTTTTTCCACCAACAGCAACTTCGTTGAGTTTGACGTTGATTTCGGTACCTAAAGGTAAAAATAAATCGACTCTTGAACCAAATTTTATAAATCCGGCATCGGTTCCTTGAACGACTTGCATTCCGGTTTCCGCATAATTGACTATTCTTCGGGCTAGTGCTCCGGCGATTTGGCGGTATAAAATTTCTCCGAAAATACGATTCTCCACTACGACAGTGGTTCTTTCGTTTTCAGTACTGGCTTTTGGATGCCATGCTACCAAATATTTTCCGGGATGGTATTTACTGAAATTAATTTTTCCATTGACAGGATAGCGTGTCACATGCACATTAATCGGCGACATGAATATGGAAACCTGCAGACGTTTGTCTTTAAAATATTCATCTTCGAATACTTCTTCAATCACAACTACTTTTCCATCAACCGGTGCAATAATATGGTTGTCATTAATCGCAACATCTCTTTTTGGATTTCTGAAAAATTGCAATATCAATAATAGCATGATTACAATTAAAACTTCGACTGCTTTTTTTACCCAAAAAACATCAATGAATCGATCTGCTAATAATAAAAATAGTACCGTTAGGGTAGTGGCAATCAGAATAATTTTTCCGCCTTCTTTATGAAACATAATTTAAAATTTGATACAACAAAAATACAAAAGGTCCTGCAAATATAATACTATCGAGGCGGTCTAAAATGCCACCGTGTCCGGGCATGATTTTTCCGCTGTCTTTTACACCCGCAACGCGCTTGAATTTAGATTCGATTAAATCGCCTATAGTTCCTAAAACACCCACGATTATTGCGATAATCACCCAATAGATAATAGGTTGAAATATGTAATATTGTGCAATGAATACACTAGAAATAACCGCGAAAACCAATCCACCCAAAAATCCTTCAATGGTTTTTTTTGGGGAAATACGTTCAAACAACTTTCTTTTTCCTATTGATTTCCCTACAACATAAGCCATCGTGTCATTAATCCAAATTAAGATAAATAACCCAATAATTATTTTAGGATTGAAGATAGTATCAATTAATGGCAATCTGGTAATTAATAAAAAGGGGAAAACGATATAACCAATCAGGTATAAATACTTTGATGCTATGGTGAGATCAGCTTCTTTATTTTCGAACAAAAACAACATGGCTTTTATCGATATAAAAAAAGTGACAATCCAAAAAATGAAATCGATAGTTTGATTTTGTATGAAAAAAGAAAATGCGATGTAAGCCAGTAAAGCTAAAGGAAATGCAATGCGTTTTGGAAGTTTTACAAGATCACAAAATTCGCTGACGGTTAGCATTAGCAATATACCAAATAATGCTAAGAAACTGTTGAGATATAAAGTGGCTGAAATTAATATAGCGATATATAAAACACCGGAAAGCGCTCTTGTTAGAGTTTCGTTCATTTTAAAGATCTTCTAAAAGAAGTAAATACAAGTTTTTTGCAGAACTACCATATTGTAAAAAGTCTTCTTCTTTGGCTTTTTCAAAATATTTTATAGTAGTGATATTCGTCGGATAATCTTTGTCGTATTTCTTTTTAATGGCTCTGAGACCATCGCTTTTGCTTTCTAAAATTTGACTCGTAGTAGCCAAAATCACCATATTGACGGGCAAATCATTGGGTTTGTTTTGCTTAATTTGATTCGATGAAAACAGAATGGAGCCTTCGTCAGCAATTAGATTTTCGCAACTAGCCAAAAGGAATTTTGGTTCTGTAGTGTTTTTGTAAACGAGTTTGTTTTCATCGAGCATCGTGAATAGTTTGGGTTCAAAGCAAGCTGCTTCTGATTCAAACCAATCATTTTCTTCTAGTATGTGTTCAAAATGATCTTTGACTTCGGTTAAATCTTCGCAGTACAAAAATTTACCACCGTTTTTCTTGAAGTTGAAGGTGAACTTTTCATCAGCGGGAGCCGATAAATGTGCTTGTTGAGTGTTGAACTCACTTTGCTTTTCCTCGTCTGAGGAATCATTACCTGCGCCGAAAAATTTTCTGAAAAGACTCATATAGGGGGTACTCGTTATTAAAATAATTTGGAAAACATCCAAAGATAAAAAAATCTTAATTCAAATGTGAGATTGAATTAAGATTTTTTAAAATTTTCGCTTTTTATTGAAGATTATAAATCCATTTCTTCTTGCAGATTCGAATCGAATTTTCGCTTTCCAAAAATAGCTTCCAAATCATCTTTAAATATCACTTCCTTTTCTATCAGAATATCAGCAAGTTGGTTCAATTTATCTTTGTTTTCTTCTAAGATTTGTATGGCTCTTTCGTATTGACTTTCAATCAATGCTGAAATTTCTTTATCGATGACCATTGCGGTTTCTTCTGAATAAGGTTTTGAGAAATTATATTCGCTTTGACCTGAGGAATCATAATAAGTCACGTTTCCGATTTTTTCATTCAAACCATAAATCGTAACCATCGCTCGAGCTTGTTTGGTTACTTTTTCCAAATCGCTCAAAGCACCTGTAGATATTCGATTGAAAGTTACTTTCTCCGCAGCTCTTCCACCCATAGTGGCACACATTTCATCCAACATTTGATCCGGACGAACAATCAATCGCTCTTCGGGTAAATACCATGCTGCTCCAAGACTTTGACCGCGCGGAACGATAGTCACTTTCACTAAAGGTGCGGCATGCTCTAACATCCAACTTACTGTTGCATGTCCAGCTTCGTGTATCGCAATGGCTTTCTTTTCATCGGGCGTCACGATTTTGTTTTTCTTTTCTAATCCGCCGACAATTCTGTCTACAGCATCAAGGAAATCTTGCTTATCAACGGCTTCTTTGTTGTTTCTGGCAGCAATCAAAGCCGCTTCGTTACATACATTAGCGATATCAGCACCCGAGAAACCTGGAGTTTGTTTGGCTAAAAAGTCGGTATCTAAATTGGGTACTTTTTTAAGTGGTGCTAAATGCACTTCAAAGATTTCTTTTCTTTCACGAATGTCTGGTAAATCAACAAAAATTTGTCTGTCGAAACGCCCGGCACGCATTAAAGCTTTGTCTAAAACATCAGCTCTGTTGGTTGCGGCAAGTACAATTACATTCGAATTGGTTCCGAAACCATCCATTTCTGTCAAGAGCTGGTTCAAGGTATTTTCACGTTCGTCATTGCCACCCGAAAAATTGTTTTTTCCACGGGCGCGACCGACTGCGTCAATTTCATCAATAAAGATAATAGCTGGTGATTTTTCTTTCGCTTGTTTGAATAAATCGCGCACTCTCGATGCGCCAACACCTACAAACATTTCCACAAAATCAGAACCTGACAAGGAGAAAAAAGGTACTTGAGCTTCACCGGCAACCGCTTTGGCAAGCAATGTTTTTCCGGTTCCTGGAGGTCCGACCAACAAGGCGCCTTTTGGGATTTTCCCACCCAAATTGGTGTATTTTTCAGGGTTTTTCAAAAACTCAACAATTTCTTGTATTTCTTCTTTAGCACCTTCCAATCCAGCAACATCTTTAAAAGTAGTTTTGATATCGGTTTTCTCATCAAACAATTTTGCTTTCGATTTTCCAATATTGAAGATTTGTCCGCCGCCACCTGGGCCACCGCTGCTCATACGTCGCATGATAAAAATCCATATGCCGACAATGATTAGGATGGGCAATAAGTTGAATAAAATTTCCGACCAATTGCTTTTTGGTAAGAAGTTGTAGTCTTTCAATTTTCCTTCAGCCACTGCCGTTTCTAATTTCTTTTGGAAAATTTCATCGTTCCCAATATCAAAAACATAATGTGGGCCTTTGGTGTTTGGTCGGTTCAATAAATCTTTGGCTACGGCTTTGTGCGTGGCAAGTTTTAAAGCTTCTGGTGTTAAGTAAACTTCCGCTTCTGATTTATTGTAAACAATTACTTTTTGAATGTCGCCATGCTCTAAATACATATTGAATTTAGACGAAGTTGTTTTGGCTAATTCCTGAAAGTTTGATCCGCCAGTAGCAAAGCTTATAAATAAAAAAAGCAAGATGACGCCGCCATATAGCAACCACGGACTTACTTTTAATTTATTTGGATTTGGTTTATTGTCGTTGGCCATTTTCTTCGGTTTAGTATTTATTTTCTATGGTAGTGATTTTGGCATCGCCCCAAAGGCTTTCGATATTATAGTATTCACGGATGTGTTTTTGAAATACATGCACCACAATATTAACATAATCCATAAGCACCCATTCGGCATTATCCGAACCTTCTACATGCCAAGGTTTGTCTTTGATTGCTTTTGAAACTGTTTTTTGAATGGAGTTAACAATCGCGTTAACTTGTGTATTTGAATTTCCGTTGCAGATAATGAAATAGTCACATGCGGAATTGTCTATTTCTCTTAAATCTAAAATGTCAATATCGTTCCCTTTTACTTCTTCAATTCCTTTGATGATATTAGCTAATAATACATCATTATTAATTGTCTTTTTCGCCATTTATTATTTTATATATGTTTGCAAAGTTATCATTTTTTGTGATTAATTTTGAACCTTAACATAAGATTAAATTCCCACTTACAAATAATTCCGATGCGCTTAGTCAAACTCGATGCCATAGATTCTACAAATGATTTCCTCAAAGATTTAACGCGGCAGCAAATGGCGGAAAATTTTACGGTCGTTACGGCTGAAAATCAAACCAAAGGCAAAGGTCAAATGGGTGCAGTTTGGAATTCTGAAGTAGGCAAAAACCTTATTATGAGTGTTTTGATTAAGGATTTTATTTTAGATTCAAAGGATGTTTTTAATTTGAATATTGTGGTTTCATTGGCGGTTATTAAAAGTTTAGAAAGTTTGAATATTCCGAAACTCAGCATCAAATGGCCTAACGACATTATGTCAGACCATAAGAAAATTGGCGGGATTTTGATTGAAAACAGTTTCAAAAGTGACAATTCGATTGATTCGATTGTGGGTATTGGACTCAATGTAAATCAAATTCATTTCGAAAACCTGCCGCAAGCTTCTTCATTAGCATTACAAACCAATACTGTTTTTGACAAAGATGTATTGTTGCATTTGATTGTCGACAATTTAAAATCGACTTTAAAATCTTGGAATACAGCAGCAGTTTCGTTAAAAGAAAATTACACGAATCGACTTTTTAATAAAGGTGTATTGATGCCATTTCAAAAACCAGATCAATCTATTTTTATGGGGATGATTTCCGGCGTAACAGCAACCGGGCAATTGGAAATGCTTTCCGACCAAGGCTTGCCTTTGGATTTTGATGTTAAAGAAGTCAAGATGATTTTTTAATATTCCGCTTTTACACTTTAAGTTCCTTATGCTTGAATGATAGTACTTCTGCTTCAAAAGAAATATTATTTTGTTTAGCAGTATAATAAAGATTGTAGATATGATTGCTTTTGGTAATTTTTTCAGCGATTTTTCTTGACAATTCCAAGTCATTGTTTTTGACTAAAATAATATTGATTTTCTTTGCTAAAATTGGAATTAAATACTTTTTATATTTTGGATTGTGGCAAGTTATTTCTATTTTATCAATAACATCAAATGCCAAATCATATTGTTTTTCATTGTAATAAGTCGCGGCTAAATTCAATCGCGCTTCTTCAAAAGTATTTGAAATGGCCAATGCTTTCAAGTAATATTCTTTGGCTTTTTCTTTGTCGCCTAGATATTCATAACAAACGCCTAAGTTATTAATCACCTGAATTTGATACGGTGCTTTTTGATAAGCACTTTCAAAATACGCCATACTTTGATCCATTTCATTTCGATTGAAACTCGCCATGCCTTTAAACCAATCAATCGGAATGCTTGTCGGATCAATCGTATAGAAATAACTGCTCGCTTTATTGGCATAATATAAAGTTTCATCCCATTGCTGATTGGCTTTAGCGGCATACATTTTCACGGTTTCCATTTCGCCTTTCAATCGAAAACCACTAACTATTAAGGAATAAAAAGAAGCTGCTGCAGCACAATACATTAAAATATTAGCACCCATTTTCGGTTCCGATTTCAACTCTTTTTGCAGATAGTAACTTGATGTTGTTATCGCAAAGAAAAGCATCAATAGGATTTGATGTTCGATTCTTTCCATAGGAAAATCAAAAAAGGAAATTACAAGATATCCTGAAATGCCGGCGAGTATATAAATGAAATTCCATCTTTGAACCGATTTAGTGTTCCGGATTAAATACAACAATTGATAATAAATAATCCCAAAAATGAAGCAATAAGCCATCAAACCCAAAACCCCATTTTCACATAAAATAGTTAAAAAATCATTGTGAGGCCGTTGCAAAGTATCGATGCCGTTGGTAATAGTAAATTCCTCAAATTGATTCAATCCGTATTTAGGGAAATTCACTTGCCAATTGCCTAAACCAACACCCAAAACCGGATTTTCTTTCCACATTGATATAGAATTATCCCAAAATTTTGTTCTTGAAATCAAGGTTTTATGGCTAGTAATTCGACTGAAGTATAGCTCAGCAGTATTTTTTTTAGAATCCGAAATTTCTTGTGTTTTTGGTATAATAAAATGAGTGTAAATAACAACAGACAATAGCACTAGCACAATGCTTCCAATGCCGAAAACTCTTTTTCGAATGTTGTATTTAATTTTTAAATAGCTACATCCAACAACCAATGCAAAAACCACTACAGCCAGCAAAACGGCTCTGGTTCCTAATAGTAACAACATCGGAAAAGCACTGACGATGGCAATGATTGAAATTATTTTGATTTTTTTCGATTGTAATAAACCCATCAAAAAAAACGGAAAGCAAAGAAAAAGTATAGAAGAAAGCAGGTTTTTATTAGCAAAAAAACTTTTAATTAATCCAGCGCGTCGGAATATTGCTTCGCCATCGATGGTTTTTTTAATAAGATGATAATAGGCACCAAGTGCAGCAATGATACCGATGCCGATACAAGCTTTAATTAAAAGATTGCTGTCGATTAATTGATTGTAAAGCGCATGAATCGTGACGATTAAAAACGAAAAAATCACCAACTGTTTCGATAAAACATAGTGACTTTCTGAAGTAAAATTCCCGTAAGTAGAAACCATCGACAGCAATAAAAAACTCGCAATTGCTATATATAACGGGTTTTTATAAGGTATGAAACGTTGGTTTTTTGGAAAATACAACAACAAAACGACAACCAATAAAAAAATGCTGAGATAAAGTTGTCTTGGAATTAAAACCGGATCA
Organism: Flavobacterium sp.; assembly: GCF_031411595.1. Lineage (GTDB taxonomy): Bacteria > Bacteroidota > Bacteroidia > Flavobacteriales > Flavobacteriaceae > Flavobacterium. The sequence continues at coordinate 45,896 of NZ_JANOBI010000019.1, read as the reverse complement.
ATAACGAAATAAAAATGAACAAATGGCAGCAATAATAAAAAAATAAAATAGGCTTTTTCTATTATTTTGGCTTTCATTTCTTTGTAGTTTGTTGCAGTCAAATATACACTAAAAAGGAAATGTTCTTATGAATTATTTAGGTTTACAAAGAAAATTTTTCGCCTAAATAAAATTTAATCAATGCATTATTATACAACAATTCGTATTTCGATTGAATCAATTGCGCTTGCGAATAATTGTAACTCGCTTTGGTTGCATTCAATTCGTTGATGTTGATTTTCCCCAATTCAAATTTTAAAGCATCCGCTTGGTAACTTTTTTCAGAAAATTCAAAAGCGATTGAAGATGCTTCATTTTTCTTCATCGAAGTTTTCGTATCCGTGATGGCTTTCATGACTTCTTTTGAAAGTTGATTTTGCTTGATTTCCGTGTCGATTTTCGATTGTTTGTATTGTATTCTCGAAGTTTTAATTTTCGAATGACTTTCCAATTGACTGAAAATCGGAACGACCAAATTGAGTCTGAAAATATTCACTTCATTATTTTTCAACTGATCTTTAAACGGAAGCAAATCTTCTTCATTGTCCTGATATTGCGTTTTAGTATATTGCGATCCGTATTGCGCCCGCATCGATAACACCGGATAACGTGAAGCTCTTGCTATTGCCAATGCTGCTCGCGCCTTTTTTTCTCGGAATTTACTCATCGCTAAAGACGGATTCAAATCGAGTGCTTGCTTGATTAAATCGTATTGGTTTTGCTCAGTTTCAACCTTTGCATCGAGTTGCAAAATGGGTTTGATTAAAGTAATTTCCTTATCTAACGGCAAGTTCATCAGCTGTTTCAAACTCACCATATTGTCGGTTAAATGATTTTGGTTGGTAAGTAAATTAAGTTCTTCCGATGCTTTTTGCGATTTGATTTTAAACACTTCGCCTTCGGCAATCGTACCGGCTTCAAATTTTAGTTGTGCCAATTCTAATTGCTTCTGGCTTGATTCGATTTGCTTTTCATTCGCGGCAATGATTTCTTGTAAATACAAAATCGTGATGAATTTTTCAGCGAGGTCAATCGTCATTTCATTGGTTACTTTCTGAACATTCGATTGGTTGATTTTGTATTCTTGTTTGGTGTATTTAATCGTATTCAACGCAGTAAAACCAGCAAAAAGATTGTAAGATGCATTGATGTAACCCACATAATTTTTGATGTCGGTGTTGATGAAAAGATTCGAATTCGGATCCACTTCACGGCCCCAAGAATTTTTATTTTCAGCCGTTCCGTAAATACTCGGAAGCAATTTTCCATAGCTCGAACGGTATTGCGTTTTGGCAATGAGCTCACTGTTGATGGCTGATTTCAAGTCCAAATTGTTAGCCATGGCTTTGTCAAGACAATCTTGAAACGACATCATGTCTTGCCCGAATGTCACATTCGAAACAATAAAAAACAGTATGAGTATTCGTTTTTTCATTAGTTGACGTTATTGTCGATCTTGTTAAATAATTTTTTGATGATGTATTGATAGAGTTGCATTCTTTCAATAATCACTTCGCCTTTGAGTTTGTATCCTGCTTTGAGGCTGATGTGCGGATTGTATTTTTTAATAGTAGCCAAACAATAGAACGTTTTATCTACATCTGAAGGTGAAACATACGTGATTTTTCCTTTGATAGCGCCATATCTATAGTAATTGTAAGCATCCAACTTTAAGTTGATTTCTTGTCCGTTTTTGATGTACGCCAAATCTTTTTCATCCAAAACTACTTTAGCATAAAACGCTTCTTTTTTGGGTGCAATAATTGTCAACAAATCGCCTTTGCTGAGGATTTCTATGTTTTGTTTGGCGTTGAATAAATTCGATATTGTGCCATCAATCGTACTCAAAATCACCATTTTTTTCAATTCATCTGCGATGTAAGTCAGGTTGTATTTTCCGTCTTTGATTTGCGTTTCCAATTCCACCAAGTCGCGTTTGTAGTTTTGCAATTCATTATCAACGTCAATGATGTTGCGTTGTAAATCGTTTTTCGAACGTTTGTAATTGTTTGAAAGGTTCTCGAAATCGTAGTTTTTAGCACCGTAATTCGATTTTCCTTCGACTTGCGATTTCTTGTCGTCGATATTCCTGTTTTTCGTATCGGTCATTTCGTATCGAGAAATAGCACCTTTGGCAAACAAGATCGAATCGGTTTTGAATTTATCGGTCAAGATGGAACTTTGCTGCGAAGACAAATTCAATTTGTTGTTCAACGCTTCAATTTCTAAAGCCGTTTTCTTACGGTCGGTTTTGTAAATACCCGATTGAATACGCAACAATTGAATCAACGAAGATTTGCGATCGTCTGTGTTGGCAATCAGTTTCTTGATGATATCAATCTTGTGCGTTTTCGATTCTAAGTCGGTGTTTAATACATTAAAATCAGATTCTGTCTTTTTGTTTTCCAGTACAAAAAGCGTATCGCCTTTTTTGACTTCTTGCCCTTCTTTGACGGCAACTTTCAAAACTTTGACTTCGTTGGGTGCGCTGATTTTCAATTGTGGTGTGTCAGAGTAGATTTGACCTTCCTTGAAACTTACGGTATCGTTTAACCTCAAAGCAAAAATCAATACAACAACAACAATTAAAAAAGCAACTAGAATCTTATTAAGTATTTTAATAAAATTGATCGACCTCGTGTTGTAATATGTAGAGTTCTCCATTGGTTATTTTATATTTTTTCGTGAAGTTAATATTTTTTATAGGTTCGTGTGAAATGATGATGTATGTTTTATCACCATCATTATCGATCAAAGTTTCTACTTTGCTTCGAGATTCTATATCCATTCCTGAAAGCACTTCATCAAGAATAATGATTTCTGTTACGGCGAATAAAGCACGCAAGAGTAGAATTTTTTTACGTTGTCCGGTAGAAAGGTTTTTACCATTTTCGTTGATGATAAAATCCAAACCGTCTTCTTTGGAAGCGATGAAATCATAGAAATTGATATCTTTCGCTTTGTCGAGAATGGATGAGAGATCGATGTCTTTTCCTAATGCAATATTATTATAAATACTGTCATTAAACAAGATGTCTTCATTGGTTACCAACAAGATTTTTTCTCTCATTTTCTCTTCATCGTAGAATTTCTTATCCCGATTGTTGATTAAAACGGAACCCGAATCCGGATGATAGAGTGTTGTCAGAATTTTGCTGAAGGTAGATTTCCCAGATCCATTTTGTCCTTCAATTTTAATTTTCTCCCCTTTTTTGATTTTTAAGTTGATGTCTTTCAAGACAAATTCATTCGGCATATAACCATAATGGATTCCTTGAAATTCAATCTTATCAATCGTAAAATCTTTAATGCCTTTAGTGGCTCTGACTTTCGTGTCTTCATCAAAATCTAAATATCTTTTTAGGATGACTTCATTTTCCTGCAAGGTCATGTTATCGTCTAAGATGCCTTTCAAAGAAGAAAATATTTTAGAAGACAAAGCGATGAAAGTTACAATCTGACCTAAAGTAATAATCTGTGTTTCTATCGCCGATGTTGTTAAGAACACCATAATCAATACCGATGAGAAGATGATAATCACGGCCACAACGAATTTGTTGACCAAATCAACATAACCGTTTCGCAACTGAATTCTCAAATAATCATTGATGCTTGAGTAAATTTTATTCGAATGAAAACGTTCAATTTTGAAACTTTTGATCACCTGAATTCCTTCCACTTTTTCCATCATTTTAGAGATGAAATCGGCTTTTCTGATGTAACGCAATCTTTCGTTTTGTTTGAGATAAGGTGTGATGAATTTAAACCAAACCACAAACAATATCATAACGGCTAAGACAATTAATGTTAGCGTTTTATCGATAAAAAACAATATGAATAACGAATAAACAGAGACACTCAAATCGACTAAAATTCCCGTAAAAAACTTCATGAAGAAGGTTTTCAGTTTCATCGAATCGCTCACACGCTCCATCAAATCTCCTTTTTTGTATGAATGAATGTAAGCCAGTGAAGAGCTGTTTATTTTTTCATCGAAAGAAAACAAGAAATAACGATCTAATGCATTACCCAAGTGAATGCTCACGTAGTTTTTGTATAAGGTCGTAAACAAGTCGAATACTTTATAGATTCCTAAACCAACCGCAAACAAAATAAGGGTGTTCAAATTGTAGGTTGGTAATACGTTATCAATTAATATCTGATTCGTAAATACGGCTATTTGCGCTGTTGTTGCAGAGAATAAAGCCGCAAAAATATAGATATACCAAAGTTGTTTGTAATCGCCCAATTGTTTGAAAAGTTGCCAATACAAACTTCCTTTTGTTTCTTCAGGAAAGGTAACTGTGGCTTCTTTTTCTTCGTTCGATTTGACTACTAAAATTAGTGGCGCTTTGTTTTTGATTTTGCCTTTTTCTAATTCTAATGTTTTGAAGTTATTCGGAACACTTGAAATTTCTTGATTTCTCAATAAATCAGTTAAGAAGCTTTTTTCAGCATCGAAATCTTTGAACCCGAAACTTTCTTTTAAGTATTTGAAATAAGTCAATTTATTGAAAACCGTCGCATGACCATTCTCATTAATGGCTTCATCCAAATTGATTTTGTATTCTTTGAGATCTTCCGAACAAATCGCTACAATTTTGTCTTCAGTTTCAGCAAAATCCCAATCGGTTTTATTGCTTAAAGCTTTGTTTTTGATTTCTTGTAAGGACAAAAAATACTGACTTCCTTTATTTGGATCGTAGACTTTAAATTTTTTCCCTTTGAGTTCGTTGACTACAATATAGCGTGAACCATTCTTGTGTTTTACAGGAAGAATAAAAGGAAATAAATCTTTGATGTTGGCTTCGTTGCCTACGATGTAATTGGCATCCAAAAGTTTGAAAGTAGCATCAAATCCGTTAGCGTCTAGGAAAGTTTTTAAATCGGTAAGCCGAGATCCTTTCTGATCTAATGGAATGTTTTCTTCGATATAATTACGAGAAATACTTTTCTCATAAATATTGAAAACCGTTTTAATTGCGCTGATTCCGCAATCATTACTCTTGAGTTGTTGGTCTGTCTTTGGCATAGATTTGGGGTTTATCTTAGTCCAATTATTTCATTAATTATATGTTACTAAAAAGTTAATTAAATAATCTGAAGCAATATTAGATAGAATAAATTATACCGTCTAAAAATTTCTATAACTAACCTGAAAACTCGATAAAATGCTAAATTATATGCATTTAGCGTAGTTCGTCGAAATAAAAAGCCTTCCAGCGAAATACTAGAAGGCTTTTTTTATTTGACATGCTAATTAGTTGTTATAACTTATTCATATTCAATGCTAAAGTTTCTAAAAATTTACTGATTGGCCCTTTAATCATCATCGCCATCATCGCATTGAATTCGCCTTCAAAAAACAATTGAACCTCTGATTTATCATCAGAAACGGCATCAATTTTAGCAGTTAAAGTAAATGGTAATTTATCACTTGCAGCACCAAGTACTATTTTATTCGGTGCTATTTTCTCTTTCATTTTCAATTTAATTTCGGGCATGCCTTTCAAACCAAATAGGAAAGCATCGTCTCCGATTACTTCAAATTTCGCAATACTTTCGGGCATTAATTTTTCGAAATTCTTTACATCAGACAACGAATCGAATAGGTGTTGTGCTGATTTTTCTACGCTTACTTTGGGACTTTCTAAGTTCATGTTGTTTTAAATTATTTTAATATTCAATAGCAATTACTGAATATTCTATGCTGTTATAATGTGGTTTTTTTGATTTCAAACTAAACTTCGATGCCCCAAGAATCCGGTGCAGCACTCCATTCTTTTAAAGCGTTTTGTTCTTCTTCGGTGATGTACTTTTTGGCAACGGCTAAGTTCAATAAGTTTTGGTAGTTGCTCAACGTATACAAATCGACGTGCGCGTTTTTGAAGTTTTCTTCAGCAATATCAAACCCATAAGTAAAAATAGCAACCATGCCTTTTACATTAGCACCCGCATCTTTTATCGCTTGAACTGCGAGTAAACTACTGTTGCCAGTACTGATTAAATCTTCCACCACCACCACGTTTTGGCCTTTCTGTAAAAAACCTTCCACTTGATTTTGACGGCCGTGTTTTTTAGGTTCAGGACGCACATACACAAACGGTAAACCCATATATTCAGCGACCAACATACCGATTCCGATAGCTCCGGTTGCCACACCAGCTATGACATCGGGCTTCCCAAATTGCTTTTCGATGTTTTTAGAAAATTCTTCTCGAATATAATTTCTTATCGCAGGAAAAGACAGTGTGAGTCGATTGTCACAGTAAATTGGAGATTTCCAGCCCGAAGCCCAAGTAAAAGGATTTTTAGGATTCAATTTAATTGCATTTATTTGCAAAAGCAATTCGGCTGTTTTTTCGGCAGTGTCCTTATTAAAAATCATAGATACAAATGTATAAAGTTTTTGTCAACGATAAACCTTTTTTTTTAACAAATCAAATCGTTAAAGAGACTGATTTTAAAATGTTTTTATTGGAAAGCACAGATATCAAGAAGCTTGTTGTTAATATGTATAACAACAAAATTAAGAAATGTTATCTGTATTATCCTGATGAAAAAGCCATGTTTAAAAAATTGAAGGAAAAAATCCCGGTTCAAAGAGCCGGCGGCGGATTGGTGTACAATAAAAAAGGCGAAGTTTTATTTATTTTCAGAAACGGAAAATGGGATTTACCCAAAGGTGGCAAAGAGAAAAGAGAAAAAATGAAACTCACGGCCATGCGTGAAGTCGAAGAAGAAACCGGTGTAAACTTATTGACGATTACCAAAAAGCTACAAAAGACCTATCATATTTTTAACCGCAATGGTATTTACAAACTCAAAATTACGCATTGGTACGAAATGCAATCTGATTATGAGGGGATTCCAGTCGGTCAAGCTGAAGAAGGTATTGAAAAAGTATCTTGGCTCAATCCTGAGCAAATTAAAGAAGCATTGCTCAATTCGTATGAAAATATCAAATTATTATTTGAATAAGAGAAACTCCTTTAATAGGAGTTTTTTTATTGCCATTCTGTACGTCTAAAGATTTACCTTTGTACCATGAAAAATCAACACCATTCCAACAATATTCTACTCAATTTAGGCATCGAAAACCTCAATGACATGCAAGTCGCTGCGCAAGAAATCATACTACGCGACAATAATGTTTTATTGCTTTCACCAACAGGTTCGGGAAAAACTTTGGCTTTTTTGCTTCCGATTTTTGAAATTTTGGAACCTGAAATCAAAGATGTTCAATGTTTAATTCTAGTGCCTTCCCGTGAATTGGGTTTGCAAATCGAACAAGTCTGGAAGAAAATGGGCACTGATTATAAAGTCAATGTTTGTTATGGTGGACATTCGATTGATACGGAAATCAAAAACCTAAGCAATCCGCCGGCTGTTTTGATAGGAACGCCAGGCAGAATTGCGGATCACCTAGATCGCGGCACTTTTAAAACCGAAGCCATTCAAACTTTAATTCTCGATGAATTCGACAAATCATTGCAATTGGGTTTCCATGAAGAAATGTCTTTCATCATCAACCGATTGACGAAACTCAACAAACGCATTCTAGTTTCAGCCACATCCGATATCGAAATCCCAAAATACACACGCGTCATTCACCCGACGGTTTTAGATTTTATTCCTGAAGCTGAAGAAAAAACGAACCTGTCGCTCAAAATGGTGGTGTCGAAAGAGAAAGATAAAATCAACAGTTTGTTTCATCTGATTTGTTCTTTAAATTCAGAATCAGCGCTGGTTTTCTGCAACCACCGCGATGCCGCAGAGCGTATTAGCGACACTTTAAACGAAAAAGGAATTTACGCAACCTATTATCATGGTGGCATGGATCAAGACGAACGCGAACGCGCTCTAATTCAATTTCGAAATGGAAGCGTAAGTTATTTGGTGACCACAGACTTAGCCGCACGAGGTTTGGATATTCCCGAAATGAAACACGTTATCCATTATCATTTGCCTTCAAAAGAAGATGAATTCACGCACCGAAACGGAAGAACCGCACGTATGTTGGCTTCGGGAACGGCTTACATCATTATCCACGAAAGCGAAAAAAAATTAGATTACATCGATTACGGCATGAAAGTTCTGAATGTCGATAATAATACAAAACTCCCAAAACCGCCTGAATTTCAAACCATCTACATCAGCGGTGGCAAGAAAAATAAACTCAACAAAATTGATATTGTCGGTTTCTTTTCTCAAAAAGGAAAACTAGAAAAAGGCGATTTGGGCTTGATTGAAGTCAAAGATTTTATTTCTTTTGCAGCTGTAAAAGCCACTAAAGTCAAGGATTTATTGAAACTAATCCGCGACGAGAAAATGAAAGGAAAGAAATTTAAGATTGAAGTCGCTAGGAAAGTAATTAAGAAAGAAGAAGATTAGACTATAAGACTATAAGATTTTAAGACTATAGGATCGAATCTCATAGTCTTAAAATCTTACAGTCTTACAATCTATTTTTTCACTCGAACCGCATCGGGTACCAACATCTCATACTCGCCACCATTGCGAATCACATCACGCACAATACTCGAACTGATATAAGACGTTTTTGCCGCGGTCAATAAGAATACGGTTTCTATTTTAGAAAGCCTTCTGTTGGTGTGTGCAATCGCTTTTTCGAATTCGAAATCGGCGGGATTTCTTAGTCCACGTAAGATGAATTCCGCTTTGAGTTTTTTACACAAATCAATCGTCAAACCTTCGTAAGTCACTACCGAAACCGTTGGTTCGTCAGCGAATGCTTCTTCGATGAAACGTTTTCTTTCGTCGAGCGTGAACATATACTTTTTCTCTGCATTGATTCCAATCGCCACCACAATTTCGTCAAACAAAGGAATGCTTCTTTTGATGATGTCGTAGTGCCCAAGTGTTATTGGGTCGAAGGAACCTGGAAATATGGCTTTTCTCATTTTTTTTGGAGTTGCTGAGTGACTGAGCTTATGAGTCACTGAGTTTTTACTTTTTATACGATAACATTTCTGTTACTATTTTATATTTCGTTTTTGAAAATCAGGAGCTATTTACTTCGTCAGTTCGCTCTTTAGGAGCTCGGGTCCTGCTATCCGCCATATCTTTTGCGCCGAAAACCGGCACAAAAGGATAAATGCTGCTATCAGGGCTAGGGTTTCTCGTCAACCAAGACAAACTCAGAAACTCAGCGACTCAGGCACTCAGAAACTATTTCAAAGCTAACTCAATCGCATTGGTGAATAAATCTTCGAGCGAAATCCCCGCAACTTTCGCCTGCTGTGGAATTAAACTTTCAGTCGTCAAACCCGGAATCGTATTCATTTCTAACATATACGGTTCGCCACCAACGAGGATGAATTCGCTTCTCGAAAATCCTTTCATCTTTAAAATTTCATACGCACGTTTGGCTACAGCATTGACTTTTTCTGTGATTTCAGGCGAAATTCTCGCCGGTGTAATTTCCTGTGATTTCCCTAAATATTTTGCTTCATAATCGAAGAAGTCATTGTCGGAAACTATTTCTGTAATTGGTAATACCGTTACTTTTCCTTGATAATTGATCACCCCAACAGAAACTTCGGTGCCATCAAGGAAACTCTCGATGATGATTTCGTTGCCTTCTTTGTAGGCGACTTCAATAGCAATCGGCAATTCGTTTTCAGATTTTACTTTTGAAATTCCAAAACTCGAACCTGATTTATTGGGCTTTACAAAACATGGTAATCCGACTTTGGCTACGATAGCAGCAGTATCGATGTGTTCGCCTTTGTTGAGATAATAGGATTCGGCGCATTTGATGCCATACGGTTTTAACACGGAAAGCAAATCACGTTTGTTGAACGTTAATGCGGCTTGGTAATAATCGCACGAAGATTGTGGAATTTCGAGCAATTCGAAATAGGCTTGCATGAGTCCGTCTTCGCCCGGTGTACCGTGAATCGCATTGAATACTGCATGGAATTTTATTTTCGCACCGTTGATGCTGACTGAAAAATCATTCTTGTCAATCGGATATTCGTTGTTGTTGTCATCGACATACACCCATTTTTCTTTGAAAATGTGGATGCGGAATCCGTGGTATTTGGTTTTGTCTAAGTATTGATAGACTACGTTCCCGCTTTTGAGTGAGATTTCAAATTCGCTGGAATAGCCGCCCATGATGATGGCAATGTTTTTCATAAATGGATTTTAAGATTTTAAGATTTTGAGACTGTAAGATTTCAAGATAGCAAGATCGGTCTTATAATCCTACAGTCTTACAATCTTATCGTCAGACCCTAGCCCCGATAGCAGCGGTATCCTTTTGCGCCGTTGTTCGGCGTGAAAGATTTAGCGGATAGCGGGATTAGCTCCTGATTATAAATTTAAACAAAATTATCATTTTTTTTGAAACGGAAACCCTTTATCTTTGTCGAAACAATTTTGACATGAGTTTAAAGGATTATCTGAAGAGCCGGGTTTTTGTCGTGCAAGTTTTGATTGGCGTTTCGATCATTGCCGTTTTGAGTTATTTGTTCTTTCATTGGCTGACGTTTACTACCGATCACGGCCATGAAATTACGGTACCGGATTTGCGCAAACTTAGCGAACAGCAGGTAGAAGAGAAGTTAGATGATCTTGATTTGGATTATGTATTGCTCGACAGCGTTGATTACAACAAGGATTTTCCGAAGCATAGTGTCGTAGAGCAAGATCCGATTGCGGGTTCGAAAGTGAAGAAGAACAGGAAGATTTATATTAAGATCAATTCGTCGGGTTTTACGATGGTGAAAATCCCGAATTTGATTGAGAAAACCTATCGACAGGCGGTACCGACTTTAAAATCGTTAGGCTTGGAAGAAGGTACGATTACCTACAAACCTTATTTAGGAAAAGATATGGTGCTCGAAATGCGTTGGAACGGCAAGAAGCTGAATCCTGGCGATAAGGTGTTTAAATCTTCGAAAATCGATTTGATATTGGGCGACGGAAAAGTGGGTTTTGATGATACCCAACTTGATAGTATTCCGCCAGCAACTGAAACTCCAGCCAATGCAAACTAACGACGACAGTCCTGAATTGGAGGACGAATTATACGAGCATTTCCGATTTGATGTTCCCAAAGGACAATTGCTGTTGCGGATAGACAAATTTTTGATGAATTTGATTCCGAATGCAACAAGAAATAAAATCCAGCAAGCGGCAACGAATGGTGATATTTATGTGAATGATGTTGCTGTAAAATCGAATTATAAAGTCAAACCGCTTGACGTTGTGCGCATCCTTTTAGCGCATCCACCGTTTGAAAATCGCGTCGATCCTGAGAATATTCCGCTTGATATTGTTTATGAAGATGCTGCTTTGTTGTTAATCAACAAGCCACCGGGATTGGTCGTGCATCCGGGTCACGGTAATTATACCGGTACTTTGGTGAATGCTTTGGCGTATCATTTCGAAAATCTGCCGATGAATAGCAGCGAACGTCCGGGCTTAGTGCATAGAATTGATAAAGACACTTCAGGACTTTTGGTAATAGCCAAAACCGAAGCGGCGATGACACATTTGGCGAAACAATTTGAAGCTAAAACTTCCGAAAGAGAATACATCGCGATTGTTTGGGGCAACGTCAAAGAAGATGAAGGCACGATTGAAGGCAACATAGCACGACACGTGAAAGATCGCATGCAAATGGCAGTTTTTGCCGATCCTGAAATCGGAAAACCGGCCGTGACGCATTATAAAGTTTTGGAACGTTTTGGTTATGTAACGATGGTTTCTTGTATTTTGGAAACCGGAAGAACGCACCAAATCCGTGTGCATATGAAACACATTGGGCATCCATTATTCAATGATGCTCGTTATGGTGGTGATTTGATTTTGAAAGGGACAACGTTTACGAAATACAAACAATTTATCGACAACTGCTTTAAGATATTGCCGCGTCAGGCTTTGCATGCTAAGACTTTAGGATTTGTGCATCCGACGACGGGTGAAATGATGCGCTTTGATACTGAACTTCCTGATGATATGAAGGAACTCATTGAGAAATGGCGTGGATATTCTAAGTCGAATGCGGCAGGCGAGGAGGAGGAATAGACTGTAAGACTGTAAGATTTTAGGACTGTAAGATCGAATCTTATAATCTTGAAATCTTACTGTCTTAAAATCTTACTGTCTTAAAATCTTACTTACAATCCCGCTTTAAAAGTATCTCCTTGCTGAATATCCCCCGATTTAAATCCACGATTGAACCAATACATGCGCTGTTCAGAAGTTCCGTGTGTGAAACTATCAGGATTTACATGTCCTTGCATTTTTGTTTGAATGGCGTCGTCACCAACAGCATTGGCGGCACTTAACGCTTCTTCGATATCGCCAGGTTCTAACATCTGATTGACTTTTTGATCGTAATGTGTCCACAATCCGGCGTAGAAATCAGCTTGGAGTTCTAATGCGACGGATAATTTGTTGGCTTCGGCTTCTGATTTTCCTTCTTGCAATTGTCGCATTCTGGTGGAGGTTCCTAATAGATTTTGCACGTGATGACCCACTTCATGTGCAATGACATAAGCAATGGCAAAGTCGCCACCTTCGGCTCCAAAGCGCGATTTTAATTCTTCGAAAAATGCCAAATCCATATAAACTTTTTTGTCGGCAGGGCAATAGAATGGACCGGAAGCTGCAGTTGCAGAACCACAACCGGTTTCAACATTGCTCGTAAACAAAACCATTTTTGGGTTTTCGTAGGTGAGTCCGTTTTCTTCAAATACTTTTTTCCAAATGTCTTCTGTATCGGCTAGAATGGTGGCGCACAATTCGCCCATCTCTTTATCGGCAGGCGATAATTCTTGAGTGGTTTGTTCTGTGGTTTGACCTTGTTGCATTTGTTGTAACATAGGTGCCAATTGTTTGGAATTTTCTCCGCCAAACACATTTATCAGTAAAATAATGATGCCGATTAATCCGCCACCTAATGCTACTTTTCCGCCTGAAACACCGCGTCGGTCTTCCATATTATCGCTTTGTCTTCTGCCAATCCATTTCATGATTTTATGATTTTAAATTAAACTTTAACCCATTTTGCTATAATCATTTCCAACGTGTCTTTGATAATTGGTTTTGACGCGTAATCATCCATACCAACTTCCAAACATTTTTCTCTTTCACCCACAACAGTTCCTGCGGTTAATGCGATAATCGGAATGGCTTTGGTTTGCATTTCGCGTATCTTTTGAGTGGCCACATAACCATTCATTACGGGCATTTGCACATCCATAAAAATAATATCGATGTCATATTCTTGGAATTTGCCAATCGCATCCTGACCATCAATGGCTTCAATGATGGTAGCGTTTGGCAGAATTTGTTTGATTAAAGTTTTAGCTAGCAGCATATTGATTTTATTGTCTTCTGCGATTAAAACATTGACAATAGCACTTAAATTATTGGCATAAACATTTTCTCCTTTAACAATTGCTGATGGTTTGGTTGTGTTTCCCGCATCTTTGTCGGTCGCGATTTCTAATTCTACATCGAAGAAAAACTCACTGCCTTCTCCAAACCTACTGATAAGTTGCAAGTGGCTTTCCATAAGGTTTAACAGCTGATTCGATATGGATAATCCCAAACCAGTTCCGCCGAATTTTTTGGTCGTCGAAGTATCTTCTTGCGAAAAAGCTTCAAATATTTTTTCCTGATTGTTTTTCTTGATGCCGATCCCGGTATCTTTTACAGAAAATCGAAACATGGCTTTGTGTTCGTTTTTCTTGATGATGTGAATTTGAAATTCTATTGTCCCTTTTTCGGTAAATTTAACCGCATTGCTCAACAAGTTGATTAAGACTTGCTTCAATCGAATGTAATCGATATAAATGAATTGTGGCACTTCTTCGTCGATGTCTAAAATCAAATCGATGTTTTTGAGATTCGATTCATACTTAATCAATTCAATGACTTGATGCGACAAATCGATGATATTGTATTGCTCTACATTGAGCTCAAGTTTTCCGGATTCAATTTTAGAAAAATCGAGAATGTTGCTGATGACTTCCATCAATAAATTCGCCGATTGGTTGATCGTGTCCATATATTGTTTCTGGAAATCTTCGAGTTTGGTATTCATCAGCAAATCGGTAAAGCCAATGATTCCGTTGAGTGGTGTACGAATTTCGTGACTCATATTAGCCAAAAATTCCGACTTGGCTTTGTTCGCCGCTTCAGCAATTTCTTTTTCTTTGAGGATGTTCTCGGCTAATTTTCGTTCGGTAATATCGATAAAGATACCGCCGACAAACTCAATTTCACCATCTTTAATAATAGGTTCACCAAATTCTTCGACCCAAACCGAATGCCCGTTTTTGTGGATGATGCGATAGGCGAGATGCACTTTTTTTCGTTCACTGAATAACTTCCTCGCCACACCCAAAAATTCATCAATATCTTCGGGATGCACCAAATCGATGTAGTATCTTTTGTTTTCTAAAAAGTCCGCTTTGGGATAACCGGTGAGGTTTTCGATTTCATCATTCAAATATATTTTCGACCATTTTTCATCATACTTTGAAAGGTAAACCGTTCCCGGAATGTTGTTGGCTAAAAGACGGAATTTTTCTTCACTTTGGTGAATTTCGTTTTCATTGTCAAGTCGCTCGATCGCGGAAGTGATATTACTCGACAAAATCTGCAGCATATTGATTTCGTCGTCCGACCAAGTTCTTTCTTCATCAATTACGTCGAGACCAATAAAACCGGTAAATTGATCTTTAACGAAAAGTGGAAAAATCAGAATAGATTTAATTTCATTATTGAGCAACAAGCTTTTGAGAACGCCTTCTTCTAATTTTCTGGTGTGGGCTTTAAACAGCTTGCGTTCTTTGGCTTTACTAACGATTTCATGGAAATCTTCATGACTGAAATAACGCAAAGGTGTGATTTGCAATGCAACATTTTCTTTGCCCCATTTGTATTTCTGACGGAACAAATTGGTGGTCGCGTCGTTTTCATAATAATAAAGATGGTCAACATTAGTGACGTTTCCTATAATTGGAAAAGCGTCTTTGAAGATTTGTATTTGCTCTTTTGTATTGATGAATTTATCAGTAAACATCAGCATCGCGGAAAGCAATTCACTTTTGTAAACCAACTTCTTTTCGGCTTCTATACGCAATTGCGATTCGAGGGCGACGATAATTAAATCACTAACCGATCTTGAAAAAGCTACGTCTTCATTGTCCCATTTTTTTATTCTACCCACCGATTCAAAGCAAATGATACCTCGAAGTTGACCATTAATAAAAACCGGCGTATCGAGTATCGAGCAGATTTTGTTTTTCGGAATATAATCCAAACACAACTCTTGCGTAATGGGATTGTTGTATACATCATTAGCAATGACTTGCATTTCGTTTTCGATGGTTTCGAAATAAATTGGGTATTGACTTCGGGTTAATGTAAATCCTTTTTCAAATTTGTTTTTATTAACTTCATACAGATTCTGACATTTGAGTTTGTCAGGAAAATAATTCCAAAAACTGGCACGTTCGATTTCCATTGTTTTGGAAGCGATTTCTAAAATTTCTTTAAGAATGCTGTCGAAATTCTCTTGACCGGAATAACTTTTGGCCATGAATTTTTTGAGCGTATCATTGAATTTTTGAATTTTCTCCTGGCTTTTAATTTTAGAAAATTCAATATTTTTAAGAATCGTAATATCTCTGGCAATAGCTGAATATCCTATGGTTTTACCAGCGTTATCTCTTTTGGCATTGACCTTTTGCGATACCCAAAATTCTTCGCCATTTTTTTTAAATACAGGAAATTCAATGATGTCATGGTCATCGCGTTGAAAATCAATAGCATCAAAATATTGTAATACTTTCACTACATAATCGGGTCGAATGAATTCTGTAAAATGGCGGTTCATGACTTCTTTAGCACTGTAGCCCAAAGTTTTTTCGCAGAATTCATTGATGTAAGTAAAATTCCCTTCGCTATCGGTTTCAAAAATAATATCATTGGCCGATTGCACCAGGTTTTTATATTGGTCTTTTACTTGAACTTGTTCGGTAACATCTTGGCCAATTCCGATGACCAAATCGTCGTTGAACTTTTTGTCTTTCCATTGGATGTATTTGTAGTCGCCGTTTTTGCATTTGAGTTTTCGAATGTGCGAACGGTTGTCGACGTATTCTTCATGATAATCTTCACCGATAAAATCAGGATCTTCAGTCAAAACCCAAAACCCAAAACCCAACATTTCTTGTGGTGTATATCCTAAAATTTCGATGACTGATTCGCTGCAAAAAGACACTTCTCCTATTTTGTTGGTGGCGATGGTAAGCGAATTTCCTTTGTTGACAATCTCATTGGTAAACCTGAATTTATCCTGAGTGTTCAGAAAGGTGATGTGTTGGATGTAATGAATGAACATAATCAGGAAACAGTAATTGAGTAAAATCAATGTCAGATTGAACGGCATCCATTCCTGATGGATCGTTACACAAAGAAAAGTGATGACGATGCTCACAAATACCCAATAGATTTTGACGGGCTTCAATATTTGAAATGAAAAGAAAAAAGCCACCACAAAGCCCAGTATTGGGATAACGTCAGATCCATGCAGCACCATATTGTGCGCTATAAAAGCAAAGTACAATAGAAAGAATCCAATGAAAGTAGCATGGTTGTATCGATTGAAGAATTTATTCTTTTTGGTTAAAAAATAAAGCGAAATCAATACAAACCCGATGATAAAGCTTGAAGCGAGTTGGCTTCTGGATCTGACAGAATAGATTTCGAAGATGATTTCAAAAATCGGCAAAAGGATTCCGAGGAATAAGAAGTACAACTGGTATTCTTTATCAAAAGATTCGAGTTGCATGTAATTTTCAACATTTTTGTGGTGAAAACGGTTGTTGATTTTAAAGAAATTGAAAGCTAAAAAACCCAACAAAAAAAACAGTAGTGGAAGAATGACCCAAAGCACGTTCGCCTGATTGGTGATAAAATCGATTGTTTTAAGACTTTGATACAAAGAAGTATTGGCGTTGAAAGTTGTTTCATTAGATGAAATCAAATTCGAAATTGTACTTCCGTCAAATGGTATAAATCGCATTGTTTAATTTACTTTCAGTTGCTGTTTTATTGCTCGGTCTTCGGATTAGAAAAGTATGAAAAAAAGTTATACAAAAACTATTTATATTCTCAATTGAGATGTTTTGTTTTGGTTGAATCTGTTTTTAGAATTTATTCATTTGACACTTCTTCTGATGCTATTTCCGGTGTTTCATCGCCAATGATTTCGCTGTAAACGCAATAGTACATCGAATAGATGAATGGAATGGTGAAAAAGATTCCAATACACAATCCAAAAATACCCAACATCACCATAATGCCGGAAACAATCAGCAATCCGAATAAGATAAAAAATTGCTTGGAAACGATGAGAATACTGGCTTCGATGGCTTCCATGGCTTTCAAATCACCAAAGATAATCAGCGGAATCACCAAGAAAGTTAACACCGCAAATGACAAACTAATCACTATGCCGATCCACTGAAAACCAACCCATTGCAGGCCTGAAGAAAAAATATTAGAAAAAAAGGCGATGATCAGCGCAGCAAGAACAATTTCCTTGAAGTGTTTGCTGCGATAGTAATCAAAAACAGTTCCGACAGAGTAATTGTGACCTTTAGCAGCAGATTGCGCCATTTTAATAAAACCCGCGGTTAATGGACTGCAGAAAGCACCCGCAATCGATGCAAAAATAACGTAGCCTACGAGCCACATGGGCGACATATTTTCGACTCTAAATTGCGATAACGTATCGGTAGAAAATGCAATTCCAACAATGCCCACAGCAATAATTCCGATAACAATAAACATTAATATGGTAATCAGCAACATCGCTATTCCGGCGTTTAAAGCTATTTTTTTATAGTTTTCGAAAGCTTTGTTGAAAACGGTTCCGAAGTCGATATGGTATCCGTTGGCTTTGATATTCTCAAGGGTTTGTTTTGTAGTTTGCATGGTTTGTTTTTTTTGTTTTGTTGTTTCAATGATACGATTTTTTGTTTAATCGTGAAATCGTTTAACCGTTTATTTGTTTAATCGAAGAATCGTATCATTTGGATGTTGGTTTTTAGGAGCTATTTCCCGCTTTCCACTAAATCTTTTGCGCCGAACCACGGCACAAAAGGATATCGTTCCAATCGGGGCTAGGGCAATATCGTAGCGTGAAGTCGCGTGAGATTTGATATTAAGAGGAGGACAGCCAGTGGCTGTCAGGTATTTTACAGTTGATTAAGAAATTTAATGTTCCTATTTAATCGGAATTGCGTGAGGGATAGAACAATTGTCTGAGCTCTTTTTGTGGCGGCGTTCGACGCAAAAAAGCGAGTGTGAAAGCCCGACCCTTGTGGTCACGCCCAAAGTAAAAATCGAAGAACCAACTTTTCACAAATAAACAATTCCTTCGATTAAACGATTCCACGATTCTAAAACCAATCGAGCAGTTTCCGAGCCAATGAAAGTTTACCTTGATAAGGCGCATAGCGAAACGGTAAATCAAGCCAATTCGATTTTTTAACGATGGCTTTTCGGTGCGAAAACGTATCGAAGCTCCAACGCCCGTGATACGCACCGATTCCAGAATGACCAACGCCGCCAAAAGGCAAACGTTTGTTGGCAAAATGAATGACCGTATCGTTGATGCAACCGCCACCAAACGAATAATTTTGAATCACTTTTTTACAGAAAGCATCATGGGTTGAAAAGACATACAGCGACAAAGGTTTTTCGTATCGGTCGATGATTTTTGAAAGATCATCTTCGGTTTCGTACGACAAAATGGGTAGTATTGGGCCGAAAATTTCGTCTTTCATAATCAAAGATTCAATGCTGGGTTCATCAATGATTGTTGGTGCGATGTATAAATCTTCTTCATTGGTTTGGCCACCAAAAACTATGTTGTTGCCTGGCATCAATTGGGTAAGTCGTTGCCAATTTTTGAGATTGACGATGCGGCAAAAATCTTCTGAACTTTGCGGGTTTTCGCCGTAAGCACTTTTGATGGCTGTGGTTAATAAATTGATGAAAGTGGTTTTGACTTTAGCATGAACCAACAAATAATCAGGAGCAATGCAAGTCTGTCCGGCATTGATGAATTTTCCCCAAACGATGCGCTTGGCGGCCAATTCTAAATCGGCGGTTTCATCAATGATGCACGGGTTTTTTCCGCCCAATTCGAGTGTGGTTGGTGTGATAAATGCGGCGGCGGCTTGCGCTACGATTTTGCCAACTGCGGCGCTTCCGGTAAAGAAAATATAATCCCAACGTTGTGTGAGTAAGTTTTGAGACACAGTGCTATCGCCTTCGATGACTTCGACTTGTTGCTTTTCAAAAACTTTCGCAATGATTTCGGCTGTAATTTTAGAAGTGTTCGGTGTGAGTTCCGATGGTTTTAAAACCACTTGGTTTCCCGCTGAAACTGCCGCAATTAAAGGGCAAAGCGCCAATTGAAACGGGTAATTCCACGGTGCGATAATGAGTACTTTTCCGTAAGGTTCTTTGTAAATAAAATCGCTCGATGGAAAATTTAAAATCGCAGGAAAAACGCTTTTAGGTTTAGACCAACGACGCATGTTTTTGATGGTCGTTTTTAATTCGGATTTTACAAAACTGGTTTCTGTGAGCACACCTTCGAAAAAGGGTTTTTTAAAATCATCATACAGTGCTTTAAGAATCTGATCTTCGTGAGTTTCGATTTCCTTGAGCAAGTGAATTAGTAATTGTTTTCTAGAGTTGATGTCGGTTTTGTAATTCATTTTATAAAACTTTGCCATTATACTTTAAGCACAAATGCACGAATTTATTTAATTCGTGCATTGCTATTATAATCGTTAAGGTTGCGATTTGCTATAAAAACGCCCAACGGAAACCCATATTCAAATCGATTTGTTTACTGTCGTTAATCAGCGCACTAATTACAGAGCCTGAACCCATATAGAATCCGCCCAATCTGAAACCAAGTCCAGTATTACCGCCTGAAAATTCGTTATGAGAAAACGGGATATAAGCTTCGAAAAAACCGAGGTTTACTCTTGGAATGATGCTGAAACTGTTTTGTGCCGTGATTTGTGAATTGCCATTGTTGTCTTGGAGTTTTTGTTGTAGCTGCCCTGTGATGAAGAACTTGGTGTAAATTTTAAAGTCTGCGTAAATATTAAATGTAGTAGGAAGTTTTACTTTGAAATCTTGGCTTATTTTATTTTCTTCTAAATAGCCAGGATGGCTTAAAAGGATTTGTTCAACATCCTTAAGGCTATTGACATCCTGAAATTCGCTTAAATCTAGCCCAAGTCCAGGCTCTTGTATCTTGAGCGTATAAGAATCAGAAGCATTGTCACTATCACTGAAAGTCATGCTTCCTATATTTTTCAATGACATTCCTGCATTGATTTTATATTTTTTAGGATCGCTTGGATCTTTCCATTGGTAGTTGACTCCAAGATCCGTTGCGAATCCGTGTAAACCACCAAAAACGGAACTGGTATAATCGCTGAAATCGGTTCCGTTGTCAGACAGATTTCCTGAATATGAAAAGTTAAGTTGAGCATTTGCATTGTTAAGATAAGCGCCGGTTGGTCCGGTTGTGATTGTCCCACTAAAAGCGTCAACACCTAAATTGGTATAAGAACCGGGAAACAATAATTTCATGGTAATACCCGCATTGAATTTATGTTGATCATCTTCAAAAACAGTTCTTGCTGCAGAAAGACCAATTTCTCCCCAAGAAGTACCTGTAATTCGTTGGTTATAATCATTGCTTATCGTGTTTGAACCAATAACTACTAGGTCATTGGTGTTTAGGAGCGCATCACCAAGATTCGGGTCAACATCAATCACATTGGCTTTTACATATCCTTTCGTAGTAAATGCAAAAACCCATTTTTCCCAACGCATTGCAGCACCCGGACCAGCAAATTCTAAATCTACACTAGCATTGACTGCTGAACTTCCTTCAAATATCAAATCTTCAAGATCCGTATCCGAATTGAGGTCGCTTAAACTGACAATATTATTTGAAAAATTGAAACTCATACCGTAGATATTCACTTCAAATTTTTTGGAAAGGTTCGAAAATTCGGCGGGATTGAGTGCCCCATTGAGTATTCCTGCCCGACTTGAAGTGTTGACTCCAATAAAATGATCTTGAGCAAAATTAGTGGTGGCGTTAACCAACAATATAAAGAGAAGTAGGTTTTTCATGATGTATGGGTTGATTGTTTAAAGGTAAAATCAATGTAGAATAAAGGTAAAAATACGATTTAAAGTTTCTTAAATAGCATTCCACACCGAATTATTTGGCACTGCAGCTACAATTTCAAGTTTCTCTTTAGAAACCGGATGAATAAAAACCAATTTCCTCGCATGAAGATGAATCCCGCCATCAGGATTACTGCGGTCGAAACCATACTTCAAATCGCCTTTAATTGGACTGCCGATCGCTGACAACTGTGCGCGTATTTGATGGTGTCTTCCCGTATGCAAATCGATTTCAAGAACGAAATAAGAGTTGAGCTCTTTGATAATTTTGTAGTCGAGTTTGGCCATTTTACTATCAGGAACTTCTTTGAGATGCGCTTTCGAAGTATTGTTTTTCTCATTGCGTTTTAGGAAATGCACGAGCGTATCTTCGGCTTTTTCGGGTTTGTTTTTAACTACTGCCCAATAAGTTTTCTGGGTTTCGCGGTTGCTGAACATTTCGTTGAGTCGTGTTAATGCTTTGCTGGTTCTGGCAAAAACTACAATACCTGTAGTCGGACGATCGAGTCGATGCACTACGCCTAAAAACACTTCACCAGGTTTGTTGTACTTGTCTTTGATGTATTCCTTGACAACTTCCGAAAGCGGTTTATCACCGGTTTTGTCCCCTTGCACAATATCGCCGACACGCTTGTTGATGACAATGATGTGGTTGTCTTCGTGGAGGATTTGGAGGTTGGTTTTATTAGATAGTTCTTTCAAAAGAATAGTTGGATTATGAGACGTTAAGACTGTAAGATTTTAAGACCCTAAGATTTACTTTAGTGTAATTTGGAAGCTGTATATCATTTTTGTGAGTGCATTAATTTTTGAGAGTAATGGATTTAAATTTTCATCTGTAATAAATCCGAGGTCTGATGAAATTAATAATTGTGTCTCGATTTCATAAGCTGAACCAATCGCAATCTCTAAGAATCGTGCAAAGTCTTTATTTGATTTTCGTGATGAACCTTCAGCTATATTTGATGGAATAGAAACAGCAGCTCGTCTTAGTTGATTGATTAACTCGAATCTTTCTTCATTTGGAAAATTACTTGTCAATGTATAAACTTGTGTACAGAAAACCCTACTTTGTTTCCAAATCTCTAATTGTTTGAATTGGTGCATATACTAATTTTATGGCGTTTAAATAATCTCATCTTACAGTCTTACAGTCTTACAATCTTACAGTCTAATCTAATACTGCTCCGATGCATTCGGAAAATCCCTCGATTTCACATCACTAACATACTGCCCAATTGCACTTGTCATTTGCTCGTATAAATCTAAATACCTTCTCAAAAATCGTGGACTGAACTCATTGTTCATTCCCAACATATCATGAATGACCAATACTTGCCCATCAACACCACCACCAGCACCAATGCCGATTACGGGAATCGAAATGCTTTTGGCTACACGTTCTGCCAAATGCGCAGGAATTTTTTCAAGAACAATCGAAAAGCAACCTAAAGTTTCGAGCAGTTTAGCATCTTCGAGTAGTTTTTCAGCTTCTTCATCTTCTTTCGCGCGAACGGTATACGTTCCGAATTTGTATATCGATTGTGGGGTCAATCCTAAATGTCCCATTACGGGAATTCCGGCATTGAGTATTTTTTTAATGCTGTCTTTGATTTCACTTCCGCCTTCCATTTTTACAGCATGCGCACCGCTTTCTTTCATAATTCGAATCGCCGAACGCAAGGCTTCTTTCGAGTCAGATTGGTAGCTTCCGAAAGGCAAATCGACTACAACTAAAGCCCTTGTAATAGCGCGAACCACGCCCGAAGCGTGATATATCATTTGGTCTAACGTAATCGGAAGTGTCGTTTCGTGGCCTGCCATGACATTACTCGCGGAATCTCCAACGAGAATCACATCGATTCCGGCAGCATCTACGATTTTGGCCATGGTGAAATCGTAGGCGGTCAACATCGAAATTTTCTCACCATTTTCTTTCATTTCAATCAATGATTTGGTGGTGATTCTTTTGTAATCTTTTTTTGCGACAGACATAGGTTTGTTTTTTAATCGTGTAAAAGTAATAAAATCGAATGGAGTATTTAATGTATTAAAGTCAATTCGCAAGTTGGTTGTAACAATTTTTTTAAAGCATTTACTAATGTTTTGATTTTTGGATGTATCACTTAAAATTTGAACTCATGATGACTAATTTTAAAACATGGAAAAAACTTAACGAGAGTACTTATGCTTTTTATAAGCATGACGAAAAAATGGGAGAAATGACTATTGAAATGACTGTTTTTGAAAGAAAAGCAATCTTTCAAATTAAAGAAGAGCAGTACATTTTAAAACACACAGGTTTTTGGAAAAGCAATATCGAAATCGAAGACGCTTCAGGAAATATCGTTTTAAAAACCTATAACGAAAAATGGTATGTCAATGCAGCGGTTATTGAGTTTGACGACAAAAAACTAAAACTCATCGTTCGCAATAATCCTATGGCTGAATACGCAATTGTCGATGGCGATAAAGAAATCTTAGCCTATGGTTTGGATACTGATGATGGAAAAGCAACGACTAGAATTCAAACTTCCATTCACAACAAATCCTATTTGCTCGATTTTTTTCTTTGGTATTTATTTGTTCCGATTGCACACGAAAATATGGGAGATAACTTTACCTTCACCATGTTATTAATGACCCAATAAAAGCATCATGAAAAAAATAGCACTCGTTATCATCTTTATTTTCAGCATTAATAGCAATGCACAGAATGAAGACGTTAAACACACCGTCGAAACTTTTTTTGAAGGATTTCAACACCGCGACACACTGTTGTTGCATCAGGTTTGCGCCGACAAAATGATTTTACAATCGATTACCGAAAACGAAAAAGGCAACCAATTCAGCGAAGAATCTACCAAAGAATTCTATCAAACCATCGCAGCGATTCCGAAAGATTTAATATTCCGTGAGCAATTGTTGAGTTTCACCATTCAAGTTGATGGCTCAATGGCGCATGCTTGGACACCTTATGAGTTTTTCGTTGATGGCAAATTAAGCCACAAAGGCGTCAATGCTTTTACGCTGTTTAAGGAAAAAGACCGTTGGAAAATCGTTTATATTATTGATACGAGAAGGAAATAGATTGTTAGACACGCCTGCGGCTTTGGACATGCTACGCTTTTGGATGTTTAGATTATTAGATTTTGCGTGTTGTTGAAATTGGGTGCCTAGCCCTGATAGCAGAGGAAATCCTTTTGACTTGCTTCTTTAGCAAGACAAAAGATTGCAACGCATAGCAGGTTCCCGGCTCCTAAAAAATCCAAAAGCGCAGCGCGTCTAACAATCCAATAATCCAATAATCTTTTTTAGAAGCTGAAAAACATTAAATTTGCCAGATTAAATCACACATCAATTGAAAAAAATCCTCATCATTGACGACGAAGAAAAGCTTCGTGGACTGTTAGCCCGCATCGTAAAATCGGAAGGTTTTGATGTTTTTGAAGCATCCGATTTGAAATCTGGGTTTAAGAAATTAGAGCAAATTGATATTGATGTGATTCTATGCGACGTTAAGCTTCCCGATGGGAATGGCGTTGATTTTCTTCAAAATATAAAAACGAGTTTTCCACAGACGGAAGTTATTTTACTAACGGCTTTTGGCAAAATTTCCGACGGCGTTCAAGCCATGAAAAACGGCGCTTTCGATTATATTGTCAAAGGCGATGATAACGATAAAATTATCCCGTTACTATACAAAGCATTAGAAAAAGCACAACTGCAAAAAAAAGTGCTGCAACTCGAAAAACGCATTGCCGATAAATATTCTTTCGATACTATTATAGGCAAATCCAAAGCATTAGAACAAGTAATTGATTTGGCCAAAAAAGTGGCTAAAACCAATTCGACCGTTTTACTTATAGGAGAAACAGGTACTGGAAAAGAAGTGTTTGCGCAAGCCATTCATGAAAACAGCCATCAAGTTGGAAAATCATTTGTAGCATTAAATTGTAGCACCTTCAGCAAAGAAATTCTCGAAAGCGAGTTGTTCGGACACAAGCAAGGTGCGTTTACAGGTGCCGTAAAAGATAAAAAAGGTTTCATCGAAGAAGCCAATGGCGGGACTTTATTTTTAGATGAAATTGGCGAGATGCCTTTAGAATTGCAGGCTAAATTATTGCGGGTTTTAGAAACCAACGAATACATTCCTATTGGCGATACGATCCCAAAAAAGTCTAATTTTCGATTGATTGCAGCTACCAACAGAGATTTGAAAGCAGAAAGCGATGCACATCGTTTCCGTTCGGATTTGTATTTTCGATTGAATATTTTCGAAATTGCGATTCCACCATTGAGAGAAAGAGTTAAAGATATTGCGCCATTAACCACTTATTTCGTCCAACAATTTTCTGAAAAAACGAATAAAAAAACATTGCAGATTGCTCCCGATTTTATCCAAAAATTAGAAGCCTATCATTGGCCGGGCAACGTTCGGGAATTAAAAAACATCATCGAACGCTCGGTTATTCTAGCCAATGACGACTGCCTGACTTCAGCTATTCTGCCTTATGAAATGCAGCATCAGGAAAATAAGAACAACAAATCGATGTCGGCTTTCTCGATGCAAAGTATCGAAAAACTGCACATTCAAAAAGTACTCAATTATACCAAAGGCAACAAAGCCGAAACGGCCAGATTATTGGAAATTGGAATCGCTACATTGTATCGAAAAATTGATGAATACAATCTGTAAAAATAGGGTTGACATTTTTTAAATGACAAATAAAAAATATAGTTATGCACGCTAATACTTCAACATTTCATTCCAAAATTACATTAGCGGGTTCATTAATAGCCATAGGAATTGTGTTTGGCGATATTGGAACTTCTCCACTATATACACTTAACGCAGTTTTTCATGACAAAGTAATTTCTGAAGCTATAGCATTAGGCAGTTTGAGTGCTATTTTTTGGACCTTGTTTTTTCAAACCACTTTGAAATACGTCATCATTACGCTTCAAGCAGACAACAACGGTGAAGGCGGAATTTTTTCATTATACGCATTGATTAGAAGGTATTTTGGGAAATGGCTCATTTTTCCGGCCATGGCAGGTGGTGCATTTTTAATTGCAGACGGAATTATAACGCCACCAATTTCAGTAGCATCTGCAATAGAAGGTGTTCAAAGTGTGGTTCCGGGATTTAATACAGTTCCGTTTGTCATCGCCATTCTGATTGGATTGTTTGTTTTTCAACAATTCGGAACCGATAAAATCGGGAAAATATTTGGTCCAGCGATGGTGGTTTGGTTCGGATTTATCGCTGTAATTGGTGCCATGGCATTGGCTGAAAATCTATCGGTTTTAAAAGCATTAAATCCGTATTACGCCTATAAAATGTTGGTGCTTGAACCTGGAGGGTTTTGGTTTTTAGGAAGTATTTTTCTGTGCACAACCGGAGCTGAAGCATTGTATAGTGATATGGGACATTGTGGTAGAAACAACATCCGCATCAGTTGGATTTTTATAAAAATCGCTTTGGTTTTGTGTTACGCCGGGCAAACTGCTTGGTTGATGGATCATGTAGGTGAAACCATCGGAACATTGAGTCCATTTTATCATATCGTACCACCACAAATATTTTGGTTGGCCTTAATCATAGCTACTTTGGCAACTATAATTGCATCGCAAGCCTTAATTAGTGGTTGTTTTACGTTGATCAACGAAGCCATTCGATTGGATATCTGGCCAAGGCATCTCGTATTGTTTCCCGGGAATATAAAAGGGCAACTGTATATTCCTGCCATTAATTGGTTTTTAATGATGGGCTGCATCGGAATGGTTTTGTACTTTAAAGAAAGTACCAAAATGGAAGCTGCTTTTGGATTGAGTGTGACTTTAACGATGATTATGAGTACGCTTTTAATCAATTTTTATTTGCGTGCAAAACGAGTTAACCTACTGTTAGTTTCCTTTATAACTGGTTTATTTATTTGTATCGAAATGAGTTTTCTAATTGCCAATCTTCAAAAAATTGCGGAAGGTGGATGGATTACACTTTTAATTGGCGCACTATTGTTTATGGTCATGTTTGTCTGGTGGAAAGGTAAAAAAACCAAAAATGCCATTATGGCTTTGGCTGCCATCGAAAACTACATTCCGGTTTTGAAGCAATTGAGTATTGATGAAAGTATTCCAAAATTTGCTACTAATTTGGTATTCCTGACAGCGTCTCCATCCAAAGGAAAAGTTGAGCAGAATGTTATCGATTCTATATTAAATCAAGGAACACCTAAGCGCGCCGATATATACTGGTTCGTACACGTCAATGTTACCAACGAACCCTACGGATTGAATTATGATGTGGATACTTTGGTGAAAAATGACATTTATTTTATCGAATTTAATCTCGGATTCAGAGAAGAGCCACGCATAGATTTCTATTTCCGGCAAGTGGTGTCAGAAATGATAAAAAACAAAGAAGTAGATGTTTCTGAAAGAAAGGAATTTAATTATCAAAAAAATACGATTGGTGATTTTAAATTTGTTGTCCGCGACAGCTTTTTATCGTTTGATAATAATATGACCTTTTGGAAAAATTTTATTATGAAAAGCTTCTACAATCTAAAATATCTGAGTGTCAAGGAAGAAGTCAATTTCGGATTAGACAGAAGCAACTTAATTATAGAAAAATACCCATTAATCATTTACCCGTATGGCGCGAATAAATTGGTTCGAAAATAATCATTACCGTTTCATTTTAATAAAAGCTTATCAAAACGATAGGCTTTTTTTAGGCTTTATTTTGACTTAAAAGTATCAAATATCTATTTTTCAGCAGTTTACAAAATTTAAATTTTATTGGAACATCTTTTGGCATTGGGGGTGAAAATAAATAAAAAACCACCTTATGCGAAATCAAGTCACCACCGTTTACAAGCAAGCCGAACGCTTTGCTGAAATTACCAAAACAGCCATCGTTTCGGGTAACATTGCAAGAGCAAAAAAATGTATGGCGCTTGCCGAACGTTTGTTTACTAGCGGCAGTTACGAAACCAAAAACGCCATTGCCAACGTTTATGTTTTTTCGGTTTCCACTTTTATGGAATTGCGTCATTGCACCATTTCCAATCTCTTTCCGAAATCATTGAAAGACGAATATCTCAAACAGATTAATGCAACATCAGTTTAACTATAAATGTAAAATTATGGCAACAACAATCCTATTGTATGCATTAGGCTTCGTGCTTTTTGCAATCTTCTTCAAAGCGATCTCCTTTTTCGAAAAAATCTAATTTATGACACTACTCTTTATCATCGCTATAGCCGTATTCGTATATATCTGCTATGTTTTAATTAAACCCGAAAAATTCTAAACATGAAATCGCTGCTAAAAAAAAGTTTTTTACAAAAAAACACCTATAAAAATGAAGCGATACCATATATAACCTCTTATAAATAAATTTTATATATATGAATTCAGAAATACTAGGAATTATAGTTATATACGGATTGGTCATGCTTTTGGCTATTCCGTTAGGTCGATATATCGGCAAAATATTCAATTATGAAAGCACTTGGTTGGATAAAATTTTCAATCCAATCGATCAGTTGTTTTTCAAAATCGGTGGTATTAATCCAACTAAGGAAATGAATTGGAAACAACATTTGACAGCACTTTTGTCGATCAATGTCGTTTGGTTTATCATTTCGATGTTGGTTTTAACCAATATGGTTTGGTTGCCTTTAAACCCCGATGGTAATCCATC
The DNA here is from genome assembly GCF_031411595.1 of Flavobacterium sp. Lineage (GTDB taxonomy): Bacteria > Bacteroidota > Bacteroidia > Flavobacteriales > Flavobacteriaceae > Flavobacterium. Next base: position 16,854 of record NZ_JANOBI010000019.1, on the reverse strand, counting down.
AATGAGCGGCGATTTGGCTTTCAATACCACCGTCAGTTTTATCACCAATACCAATTTACAACATTATTCAGGCGAAACCGGGTTGTCGTATTTAGGTCAATTAACTTTAATGCTGTGGCAATTTATCAGCGCCGGTTGTGGTATGGCGATTTGTGCTGTGGTTTTTATGGCGATGAAAGAAAAAACATCCGAAACTTTGGGCAATTTCTACAGTTTCTTCGTTCGAGCTTGTACACGAGTTTTATTGCCTTTGTCATTTGTAGTGGCCATTATTTTGGTAATGAACGGAACGCCAATGACTTTTGAAGGAAAAGATACGATTACTACTTTAGAAGGGAAAACTCAAAATATCAGTCGTGGTCCAGTTGCTGCATTTGTTGCTATCAAACAATTAGGAACCAATGGCGGTGGATTCTACGGACCGAATTCCGCCAACCCGATGGAAAACCCAAACTACCTGACCAATATTGTTGAAAATGTTTCGATAGTTTTAATTCCAATCGCGATGATTTTTGCTTTGGGATTTGTTTTGAAACGCAGAAAATTATCTTGGACTATCTACAGCGTCATGACATTAGGATTTCTGGTGCTATTAATCCCTACAGTAATAACCGAAATGAATGGAAGTTCCGCCATTTCCCATTTAGGGATCTCCCAAAACATGGGAAGCATGGAAGGAAAAGAAGTGCGTTTTGGTGCTGCCGCTTCTGCGAATTGGGCAACCTATACGACGTGCACGAGTAACGGTTCTGTCAATGCGATGCACGATAGTATGACACCAATAGCAGGAATGACTACGCTACTCGGAATGATGATTAATTGTTTTTATGGTGGCGTAGGTGTTGGATTTTTGAATTTCTACATCTTCATCATCCTCGGTGTTTTCATCAGCGGATTGATGGTTGGACGAACACCAGAATTTCTCGGAAAGAAAATCGAAGCCAAAGAAATGAAAATCGCTATGATGATTGCTTTGTTGCATCCATTTTTAATCTTGGTTGGAACAGCTTTAGCCAGCAATTTATATGCAGGAAATCCCGAAGCATTATCAGGTTGGTTAGCCAATCCGGGTTACCACGGATTTTCAGAAATGTTGTATGAGTTTACTTCGGCATCAGCCAATAACGGTAGCGGATTTGAAGGTTTGGGCGATAATACGCCATTTTGGAACATTGCTACTGGAATTGTCATGCTTTTAGGAAGATATCTACCAATCATCGGACCGGTTGCTATTGCCGGAATGTTGGCTCAAAAGCAATACATACCAGAAAGCAACGGAACATTAAAAACCGATACTTCAACTTTTGGGTTATTGGTTTTTGCAGTGATTTTTATTGTAGCTGCCTTGTCGTTTTTCCCGGCTTTAACTTTAGGTCCAATCGCAGAATATTTTTCAGCTAAATAATTAAAACATCATGAGTACATCTCAAAATAATTTGTTTCAAAAAGAGTTGGTCAACGAAGCATTCAAACAATCTTTCGTAAAACTCAATCCCAAAATAATGTTCAAAAATCCTGTAATGTTTACAGTCGAAATTGGAACAATCGTCATGTTTTTTGTATGCCTTTGGATTTTATCCGGTGAAGGATCACAGGGAAGTTTTGCTTATAATTTCACCATTTTTTCAGTGCTGTTTATCACGTTGCTTTTTGCCAATTTTGCCGAAGCTATTGCAGAAGCCAGAGGAAAAGCGCAAGCCGACAGTTTAAGAAAAACCCGTGAAGAAACACCAGCCAAATTAGAAAACGGGCAAATCATTTCATCTTCACAATTGAAAAAAGGTGACATCTTTGTTTGCGAATCGGGCGATATCATTGCCACCGATGGTGAAATTATTGAAGGTCTTGCGACTATTGATGAAAGTGCCATCACTGGTGAAAGTGCACCTGTAATTCGTGAAGCTGGAGGCGATAAATCATCCGTAACCGGAGGAACAAAAGTACTTTCAGATAGAATAAAAGTAATCGTTAGTTCCGAACCAGGTGAAAGTTTTCTAGACAAAATGATTGCTTTGGTAGAAGGAGCAAGCCGACAAAAAACGCCAAACGAAATCGCATTAACCATTTTATTGGCTGGATTTACGTTGGTGTTTATCATCGTAACCGTTACGCTAGCGCCGTTTGCAAAATATGCTAATACACCCATTACCATTGCGGCTTTCATCTCACTTTTTGTGTGTTTAATTCCAACCACAATTGGCGGATTATTATCTGCCATCGGAATTGCCGGAATGGACAGAGCCTTACGAGCCAACGTCATCACCAAATCAGGAAAAGCCGTAGAAACTGCCGGCGATATTGATGTGTTGCTTTTGGATAAAACAGGAACCATCACTATCGGAAACAGAAAAGCCACTGCATTTTATCCAACCAAAGGAATTTCACAAGAGGATTTTGTAAAATCGGCGGTGTTGAGTTCACTAGCCGATGATACGCCCGAAGGTAAAAGTATAGTGGAATTAGCAGGCGTTGACGTAGCCAACAAATTATCCATTGAAGGTGCTACTTTAATTAAGTTTACTGCTGAAACCAGAACGTCAGGTGTGGTTTTGAAAGACGGAACCAACATCCGAAAAGGGGCACAAGATGCTGCCAAAAATATAGCACATCAAGCAGGAAATGCTTTTCCAGAAGATACAACCCAAAAGGTAATTGACATTTCTTCAAACGGAGGAACGCCGTTGGTGGTGATAAAAAACAACGAAGTACAAGGCGTTATCGAATTGCAAGACATCATCAAAACCGGAATGAAAGAACGTTTTGAGCGTTTGCGTAAAATGGGAATCAAAACCGTGATGGTTACTGGAGATAATCCATTGACAGCCAAATTTATTGCAGAGAAAGCCGGTGTTGATGATTTTATTGCCGAGGCCAAACCCGAAGATAAAATGAATTACATCAAAAAAGAACAAGCCGAAGGCCGATTGGTAGCCATGATGGGCGACGGAACGAATGATGCTCCGGCATTGGCTCAAGCAAATGTTGGTGTAGCGATGAACAGCGGAACGCAAGCCGCCAAAGAAGCCGGAAACATGGTCGATTTAGACAATGACCCAACCAAACTAATCGAAATTGTAGAGATTGGAAAACAATTGTTAATGACAAGGGGAACACTAACCACGTTCTCAATTGCGAATGATGTAGCCAAATATTTCGCGATTATTCCAGCATTGTTTATCACAGCGATTCCAGCCTTACAAGGGTTGAATATTATGGGATTGCACAGTCCCGAAAGTGCCATTTTATCCGCAGTGATTTTCAATGCGATTATTATTCCGTTCTTGATTCCGTTGGCGTTGCGAGGAGTGGCTTACAAACCTATTGGTGCGTCTGCATTACTTCGAAGAAACTTATTTATTTATGGTTTGGGAGGCGTTATCATTCCGTTTGTTGGAATCAAATTAATCGATTTGGCTGTCTCCATTTTTGTTTAAATAAAAACTTTGTGTCTTACCGCCTTCGTGGCAAAAAAATAACATCATGAAATGAGCGTAACAGAAATGTGACCTCAACCCAAATAAAATAAGCGAATTACATAATACCATTAAAAATCAATAAAATAGAATTATGAAAGAAAATATCATCCCCGCAATTCGACTCACACTTTTTTGCGCCGTCTTTTTCTCCGGAATCTACACGTTAAGCATTTTCGGAATAGCACAATTCGCACCCAATCAGGGAAAAGGTGAAATCGTTTCAGTTAATGGAAAAAAGCATCATATCAATGTAGCTCAAAAATTTACAGGCAATCAATATTTTTGGTCACGACCATCGGCTGTAGATTATAATGCCGCAGGTTCAGGTGGAAGCAACAAAGGAACCAACAATCCTGATTACTTAGCCGAAGTGAATACCAGAATCGATACCTTTTTGTTGAAAAACCCAACAGTAAAGCGAAGTGAAATACCGTCAGATTTGGTCACCGCTTCAGGAAGTGGTATCGATCCCAATATTTCTGTTGAAGGTGCCAATGTGCAAGTCGACAGAATCGCCAAAACAAGAAATCTCGATAAACAAAAGGTTTTGGAATTGGTAGCAAAAAATACAGAAAAACCACTTTTAGGAATGCTTGGCACACAGAAAATTAATGTTCTGAAACTCAACATTGCCTTAGATCAATTAAAATAAACAAACCATTATAAACAATCCTCATGAAATCATCGATTCACGAATACCAAAATTTAAAATTTAAAAAAATGAGAAAAAAAATTACAACAATAGCTTTAGCTTTTATCGGACTGTCTTCATACGCACAAACCGATACAATCTCAAAAAAAACAGCTAAAATTCCATTTGAAAACATGGATTTAACCTGGATTAATGGGCAAAACCGTCAAAAGAATTTTCCATTAACTTTAAAAGATGCCGATGGTGAAACCATCCTTACCGGAGTGACTTATCTCGACACTTATTACAATTACAACTTTGCAAATCCTACTGATAATACGCAAACCATTTCTTCTACAATTGGCCGACACAATGAGTTTACCTTAAACTTAGCGAGCGTTGGAATAGAAACCAATTACAAAAATATTATAGGACGTATCTGGTTGCAATACGGGCAAATGGGATCGATTGTTAATGATCTTGACGGTTCGGTGGCTAGAGGAAGAAACACGAGTATTAACAATTTAAAATACATCAGGGAAGCGGCTGCAGGATATCATTTTGATGTTGCTTATGGATTGAATGTTGAAATGGGAATTTTCATGAGCTATATTGGTTTGGAAAGTTATGTGCTTCAGGAAAACTGGAGCTACCAAAGAAGTATGGTCTGCGATTTTACACCATTCTATTTTTCTGGAGCCAGAGTTCAATTGTATCCAACTAAAAAATTCAAAACAGAGTTATGGTTATTAAACGGTTGGCAAACCTACAACAGTTACAGTAAAGGCCCTGGAATTGGTAACTCTAACTACTATCGTCCAAATGAAAATCTACAATTAGTAGCCAATTTCTATTACGGAAAAGACACGCAGAATCCCGATGAATTTGGCAATCAATCCAACCGAATCCGTTTTCACCATGACAATAGCATCGTGGCCCGTTACTTTAAAAACCCAACTTCAAAAGGAATTTCTCAAGCGGCGTTTAGCATCAATTCACATTATGGTTTCCAAAGCAATAATGAAGCAAATGATAAAGTAAAAGCTTCCGAAAATTTTATGATTGGAACTTCCATCGCCAACAGAATTTGGTTCAACAAAAATAAATTGGCTTTAACTTTAAGAGGCGATTATTTAACCAATCAATCTGTTGTGAATGGCGTAAACACTTCACCGTATTTAGCATTTACACCGGCAGCAACTGGAGATGTTCCGAACAATTATGATGAAGCGATTGCCAATGATGAAAAACTCAGATTGTTCCAATTTACTACTACCTTTGATATCATGCCGAGTGATTATGTGACCTTCCGTTTTGAGTATGGATACAGAAATGCATCGATTCCTTATTTCACAAGTTCAGGCGGAACGACTTCTCCAAGTGGATATACCAACGGGCCAACGGGCACTGAACCATGGGCAGCGGAGTTAAAGAAAAACGAAAACAGATTTACCGTAGCGGTTAATTTTAGATTATAAAAAAGCATCATTTGTTTTGATGGCAAAATCCCGACGGTTATTTTTTTAACTTTCGGGATTAGGCTGTAAATGATTATCGCAACAACCATTCATATGGATTTGGAAAAACAAAATAACGCCCAACACTTTCTCGATTTAATTCAGAAATCAAGAAAAGGAAAGTTTAAAGTCTATATCGGCATGAGTGCTGGTGTAGGCAAAACTTTTCGTATGCTACAGGAAGCACATACGCTTTTGAAAAACGGTATCGATGTTAAAATCGGTTATATTGAAACCCATTTCCGCAAAGAAACGCATGAGTTGCTTGATGGTTTGCCTATAATTCCGCGCCGAACTATTTTCTACAAAGGCAAACAACTCGAAGAAATGGATGTGCAAGCGATTATCAACCTGCGCCCTGAAGTTGTGATTGTTGATGAATTGGCACATAGCAACATCGAAGGCAGTAAAAATGAAAAGCGTTGGCAAGATGTTTTGGAGATTCTCGAAGCTGGAATTAATGTCATTTCTGCGGTCAATATTCAACATATTGAAAGCTTAAACGAAGATGTAAAAAAAATCACCAACGTTGATGTTCAGGAACGAATTCCCGATAATGTATTGCGATTGGCTGATGAAGTAGTCAATATCGATTTGACTTCTGAAGACCTGATTGCACGACTCAAAGAAGGGAAAATTTATACGGAGGATAAAATTCAAACGGCTTTAGCAAACTTCTTTAAATCGGATCAAATTCTGCAGCTTCGGGAATTGGCATTGCGAGAAGTGGCAAGTCAAGTGGTTCGAAAAGTAGAGAATGAAGTGCCAAAAAATATAGCATTACGCCACGAAAAACTGTTGGCTTGCATCAGCAGTAACGACAAAACTGCAAAAATTGTCATCAGAAAAACTGCTCGTTTGGCGGGTTATTATAACAGCAGTTGGTATGTTTTATATGTTGAGACTCCTAAAGAAAGCAGCGACAATATTGCTTTAGACAAACAACGGCATTTGATCAACAATTTTAAATTGGCCACAGAACTGGGAGCGGAAGTGATTAAATTGGAAAACACTAAAATCACCAACGCTATTTTAGAAGTGGTCGAACAAAAACAAATTACCACGGTGTGCATCGGAAAACCGCACTTGAATCTATTTAAAGTAATTTTATCAACGACCATTTTCAATAAATTATTAAACAATTTATCGTCGTCGAATATCGATTTAGTCATTTTATCATAATGCATAATTTTTAGTACAATGAGAATTAAAACCAAATTAAATCTAGGCGTAGGATTGCTGTTTGTAGCCATCATTATCCTTTCGTTGGTTAGTGCTTATTCTGTTTTTTTAATAAAAAAAGACACCCAGAATATTCTGAAAGCCAATTACGAAACATTGGAATATTCCAGAAATATGTTGCTATCGCTCGAGGATATTGCATCCAACGAGAATAAGGCCATTACCATTTTTGAGAACAACCTAAAAAAACAAGTCGGAAATATTACCGAAAACGGAGAAGGTGAAATCACTTTGCAACTTCAAAAAAGCTTTAAACTACTCGAAAATGATCGCGATAACGAAGCGCTAAAGAATCAAATTCGTGAGGATGTTTTTGAAATCATGAAATTGAATCTGAACGCCATCAAACACAAAAGTGATGTCGCCAGAAGAACCGCTGATACCGCCAACTTATGGATTGCAGTTACCGGTACTTTATGTTTTTTGATTGCCTTCAATTTACTGGTGAATCTACCCAATAACATTGCCAATCCGATTAAAGAACTCACCGCGAGTATCAAGGAAATCGCCAATAAAAACTACAAAGAACGCGTGCATTTTATGAACCACAACGAATATGGCGATTTAGCCAAATCGTTCAACACCATGGCGCAAAAGCTCGAGGAATACAGCAGTAGCAGCCTGCATAAATTATCGTTCGAAAAGAAACGTTTGGAAACTTTGATTAATAATATGCATGATCCCATTATTGGTTTAGACCATGACGGAAAGGTTTTATTTGTAAACGATGAAGCCCTTAAAATCATCGGAATGAAATCGGAAGACGTGATTGGAAAATTAGCCACGACTTTAGCATTAACCAACGATTTAATTAAATCTTTAATCGCCAACGATTTGGCCACCGACAAGCAGAAAACGCTACCCATGAAAATTTTCGCCGACGGCAAAGAAAGCTATTTCGAAAAACAAAGCGTCAATATTACTATACAACCTACCGGAGAAGATCGAACCATCGATATTGGCGATGTCATTATCTTACGCAATATCACATTGTTTAAAGAACTCGATTTTGCGAAAACCAATTTTATTGCGACCGTTTCCCACGAACTCAAAACACCTATATCTTCCATAAAAATGAGTTTGCAACTATTAGAAAACGATACCACCGGAGCCATCAATACAGAGCAAAAGCAATTGATCGACAGCATCAAAGACGATAGCCAACGCTTGCTGAAAATCACCGGAGAATTATTAGAATTATCACAACTCGAAACCGGAAACATCCAATTGAATATCGATAAAAGCAATCCGTACGACATTGTCAATTACGCCGTCGAAGCCGTAAAAGTGCAAGCCGAACAAAAGCAAATTCAGTTGACTGTCGAATCAGAACCCAACCTACCCAATGTCAAAGCCGACAGCGAAAAAACCTCGTGGGTGTTGATCAATTTCCTAACCAACGCCATTCGATATTCTTCTGAAAGCAGTAAGATTGTGGTGCATCTCAAGAAGGTCGACAACCAAATTGCGTTTCAAGTCGTCGATACCGGAAAAGGAATCGACAAACAATACAAGTCCAAAGTTTTTGATAAATATTTTCAGATTCCGGGCAGCCACAAATCGGGCACCGGATTGGGATTGGCGATTAGCAAAGAATTCATCGAAGCACAGAACGGCACCATAGGCGTTGACAGCGAGTTGGGATTGGGCAGTACTTTCTATTTTAATTTGAATGAGGTTTAGGAGCTAATCCGGCTGTACCTTACAAAAAAACCACGTCTTGTCCACAATGGTAAAGTCCGGCAAGAGCTTCCGTTGGTCGCTTTCCCGGCCTAACCAAAGTAATGGACAAGACGCGGTTTTGTTTTTCAGTGCCATCCGGGCTATGATTAAGATTCTAAGATTTTAAGACTATAAGATTCGTTCTCTGTCTTGAAGTCTTACCGTCTTAAAATCTTACAGTCTATAAGAACAGTCATCACAATCCCCAAAGTATAACAAACCAAATCGCTCCAAAGGAAACCTTGTCCCAAAGCATAATGTCCGAGAGGTGTATTTCTAATCGCAACAAGCCATTCTGCATTATAGAGCTGCTGCAATTCGATAAGATAACAGAAGAGTAAAGGGAAAATAATTTTCTTGAGATTGCTACCATTAATGAAAAGCAAACGGCAACCAAAATAAACCATCACGGCATATAAAATGTCACCAATAAATAATGGAATCGCATTGATTTTTCTTGATAAAATACCAAGCAATACCACTAACAATGTGATTAAGAAATAGAAAATACGAGTGTTTCTTAGCATTTTTTTGACTTTAAGATTTTAAGACTATAAGATCAAATCTTATAATCCTGTAGTCTTATAATCTCACAATCTCTTCTAACAATCCGCCATATTCACCGCCACCGCCAAACCACCCTCCGAAGTTTCCTTATATTTCGAATTCATGTCTTTGGCCGTTTGCCACATCGTATCGATGACTTTGTCTAAAGGCACTTTGGCGTTTTTAGCGTCAGTTTCCATGGCGAGTTCTGCTGCATTAATCGCTTTAATCGCGCCCATAGTGTTTCGCTCAATACAAGGAATTTGAACCAATCCACCAATCGGATCGCAAGTTAGACCAAGATGATGTTCCATCGCAATTTCGGCTGCCATCAACACTTGATCCGGTGTTCCGCCCATCACTTCCGTTAAAGCTGCGGCTGCCATCGCGGAAGAAACGCCAATTTCAGCTTGACATCCGCCCATCGCTGCGGAAATCGTAGAACCTTTTTTGAAGATGCTACCAATTTCACCCGCAACCATCAAGAATTGTTTGATTTCTTTTTCGCCTGCCTCGTGGTTTTCAATCACTAAATAATACATTAAAACGGCTGGAATCACACCGGCGCTTCCGTTGGTTGGGGCAGTAACAACACGGCCTAAAGCGGCATTGACTTCATTAGTAGCCAAAGCAAAACACGAAACCCATTTGAGGATTTGACGGAATTTGACTTCCGTTTTTCGAATGCATTCAAGCCATTCTTGTGGCGTGTTGTAGTTCGCCAATCCAATCAAGTTTTGATGCATGTCGAAAGCACGGCGGCGTACGTTGAGTCCACCCGGAAGTATGCCTTCAGAATGACATCCAATAAACATACATTCGAGCATCGTGTTCCAAATGCGCATGAGTTCATGATTGATATCGGCTTCGGTGCGCATCGATTTTTCGTTTTCAAAAACGATTTCCGAAATCGATTTATTTTCTTGTATGGTATAATTTAAAAGTTCTTCTGCATTTTGAATTGGGAACGGAAAAGTACGTTTGATTTCTAATTTTTTCTTCGCATTCGGGCGATCTTCCTTCACGACAAATCCGCCGCCGATAGAATAGAAGGTAGCGGTGTATTGGGAATTATCTTCGAGATAGGCTGTGAATGTTAATCCGTTGGCATGAAACGGCAGGAAGTTTTTATTGAAGACAATATCCATTAAAAAGGAGAAAGGAATTTTATGTTCGTTACCTAAATTAATTTCGTTGCTGTCTTCAATTTCTTTGATGATTTCGGCGATGTTTTGCACGGGAATGTATTCGGGATCTTGTCCACTGAGTCCTAACATGATGGCCAAATCGGTGGCGTGACCTTTTCCGGTTAGGGAAAGTGAACCGTATAAATCAATCCTGATTTGGTTGGTTTTGGGCAGTAGGTTTTCATTACGCAATTCACCAAGAAAACGTTCCGCAGCGCGCCAAGGCCCGAGTGTGTGGGAGCTTGACGGACCGACGCCAATTTTGAGCATGTCGAAAACGGAAATGCATTCTTCCATAAGAGTAGATTTGTATGACAAATATAATTGAATGGTTGTATAAAATGAAAGAATGGGTTTTTAAAATTGAGGAATTGTGATTTTTGGGTTTTGATTTTGAGGATTGTCTAATTTTTGGCTCGCAAAGACGCAAAGACGCAAAAGGAAATTCTTTAAAGCATAACGGTTATTGAACTCGGATAACACAGATTTTACAGATTGTCGCGGATTTTTATGTAATTCTTAACAACCCAAAACCAAACAATTTTATTCTTAGAAACTACTTTTGCAGCAAAATAGTGACCATGCAATTCAATAAGTATTACCTGTCTGCCTTTTCGTCTTTTGTTATTTGGGGTTTTTTTAGTTTGGCTTTGAAACCGCTCAAAGATTACGCTTCCTTAGATATTCTATTTTACAGGATTTTTTTAGCAACTGTTTTATTGTTGGTTATTAATCTGATTTTTAGAAAAAAGGAAGTTCAGAATGATGTTGCTGTTTTTAAAAGTTTGGAGAAACCGGTTCGAAATAAAATGATTTTTCTAACCATTGTAGGTGGTTTTTTATTGACTGTGAATTGGTTTCTTTTTATCTACGCCATCAATCATGTCAGTTTGCAGTCGGCTTCGTTCGCGTATATGATCTGTCCGATTTTGACCACTATTTTAGCTTATTTTATTTTAAAAGAAAAACTTAGTCGATGGCAATGGTTTTCTGTGGCACTTTGTGTGGTCAGTTGTGCGATACTGTCGTACGGACACATTACGGATTTGATTTATAGTTTGGTGATTGCGTTTTCTTTTGCGTTGTATTTAATCAGTCAAAGGAAAAACAATCAGTTCGATCGATTTGTGATTCTGACCGTTCAAATGCTGATTGCTTCGTTGGTAATTCTTCCTTTTTTTCCTGTGTATAGCGACACGGTTCCTACAGCGAGTTTGTTTTATGTCTTGCTCGTGGTGATTGTAGTGGTTTTTACAATCATTCCTTTGTATTTGAATTTGTATGCTTTGAAAGGCATGAATTCTTCGGCTGTTGGGATTTTGATGTATACGAATCCATTGATTCATTTCTTTTTGGCGGTGTATTATTTTAAGGAAGAAGTGCAGGTTACTCAGATTGTTTCGTATTCGTTGATTTTGATTTCGATTGTGGTTTTTAATGAGCGGCTGTTGTTTGGAAGAAAAGTTAGACTGTAAGACTGTAAGATTTTAAGACTGTAAAATCGAATCTTATAATCTTACAGTCTCACGATCTTACAGTCCTAGCCCGGATTGGAGGGAAAATCCTTTTTTGCAAAAAAAGATTTGGAAGGAAAGCCGGAAACAGCTCCTGAAAAATGACATCATGTCAGATTTATTGAATAGAAACTGACAATTTATTAAGCCTTTTTTGGTTGGCACAGTGATTGACTAATGCGCGCCGAGTTGAATTAATATAAAAACTAAAAAATATAAAAATGGGTAAAATAATTGGAATTGATTTAGGTACGACGAACTCTTGCGTTTCTGTAATGGAAGGTAACGAAGCAGTAGTAATCCCGAATTCAGAAGGAAAAAGAACCACACCATCGATCATTGCATTTGTGGAAGGTGGCGAAATTAAAGTAGGAGATCCTGCAAAAAGACAAGCGGTGACGAATCCTACCAAAACGATTGCTTCGATCAAGCGTTTTATGGGACATACGTTTTCTGAAACTACAGGTGAAGCGAAAAGAGTTCCTTATTCAGTTGTAAAAGGCGACAACAATACACCACGTGTGGATATTGATGGACGTTTGTATACAGCACAGGAATTGTCTGCGATGACACTTCAAAAAATGAAAAAAACAGCGGAAGACTATTTAGGTCAAACCGTTACTGAAGCGGTTATTACTGTTCCGGCTTACTTCAACGATGCACAACGTCAGGCTACGAAAGAGGCTGGTGAGATTGCAGGTTTGAAAGTAATGAGAATCATCAACGAACCAACGGCTGCGGCTTTGGCTTACGGATTGGATAAAAAAGGCGTGGATCAAAAAATTGCAGTTTACGATTTAGGTGGTGGTACTTTTGATATTTCTATCTTGGAATTAGGAGATGGTGTATTTGAAGTATTATCTACAAACGGTGACACACACTTAGGTGGAGATGATTTTGACCAAACGATCATTGATTGGTTGGCAGATGAATTCAAAGCGGAAGAAGGAATCGATTTGCGTTTGGATCCAATGTCATTGCAACGTATTAAAGAAGCGGCTGAAAAAGCGAAAATCGAATTGTCATCTTCAGCGGAAACTGAAATCAATTTGCCTTACGTTACAGCTACAGCTTCAGGACCAAAACACTTGGTAAAAAAATTAACAAGAGCGAAGTTCGAGCAATTGTCAGACACGTTGGTAAAACGTTCTATGGCACCGGTTGCTAAAGCGTTGAAAGATGCAGGTTTATCAACTTCTGATATTGATGAAGTAATCTTAGTAGGTGGTTCTACGCGTATGCCAAGAATTGCAGATGAAGTTGAAAAATTCTTCGGTAAAAAAGCATCAAAAGGAGTAAACCCTGATGAGGTTGTAGCGATTGGAGCTGCAATTCAAGGTGGTGTTTTATCTGGAGATGTGAAAGATGTATTGTTGTTAGACGTTACACCTTTATCGTTAGGAATTGAAACTATGGGTGGCGTTTTGACCAAATTGATTGAGTCGAATACAACCATTCCAACTAAAAAATCACAAGTATTCTCTACGGCTGCGGATTCTCAACCAACAGTTGAAATTCACGTATTGCAAGGTGAAAGAGCGATGGCTACGGATAACAAAACCATTGGTCGTTTCCACTTAGACGGGATTCCACCAGCTCCAAGAGGTGTTCCTCAGATTGAAGTAACTTTCGACATCGATGCTAATGGTATCATCAAAGTTTCTGCTACTGATAAAGGAACTGGAAAATCTCACGATATCCGTATTGAAGCTTCTTCAGGATTGACTGCAGAAGAAATCGAAAGAATGAAAAAAGATGCAGAAGCGAATGCCGACAGCGATAAAGTAGCAAAAGAACGTGTTGAAAAACTCAATGAAGCGGACAGCATGATTTTCCAAACGGAAAGCCAGCTCAAAGAATTGGGTGAGAAATTATCTGATGATCACAAAACGGCGATTGAATATGCGTTGAATGAATTGAGATTGGCGCACCAAAATCAGGATTTAGCTGCAATTCAAACCGGTTTGGATAACATCAATGCTGCTTGGAAAACTGCTACTGAAGCTATGTACGCGCAAGGAGAACAAGGTCAACCGCAAGATGCACAACCACAAGCGGATGCTCAAGGCGATAATACGCAAGATGTAGAATTTGAAGAGGTTAAATAAATAGGGCCGAGCGTTAAAAAACAGTTCAGTGAACTGTTTAACTTCGTTCAGTTCGGCTAAAGCCTCGGGTTAGCGAAGGAGCCAGGAGGCGTGAAGGCCTTCAGGGTTAAATAATGAAAGCCGGATTAGCAATAATCCGGCTTTTTTATGCGTTATCAGTTTACCTTTAGTTTGTAACCACCTAGATTCATAGGTTATTTCCCCCAGATTTATTTTCTATGTTTCTATGTGGTTATTTTTTAAGTAATTTATTTTTGTAATTTTCGGCAACAAAAAAACCAAATCATGAAATCAAAGATTCACGAATACAAAAAAAAATATAAAAGCATGAGTAAAAAATACATTCTCATCATTGCCTTAATTTTCACGACAACAGCAACGTTCAGCCAGAAAAAGAAACCTGTAAAAACGGCCACTTCATCAGCCTTGGCGAAAGTCAATAATCTTTCTGTGGAGTTGATTAAAAACAACCTCTATCTTTTTGTAAACAATAAAGCAAAAAAAGACACCATGCTGCTTAAAACTTATGCAGGAAATGCTGCGCCGACCGATTGTAAAATCACACCGTTTACAGCCAAAGGAACGCCATTGCATTTGATTTCTTGGTCAGAAAGTAGTATCACGGAAACCAAAGAAAGAACCGAAAATAAAGTGATGGTTTATTCTGAAATTTGGAATACTGCGACAAAAACAAAACCGCTAGCCAATATCCAAACTACGACGAATATTAAAGAAATACAGTGGTTAGACAAACTCAAAAATGCGTCACAAACCGTCGAGAAAAAACGAAACGAAGGTTTTGAATTTGCCTTAACCAAAGAAGGCGATGTGAAACTCAAAAACAAACAAGGAGAAACGAATATGGTTTACAATGCGAGTAGTAATGTGTATCAGAATGCGAAGGATATCGTGAAGAAAAAATAGTTGGCAGTGGTCAGAAAATTAGTGGTCAGTTGCTTTGTGTAATAGAAAAAGCGGTTCCAAATTAGAACCGCTTTTTTATTTTTATATCGGGCGTAACTGAACACTATTCAACTGCCAACTGACCACTTACCTCACCCTAATCTCAAACATCTTATCCCAATTTTTCCCTGTCACGAAGATCGTTTTGGTTTTTGGGTTGTAAGCGATTCCATTTAAAACTTCCGCAGTTCTATTGGTGATTTTTGTTCTTAAACCGGTCAAGTTTAATACACCTTCTACGGCTCCAGTTGTTGGATTAATCACTGCAATGGCATCTTTCTGCCAAATGTTGCCGTATATTTTTCCGTCAATCCACTCGAGTTCGTTGATGCTTTTGATTTTGCTGCTGTTCGTATATACATTCACATAATCCACCATTTTCTGCGTTTCAGGATCCATCTTCCAGATTTTTTCCGTGCCGTCGGATTGGTAAATGTTTTTGCCATCGTTCGTCATACCCCAACCTTCAATCTTTTTGTCGAAAGGAAACGTTTTGAGTTTCTTCAACGAATTCGCGTCGTATATAAAACCAACATTCGATTGCCAAGTCAATTGATAAATCTTGTTGTTGATGACCGTTATGCCTTCACCAAAATAATCATTATTGTCAAGGTTCACTTGCTTGTAAACCTTACCTGTTTTATAATCATATTTTCTAAAATGAGAAGCGCCTTTTTGTCCAGTACTTTCGATTAATGTATCGCGGAAAAACTCAAAACCTTCAGTAAATGCTAACGTATCATGCGCGTAAGTATTCACAATGGTGTAGTTTAATAATTTAGGTTCAACGTTCGAAATCACTTCAATTCTCGCGGTAGTTTCCACATTCTCACCTTCAAAATATACCAAGGCTTTGAGGTTTTGATACCCGAGTTTTTTATCGAGCAAAGGCATCATCACTTTTTCAGCGCTTTTTTTCGAAGCCACTTTCGCATCATTCACATAATAAATAATGCTGTCGATTTTCTTGTTTTGTGCATTTTGTATTTCCAAACCAACCGATTCGTCGGGCGTATATGTTTCCTTAAAAGCCGATGTATTGAAACTAAAAAGGTTTTCATTTTCCTTTTTTGGGTCGTGACAAGACACGATAATCAAGCCTAATAAAATGACCAATAGGGCATTACGTTTTCTCATGATTCAAAATTTAAAGCTGCAATATACAATACAAATTTATATGTTCAATTCTGTTTGCGAAAATACAAAAAGATTGTATATTTGCGCCGGCAAGTCCTACACGACCAGCTCCTGCAAAATCCTCCAGGATGGGAACATAGCAAAGGTATGCGGTTGTAGCGGTGCGATGTAGGTCGCTTGCCATTTTTTAGTCATTGCGAGGTACGAAGCAATCGCATAGTATTATACTAATCTGAACTTGTTTCAGATTTTTTTTTAACTACAACTTTCCTTTAATGAAATTATCTTGGCAAATAGTTCGATTGCATTTAAAGGAGACTTTTTCAATAGCTTACGGCAATTATTCTTTCAGGGAAGCATTAATTATTTCGTTATCCAAAAAAGATTGTAAAGGTTATGGCGAATGTACCGCAATCGATTATTACCAAATAAATTTAGCTGATTTTGTTCAGAAATTGGATGTCATAAAAGCTACTATTGAAAAGCAAAAAATAGTTCATCCAACCGAATTTTACACTTTTCTTCTAACATTAGATGTACCAAGTTTTCTTCGTTCGGCTATCGATTGTGCGTATTGGGATTTGTTTGGAAAATTAGAAAAACAATCTTTTTTAGAATTGAATAGAATAACTACTACCGAGTTGCCAGAATCATCAATAACGATTAGTGTGGCTCCAATAGCGGAACAAATTAATAAAATAGAACAATCATCCTGGACCAAGTTTAAAGTCAAATGCAATCATTTTAATAAAACCGAAGTGCAATCTTTATTGCGGTTGGATAAACAAATAGCATTAGATTCTAACGGCAG
>NZ_JANOBI010000018.1:0-37214 GCF_031411595.1 Flavobacterium sp. | reverse complement strand
TGTAGTTTTGTTTAGCTCTTATTTTACAATTGTTCTGAAAGTTAAGTTCACCCTTTGTTTACTTGTTTTTGTTATAAAACTGCCTTTAAAAAGCGTCCTTAAAGTAGCCACTTGCGCTTTTAATTCAGCAACAGCTCCGTTCTTTTCACTCTCGATAGCTGCTTTCGCTTGCTCGATCATTTTAGCTCCTTGAACTTGTGCTTCATTTTTTGCATCAGCTACCATTTTCTCTTTCATTTCACGAGCTTCTTTTAACATCGTGTCACGCTCTAATCTTGCTTCTTGCAAAATACGTTGGTTGTCGGCTTGCAGGTTTTGCATTTCGTTTCTAGCGTTTTCAGCTGAAAGTAATGCGTTTCTAATACCTTCTTCTCTTTCGTTAACGGCATCTAAGATTGGTTTCCATGCGAATTTTTTCAACAAGAAAATCAATCCGATGAAAATCAACATCTGCCAGAAGAACAATCCGAACGAAAAATCATTTACTAACTTTTCCATATTATATAGGTAAAATATTTATTGTCTTTAATTTAATTTTTAAATAAAAGCTGCAACCAACCGTTGCAGCTTTTAAGTTTTTTCGATTACGTTGCGAAAATAGCAGCGAAACCAATACCTTCAATAAGTGCAGCAGCGATAAGCATAGCTGTCTGGATTTTTCCAGTAGCTTCTGGTTGACGTGCAATAGCATCCATTGCAGAACCACCGATTCTACCAATACCAATACCTGCTCCGATAACTACCAATCCTGCTCCAATGATTCTAGGGATTTCCATAATAATATGTATTAAAAATTAAACATTCAATTGATTAGTGCGCTTCTTCATGGTGGTGCTCTTCAACAGCAGAACCAAAATACAATGCCGATAACATTGTAAAAATGTAAGCCTGTAAAAGCGCCACAAGAATCTCAATTGTCGACAGCGCGAACGACAATAAGAATGATAAGCTTCCGCCTATCCAGCTTTTGAATAAAAAGATCAATGCAATCAAACTCATCAACACGATGTGTCCTGCGAAGATGTTCGCATACAAACGAATCATTAATGAGAATGGCTTGATAATCACACCCAAAAGTTCGATTGGAGCCAAAATGATTTTCATTGGAGTCGGTACACCCGGCATCCAGAAAATGTGTCCCCAATAGTTTTTATTTGCAGTGAAATTAGTGATTAATGCTGTGATAATCGCCAAACCTGCAGTAATTGCAATATTTCCCGTAACGTTGATTCCTAGTGGTGTCAGTCCGAACATGTTCAAAAACCAAATAAAGAAAAAGATGGTCAATAAATAGCTCATGTATTTTTTATAATGTTTTTCTCCAATGTTTGGGATGGCAATCTCATCACGAATGTACAATACGATTGGTTCGAAAAGTCTTCCAACGCCGGCTGAAATCCCTCCGTTTTTTGAAAATGATTTCGCCAAACTTGTGAATAACCAAAACATCAATAACGCAACGACCATCAACGTCAATACGCTTTTAGTGATTGAGAAATCAAGAGGTTTGATATTGGTTGGGTGATGCTCATCTCCTGTTAAGGTTCCCGATGCATCGGTTTTGTATATTTTTTCGTCGTGTCCTAAAACGTAGTAATTTCCGTTGGATTCAGCAGGTTTACCATGTTCAAATTTTGAAGAGGAGAAAACATGCACGCCATTATCCCATAAAATGATTGGCAATGGGAAACCATATTCTTTCTGCGCAGCTTCGTCTTCAAAAAGGATAAAACTATGAGCGTCTAAAACGTGGTGGTTTTTGAACGCGTCGATTTTTGATTTTAAATCCGTTGGTTCCGCATGGGCTTCATGGTGTTCTGCCAAAGCAGTTTCAGCAGACACTTTTAAGGTATCCTGAGTAACATTCGCAAAACTAAATAAAGGAAGAAACGCAACTAATACAGCTGCTATAAAATGAAGTGATTTTTTTGAAAACACCATATCTGCTAATTAACTTAATTTTTACTTTCAGAAATTTGGTGCAAAGGTACATTTTTAATTAATATTTTCAAGAACTAAAAATAATTTTTTTGATGAAATTATCGTTTTGAAAACGATTTATTGCTTATTGTTTAAAATTCGTATCGTAACAATTGTTTCTATTGTCAAAAACAACGCAAAAACGATAAAAAAATTAATTTTCTCCGAAGCGCTATTGGTGTTTATCAAATGCAACAAGGGTAATAGAAAAATATAGGAAAGTAGCATCTTTATACACGTAACCAACAAAAAGGTGTAGCCTACATAATCAATGTTTTTAGCCTTTACGATAATAAGAATGAAAACAATACAGAGCGAACAACAAGTAAAAAAAGCATAGAGCGTTTCAATGGAATAATAGAATCCTGACAACTTTGGGTTGTCAGGATTCAAAATAAAAATTAATTTATGAATCCCATATGCTATTGCAGCAACGAGCAAAACCTCAAAAACTGAGCGGTATTTTTTTACATCCATCGTTAATCGTTTGAAGAATTATTGATGTCTTTGAGTTGACGATTGATATTATAAAACGCCAATGCTACACCAACTAAGGTAAAAATTTTGACATAAATCGAATGTGGATTTGGATACTTTCCGTCTAACCATTTACCGAAATAAGCAAACGCAAAAACAATAACACCCATTTGAATCGGGATATTGATTAGCGCCAACCATTTATTGTTGTTCCGCTTCTTCTGATTTGGGTTGTTCGTCATGAGCCGTAGCTTTTGTATGGGTTTTCATAATGCAAGTTGCACTGAATTCTGCTCCTGGTTCAACCGATAATTTACCACAAATTACTTCGCCATGAATAACCGCTTTCGCCTTGATGTTTAAAATTTCCGCCACTTGAATTTTACCCTCAAACCTACCTTCAATATCAGCGTTTTTACATACTATATCGCCTTTAATACTGCCGGCTGGGCCAATTACAATTTTACCATTCGATTGAAAGTTACCAACTAAATCTCCATCCAATCTAAAATCTGTTTGAGATAGGATATTGCCTTTTATAATCGTTCCTTCAACAAGTCTGTTGGTTTTTCCGAGTAAGTCTGTGTATGATTTTGGCTTTTTATCAAACATGGTTTATCGCTTTTCTCCTTTTTCTTGACTTTGTTCCTTTCCTTTTGGATTAACTGGGTCCGGGCTTCCAGGCATTCCCGGAGGAAGCTGATTGAATTGTGCTTGCTTTTCTTCGGAAACTTCTTCTCGAGCTGCTGGTTTTTCTCTTTCATTATTCTGTTGAGCGGTGTTCGGTTTTGCTTTCGGAACATATGCTTTCGGTGGCAACGGATCAGAATATGGAGTGGTCAAATATTCTTCAAAATTTTTCTTCATTTGAACGATTTTATAATTCTCGTTCGAAATGATGTAAGCAGTTTCCGCCACTTTATATTCTTTAAATTCTTTCAATATCGAAGCAATTCCTTTAGCATATTCGAGGTCTTTCAAACCGTGAATCACAATGAAGTTTTTATCCATCGTGTATATATCGTAGGAGGTGCTTAATCTGTCTAAGCTTCTTCCTTCAATAAATTTCTTGATTTTATCTTGAAGTGCTTTGGTGTTTTTGTCTTCTGGGTTGTCCGATTTATAAAGTATCTTCCAGCTTAAAGGTTTTACAGCATAGAATTTTAAAGCTTCCATGGCAGGAACATTGGTTTTTAAAAGTTCCTCCGCAAATTTACCTTCCTCACTGTTTGGGTAATTCAATGCGACAAAGTTGAGCGTCTTTTTATATTCGCCTAAACCTGCCAGTCTTCCCAAAGTATTGGCTTTTAATAATTCGAATTTAGGAACGATTTCTTCTCCGTTAAATTGATCAATCGCTAGATTCAAATTCGTCAATGCCGCTTTGATATCGCCCGATTCATAGAGTTTGAATATCCTGTCATAATTGGCTTCCGGAGTATCGGTCAATGCGTTATTTGAGCCGCTCGTATTGCCTAGAATTTGTGCATAACGTGATTCCGGGAATTCGTTGATGATTCTATTTTTCATCGCCAATGCTTTGTCTTTATCTATAATGTCATATATTTTATAGAGATTATACATCGTCGGAAGAATCAATCTTTCTTCGGGTTTGTTTTGCAATAATGTTTCTAATTTGGCAGCGGCTAGTTTGTATTCTTTAAATTTCTCTTTGTAAATCACACCCAATTGATAGTAAGCAAAATTGCGCTCTTTAGCAATGCTGTCAATCGCCATTTGTGATTTTGGTAATTGTTTTAAATAGAAATCAGCTGTATATTTTTCTTCTATTTTGTCTTTTTTATCTTCTTTTGTTTTATCCGTATTGTCCTTGTCTTTATCAACATCATCGTCGTTGTCTTTTGTTGTATTGGATTTGTCTTGCGATATTCTCCAGTTCGTTTTATAGGCTCTTTCGCCCCATTTTTTCACAAACTCTGTTTTACCAAAAGCAACGGTAGTAGGGTTATAAAAATAGAACTTGCTGTTTCCTGCAGCTGTGCCCGCTGTGCTAGATTCCGATGGTCTTGGCGCTCTTTTCTCTGATGCAGCTTCGCTTTTATTAATATCTCTTCCGTCTTTGTCTACTTTACTTTCCGCATTATTGCCGCCTTTTTCTTTGGCTTCTTTTTCTTTTAAAAGTCTTTTTTCGTCTGCTGTCTTTAATTTAGAAATATAGTCGTCATAATAACTTTTCTTATCTAAATCCGATAAAGCGTATACTTTAAGAATACTATCATTTCTCGTAGCTATGCCTTCATATTTAATGACATCAACCAAATTGTCTCGCTTTTTAGTAATGAATCTGTGCTCGCGAGAACGCGGTTCAAGTTGTACCAACGTACTGTCATAATACTTTCCTGCGACAACATATTTTGCTTTTTTGAAATAAATGTCAGCCAGATTTCTATAATTCGAAGCCACCAAATATTTGTCAACGATTTTCGTATTTAAAGAAATGTTGTAATATTTTATAGCCAGCGAATCATTGTTGTTCTTGTCGTAAAACAATCCCATTTGATGGTTTATAAAATTCAAATACGGACGGTTTTCTCTGTCTTTAAGCAGCTTACGGTATTTTTCAAGAAACGCTAAAGTATCACCGTTTTCGAAATTCCCGAGATTCGCTTGACGCAAATGTGCATGAATGACATACTGTTTTGCCGCTTTTCTTTTCATATCAATCACCGACTGATACGATGCAAATGCACTGTCTTTCTGACCTAATTCTTCGTAAAGTTGTCCTAAAATAAAATGGTAACGCGCTCTTTCTTCTTTTGATTTGGTGAATTGTTTGGCGAGTTTCAATTTGGCTACAGCGCTGTCTTTTTCTCCTAAATTCAAGAAAGCTTGGGTTAATGTCGCGTTAGCATCGGCAAAAATTTGGTCTTTGTATTTAATTTCTTTGAATAAATTTCTCAAGTTTTCCACCGCTATTGCGTCATTGTCAAGTCGCATATTGGTTTTTTCTCTCCAAATTTTTGCTTCATTGATTCGGTTACTGTTCGCGTGTTTGTATAAAATATAATTAAACGCTTCCAAAGCAGGAATAAACCTTTGGTCGTAATAGCGTGATTTACCCAACAACAAATGCGCTTCGTCCATTTGGTAGTTTTTCTCTGAACCTCCAATATTCATCGAGTGCTTTTGAATCGCTTTGGTTGCTTTGGTTTCTGCTCTGCTGAAATTAGGGTTCTCAACAGCGTCGCCGGGCATGGCTTGCTCTTTTTTGACTTGCATTCTTTCGATCGGCAAGATTTCCCAGAAATTGTCTTTGTATTGCGATTTTAATTCTATAATGCCTTTGTCTAAAGCCAATCCACCATTATACAAAATATTGTCTTTGGTACTTAAAGCATGAGAATTTCGGGATACAAACGTGTTCTTTTTTACAGAACATGCGATCAGAAAAAGGAAAAATATAACTATAGAAAGATACTTGAGTATGTTAGTTTTCAATTTAAAACGGTTTTTCTTAAAACTTCTAAAAGTCGATTTTAGTATATTGACTGGTAAAAATACGTTTCTTTTTGATATGGCGAAAATTATCCGCTAAAAGTTTAGTTTTGCCACTTCAAAAATATTCATTCACATATAAGTAGGTTTTCTTAGAGGTTTCCTATTTTTGTAAAAAATTTATCCATGTCGTCATTTTATAAATTAAACATCAAAGAGGTGCGTCGTGAAACCAAAGATGCGGTTTCTGTTTTGTTTAATGTCCCTTTAGAATTTCAAGATTTTTACCGTTTTGTTGCGGGCCAATACATCAATTTAAAACTCACTTTAGACGGAAACGAAATCCGTCGTGCTTATTCTATTTGTTCTTCGCCCGAAAGTTCTGAACTCAGAATCGCTATAAAGTCTGTCAAAGATGGTGCTTTCTCAGTGTTTGCCAATTCACAATTGAAAGCCGGTGACACTTTAGAAGTTGGTACGCCCGAAGGAAAATTTACTTTTGAACCCGATTCAAATCGACTCAAAAATTACCTTGCGTTCGCTGCGGGAAGCGGTATCACGCCAATATTGTCGATCATTCAAAGTGCATTGCAAAGCGAGCCCAAAAGCACTTTTGTTTTGGTCTATGGCAATAAAACGCCCGAAGAAACTATTTTCCACAAACAATTGCATGATTTACAACTCAAATATGTCGGTAGATTTTTTGTGCATTGTGTATTCAGTCAAGCCAAAATTGAAGGCGCATTGTTTGGTAGAATTGAGAAATCTACAGTGAATTTTATCCTCAACAACAAACACAAAGAAATCGACTTTGACAAGTTTTATCTCTGCGGTCCTGAGGAAATGATCAATACGATTTCTACTGTATTGAAAGAACGCAACATCAAGGAATCGGCTATTAAATTCGAGTTGTTCTCAACCTCAACGCCAGAAACTAAAATCAACACGCCCGAAGGTCATACGAAAATCACGATTTTGGTTGATGATGAAGAAACCACTTTCGAAATGTCGAAAAAGCAAACCGTCCTTGAAGCCGCTTTAAAACAAGGTATCGACGCTCCGTATTCGTGTCAAGGTGGCATCTGCAGCAGTTGCCTTGGAAGAATTACTTCCGGTACAGCCATGATGGCAAAAAATTCGATTCTAACGGATGGTGAAATTGCCGAAGGATTGATTTTGACATGTCAAGCGCATCCGACTTCCGATACGATTTATGTGGATTACGATGACGTTTAAAATACTCTAAACATTAAAAAAACTTCTCAGCAATGGGAAGTTTTTTATTTTATAATCGTTTTCATTTTGGTCACAATTTCTTCCGGCACAATCGTTTGCATGGCATTTTCATAACCTTGCACTTTTTTATTTCCATAAACTGATGTTGGTATTTTTGGAAACTGATTTCTATCGGAAACCATCGCGTTTTCTATTGGTTGATTGAAAGGCGAAAATCCCGCATACGGATGTGTTGCGCCCCAAAGTGTAATGACTTTCACGCCATACATCGCAGCAATATGAGCATTCCCTGAATCCATCGAAAGCATGACATCGAGGTTGCTGATGAGTTGCAATTCTTGTTCGAAAGATACTTTTCCGGCTACCATTTTTACGTTTTCTAAATCTTGTGAAAGCGAGTGGAGTTGTGCTGTTTCTGCTTCACCTCCAAAAAGAAAAATTTGATACTGGTTGTCTTTAGATAATTGACGAATCACTTCTTGCATCAAATCGAGTGGATATACTTTTGAATCGTATTGAGCGAATGGCGCAATGCCAATCCAATTTTTTGTTTTTTCTCCGAAAAGATTGGTGATTACTGAATCTAATTTTTGTTTTGGTGGAAAAGTGGGTTGCGACAAATCGATTTTGAATCCTAACTTTTCGAAGGTTTTTGCATGCCGTTCGAACATCGTTGGCAACGGTTTAAAGATTTTATTTTCTGCACGCGTTAATGCTTTTTTTTCAGCACGACCTTTATCGGTGGCGGCTACTTTTGTTCCTATTAAAGCAAATCGACTTCTGATGAATGTAGAGCGCAAAACATTGTGCAAATCGGCGAAGAAATCTATTTGCAACGGTTTTAAATCCCAATACAATTGCAGCAAACCCAAAACACCTTTGTGTTTTCCGAGCGCAACGAAGGCAAAAAAATCGACATTGGGAATGTCTTTAAAAAAGGGTTTGTAGAAAGCCCTAGAAATTACCGTAACCTTAATGTTCGGATATTGCTGTACCAATGCTCTTAAAACAGGAACCGTCATGGCGACATCTCCCATAGCGGAAAGTCTCATGACGGCAATATGTTGTTGTTTTTCTGGCAAGTTGTTGTGAAGTAAAAAGCCCTAGCCCCGATAGCAGTGGAAATCCTTTTGTGACGGCGTTCGGCACAAAAGATTGGGAACGTATAGCGGGAAACAGCTCCTAAAAAATTACTTTTTATTTTGATACAACACCGGATTCAATTCATCGTCGTTGTACATCTTCATTTGTTTGTAGACTTTCATGAATTTATCACCACTTTCAATGTCATGAATCAAATCATCAATCGCTGTCGACAAATCGGTTCTTTGCTCTAAAAGCACATTGAGTTTCGTCTGGCATTTGTCTTTGTGCTCTTGTGAAGCGCCTGCTCTTGTAGCTTCTTCATGCATATGATAGATTTTCAACGCTAAGATTGACAAGCGATCGAATGCCCAAGCCGGACTTTCTGAATTGATCTTAGCAGTTGGTTTGACGTTGACATGGCTGTATTTTTGAAGAAAATAACTGTCGATATATTCCACCATATCGGTGCGCTCTTGGTTCGAGGCATCGATTCTTCTTTTGAGTGTTAATGCTGCAACGGGATCAATTTGCGGATCACGAATGATGTCTTCGAAATGCCATTGCACAGTGTCTATCCAGTTTTTGTGGTATAGCAAATGTTCGAATTGGTCTTTCGAATACGGGTTGTTGATGGGTTGGTCTACATTATCGAATTGGTGATAATCCTGAATACTTCTCTCGAAAACGGAATACGCTAATTTTGAAAACATCTCTTTCTATTTTAGAAAGCAAAGATACTTTTTATACTTTTACGACAGAAAAAAAGTTACTAAGGTTCTGAGGCGCTAAGGCACTAAGGTTTTTTAGGAGCCGGGAACCTGCTATCCGCAGTATCTCTGCGAGGATACTTGCTCCAAATGCGAAGCATTCACCGAACACCTATAAAAAATAAAAGCTAGGTGAGGTAATCAGGGCTAGGGCTTTTCATAAACCAAGAACAACCTCAGCAACTTAGCGCCTCAGAACCTTAGCACCTAAACATAAAAATCAACACCCATGCAAATCCATTATTTATCAGAAGACAACAGCGTTTTAAATCACTTTTTAGGGCAAATCCGAAACGTTGATGTGCAACACGACAGCATGCGTTTTCGTCGGAATATTGAGCGCATTGGTGAAGTCATGGCGTACGAATTGAGCAAAGGCTTGAACTATAAAAACATCGAAATCAAAACACCTCTCGGGATTAAGAAAACAACAGAAATTGAAAACCAGTTGGTGTTGTGTTCCATCCTTCGTGCAGGTTTACCGTTGCATTTGGGTTTTTTAAATTACTTCGACAGTGCGGAAAACGGATTTGTTTCGGCGTATCGCCACCATCCGAACAACGATGATTTCTTTGATATTTTGGTCGAATACCAAGCCGTTCCGAATTTGCATGATAAAACTTTATTGCTGATTGACCCGATGCTAGCTACCGGCCAATCAATGGTTGCCGTTTATAATAAACTCATGGAGAAAGGGGTTTCGAAAGAAGTACATATTGCCGTTGTTATTGCAGCTCCACAAGGCATTGAATACCTCAAAAATCATTTGCCCGATAATTGTCATTTGTGGGTAGCCACTTTAGACGAAACTTTGAATGTCAAAAACTATATCGTTCCCGGATTAGGCGATGCGGGCGATTTGGCTTATGGGAATAAGCTGTAGTTTTTATTTCTCGCAAAGACGCAGAGGTTATCTATTCCAACTTTGCGCCTTCGCGTCTTTGCGAGCTGAATTTATAATTGTACGAAGAAGGCGAAAATTCCACCCAAAATCAACAAGGCCAAAACCACTTCTTTTTTCCATTGTGCTTGCGGTGTTTCAATATGCGTTGTGGTAATCATTGCCATTGGTGCAAAAGTAAACACCAATAAATCATTCGATTTGTTTGGCGAAATGGCAAAAACAGCGATGCCAATAATAATCATCGACAATATTTTTTTGTAGGTTGGATGCAGAATCAATGGGCGATTCGACATCGAAATCAATAATAAAACCACAAAGAATAATCCGATTGTGGCGTATATCGATAAGGCTAGATTTTGGAAATTGTTGGTGAAATAATTCATTCTCAAATCGATTACCGATTGAGATAGTAAATGTTCAATCCAATGGGTTTTGAAATACAAAGCACTTACTAAAAAAATAATTGCAACCGCACAAAAGGCAATGATGGGTAAAAACCAGTTTCTGTAATCTCTGGCGACGTGAAAAAGTACCGCGATAAAAATCAACAGTATGAAAAGAATACTCCAAAAGTGAAACAATGCTGCGATGCAAACCCAAATCGACGCATCAAATATTTTCTCTTTCGAGGCTTTGAGCGAATGCAGTGAGACAATTCTTCGCATCGCCAATATAATAAAAAGGTTCGATAATAATAACGTCGCATTGTCTAAAATCGACGGAAAAAACAGCATAAACAGTAAATAAAACAAAACCGTGTAAGCGCTGTCTTTGC
This sequence comes from Flavobacterium sp., assembly GCF_031411595.1. Taxonomy (GTDB): domain Bacteria; phylum Bacteroidota; class Bacteroidia; order Flavobacteriales; family Flavobacteriaceae; genus Flavobacterium. The sequence goes on along the minus strand of NZ_JANOBI010000018.1, from coordinate 26,533 downwards.
TCATGCCGTTTTTCTTGACCACAAAATTTATAATAAAAAGTGATGCAAAAATCACCGCCAATAAACCCATTTTAATTGCAATATGCAGCAGCGAATTGTTGCCCGTAACATGCTTGATTTGATATAGGAAAAAGAAAAAAAGCACCCCTAAAATGACGATAGAATAATTTAATGGTGTAGATTTTCTAAAAAGACTTGTTATCATAAGGATATTTTATACTTTTGTGACTGTAAATATAATACTTGTTTAAAAAAAACAATACGACATATTATGAGAGCATTTTTTGAAGGAATACAATGGTTGTTTGAAAACATTTTCTTTATCCCTCAAGATTATTTGAGAGAATTAGAGTTAACCAACTGGTTTGCAGCGAATATCATCAATTGGATTTTTATGGCCATTTGTGCTTATGCCACTTGGTACTGGTGCAAACAATTGACGATGCACAAAGCCAGCGGCGAAGAAAACCAAGATACTACGGCACATTCTTTCTTAACCAAGTAAGTCGAAACCGATATCTTTTCTATAATACATCGTATCGAAATGTAATTTATTTATGTTTTGATACGATTTTTTTATGGCTTCTTGAAAATCATTTCCGTACGAAGTTACCGCTAAAACTCTTCCACCATTACTAACTACTTTCCCGTTTTCCGTTTTTGTTCCGGCATGAAAAACGATAGAATTTTCGATGCTTTCTATTCCTGAAATTACTTTCCCTTTTTCATAATCTTCAGGATAACCGCCCGAAACGACCATTACTGTTGTGGCGCTTCTGGAATCAATTTCTAGTTGAACTTCATTAAGTTTTTGATTGGCTACCGCTACAAACAATTCGACCAAATCATTCTTCAATCTTGGGATGACCACTTCGGTTTCGGGATCGCCCATTCTGACATTATATTCGATGACAATCGGTTCGCCTTTCACATTAATCAATCCGATAAAAATAAATCCTTGATAAGGAATTCCATCTTGTTGCAAACCTTGAACGGTTGGAATAACGATACGCTGTTCTATTTTTTCCATCAAAGTTGCATCTGCAAATGGCACCGGAGAAATTGCTCCCATGCCGCCTGTGTTTAAACCTGTATCGCCTTCACCTATTCGTTTGTAATCTTTTGCAGTTGGCAGTATTTTATAATTTTTGCCGTCGGTCAATACGAAGCAACTGAGTTCAATACCGTCGAGAAATTCTTCAATCACGACTTTTGAACTGGCTTCCCCAAATTTGGCATCAACTAACATATTGCGCAATTCTTGTTTGGCTTCCTTTAAATCATGAAGAATCAACACGCCTTTTCCTGCAGCTAAACCATCGGCTTTGAGCACGAATGGCGGTTGCAAAGTTTCCAAAAAGTGGCATCCTTTTTCTACGGTTTCTTTGGTGAAACTATCATACGCTGCGGTTGGAACACGATGTTTGACCATAAATTCCTTAGCGAATTCTTTGCTGCCTTCGAGTTGTGCACCGAGTTTTGATGGACCAATTACCGGAATCGATTGCAGTTTTTCATCGCTTTTAAAGAAATCGAAAATACCATGCACCAATGGATCTTCGGGGCCAACCACTACCATTTCGATGTTTTCTGCCAATACCAATTTTTTGATGGCTTCGAAATCGGTTGGACTGATGTTGACATTCGTTGCAATTGAATCCGTTCCAGCATTTCCCGGTGCTACAAAAAGTTTCGTGCAAAGCGGAGATTGAATCATTTTCCAAGCGAAAGCATGTTCTCTGCCGCCCGATCCTAAAAGTAAAATAGTCATGATATGGTGTTTAGTTGTGTTTGGCAAAAATACTGGGTTTTGAATGTTTATTGTAATTAATTTAAAAAAAATTGGTTCTTTATATGGAGCACCATTCGCGCTTGACATTTAAAAAAAAACAAAATTAAAACGATACGCTTTTTTCATACATTTGACTCAAATTATTCCTATGAATCATAATGTTAGAACTATTGTTTTCAGGTGTTTAGATTTATTACCAGACAATGTAGGACGTAAAATGCACCACCAACTTCAAAATTTATTAGAAAACAAGGTTCTTTATGTTAGAATTAAGCGAACAGAAAACACCTTTGATGAGTTTGTGAAAATTTGTGAAGCCATAAAAATAGATCTCAATCAAAAATCTATCATTGAAATTGGCTCTGGCTGGTTGCCGATATTCCCCTATTTTTTATTGTATTTAGGAAAAGTAAAAAATGTTTTTAGTTTTGATTTAAACGAGCATTATCAAAAAAAACGTATTGCCAATTTTAATTCGATTTTTTCTAAAAACTATAATACTACCATTGATGCATTATTCAATAGTAAATACAATCTTCCCGATGGCGTTCATTATTATCCCGGTGAAAACATTATAAATTCAAAGATTCCAGATGCTGACATTGTTGTTTCACGATTTGTTCTGGAGCATGTCGCCCCGAATGATATTTTTGAAATGCATCAAAAATTAAGAAATTCACTGAAAAAAGGAACCCATATTGTTCATTTTATTTCTCCAAGTGACCATCGGGCTCATGGCGACATAACGCTTTCTCTTCAAGATTTTTTGAAATATAGTAAACCAGAATGGGATGCTATTCAAACCAAATTTGATTATCACAATAGATTGCGATTGCCTCAATATCTTGACATTTTTAAATCTTTAGGATTAGAGGTTGTCTATTTGACTTTTGATACTGTAAAAGAAGGAACTGCTCAATATGATTTGTTTAAGAAAGTCAATATTCATAGTGATTACAATTCCTTTTCAACAGAAGAATTAACCGCTGGAAGTATTAACATTGTTTTAAAAATATAACCTTGAAACTTTTTGATCTCACACTAAAATTGAACGGTTTCCCACTTGAAAAAGCCAAGGGAGCATTACCCAAAATAGTGTCTTTTTCGGAAGATGAGTTTTCCGTTTATTTAGAAAATAAAAAGGATGAAATCTTGCAGTATCACCTTCAAAATAATACTTTCTACAAAAATCTCATTGACAATAAATCAATTGAAAATTGGGCCGACATTCCGGTAATGCGAAAAATTCATTTTCAAAAACCATTGCAAGAACGCTTGTCGAAAGGCTATACTAAGAAGAATGTTTACATCAATAAAACTTCTGGTTCTAGTGGTGATCCTTTTGTTTTTGCGAAAGATAAGTTCTGTCATGCGCTCATTTGGGCGAACATCATGCGCCGTTTTCATTGGTATGGCATTGATTTTAATCATTCTTTACAAGCGCGTTTTTATGGAATGCCATTGGATTTTATTGCCAATAAAAAATTACGAATTAAGGATTTTTTGAGTCATCGATATCGTTTCAATATATTTGATTTTTCGGAGGAAGCGATGTGCCGCATGCTGCGAAAATTTCAAAATACGAAATTCGATTACATCAACGGTTATACTGGGTCTATTGTTTTGCTTGCGAAGTTTTTACAAAAAAAGCAACTGTTCCTGAGTGACATTTGTCCAACTTTGAAAGTATGTATAGTTACTTCGGAAATGCTTTTTGATGATGATAAAAAATTACTTAAAGACCGTTTTAATATTCCAATAATCAACGAATATGGTAGCGCCGAATTGGACATAATCGCATTGGAAAGCCCGGAAGGTGTTTGGAGGGTGAATTCAGAAACTTTATTTGTGGAGATTTTAGACGAGCATGACCGTGTTTTGCCTTACGGTCAAGAAGGTCGCATTGTCGTGACATCGCTTTATAACAAAGCGCATCCGATGATTCGATATGAAGTCGGCGACATTGGAATTTTGGATGAAAAGAGCACGCTGCAACATCCGATTCTCAAAAAACTGATTGGCAGAACCAATGATGTGGCAGTTTTACCAAGTGGAAAAAAATCGCCAGGAATGACTTTTTATTCGATTACCAAAAAGCTTTTTGACGATGATGGCAATGTTAAGGAATTTGTGATTACACAAACCAAAACAGACACTTTTGAGATTGATTATGTCAGTGAAAATGAACTGACCGAAATTGAAATCTCGACTATAAAAAAGGTGCTCGATCAGTTCTTAGAAACGGGTTTGATTTATCATTTCAACCGAAAGGATTTTATTGAGAGAAGCAAAAGCGGGAAGTTGAAACAATTTAAATCGTTGGTTTAAACTTTCTTGATGTAGAAAGGTTTTACGAGCAATTGCATCGCTAAAAAACCAATCATACAACACAAAGAAACCACAATGTTGAAACGATAAAATACCCTATAAACATTATAATTGTGTTGCAATAATTTCATTTTTGATGCAGAAATAGAATCTTGTCTGACGCGATACAATGCCAAACTTTCGGGAATGGGTTGCGCCGTTTTTATTTTCTTTAGTACCGTGAGCCAAACCATCCAATCTTGTCGTTTTCTTAAGCTTGAAATGGGTATTTTTCCGAAAAATTGAGCGTCATAAATTCCGGTTAGGTTACCCACAAAGTTGCAAAAAAACAATTGCCAGTAATGCAACTTTAATGGTGCTTCAACCCTTTTATTTAAAGGCTTTCCTGCTTCGTCAATACATTCATAAAAAGAAAAAGAAAACGGTAAATTTTGAGTGGTTAGGAAATCAATTTGCTTTTGAAGTTTTTCGGGTTTCCATAAATCATCGGAATCTAAGAATGCAATGAATCGTCCGTTGGCTAGTGAAATAGCTTGGTTTCTGGCAACACCGGCACCCGCATTTTTGTGAAGTTTATAAAATTTTATGCGGTCGTCTGATGCTACAAAATCTAGAATAGTTTTCTGCGTATTATCTGTAGAACAGTCATCAACCACGATCATTTCCCAGTTGGAATAGGTTTGATTTTGAACCGAGCGTATCGTTTCTGCAATAAATTTTTCTGAATTGTAAGTGGGCGTAATGATGGATACTAACGCTTCCATTTTAGTAGGCTTTATCTTCGCCTTTAAAAATATTAATCACCGTTTGCACGATAATTTTTATGTCGAGCAATAAAGACCAATTTTCGATATAAAAAACATCGTATTTTATTCGGTTAATCATGTCTTCATCGGTTTCTATTTCGCCTCTGAAACCTCTTACTTGTGCCAATCCTGTAATTCCCGGTTTTACGTAATGGCGTACCATGTATTTTTTTATTCTGTTTCCGTAGGCTTTGTTTTGAGACCAAAGATGCGGACGTGGTCCTACAACCGACATGTCGCCCAATAATACATTCATAAACTGTGGCATTTCATCGATACTTGTTTTGCGAAGAAACTTTCCGATTTTTGTAACTCTGGGATCGTTCTTTGACGCTTCCGTTTCGGTCGTTTTATTGATTCTCATCGAACGGAACTTATAACAAAAAAACTCTTTTTCGTCTATTCCGGGCCTTCCTTGTTTAAAAAAAATAGGCCCTTTTGATTCCAGTTTAATTAGTAATGCCAACAGTGGCGTTATCCAAGATAAAAGCCCTATAATGACTAACGCAGAAAAAACAATATCGAAAATTCTTTTGAAAGCTTTGGTTGTAGGTTCGTGAAGCATGGTTTTTCTTAAGGAAAGTACCGGGAAAAACTCGTAGTATTCTATTTTTAGATTTTTAGAAAATATCTCTTTCGTGTCGGGAATAAATTTGATGGTCTTGCCGTTTTCATCTGCAAAATCAACTAAGTTTTTGAGCTGATCATTGGAGATTTCATTTAACGAACAATATATTTCATCTACATTATTTACAAGCACATACTCTTTCAAATCCTCTATTTTTCCTTTGATGTTTGCATTGGATTTCTTGTCTGAAAAATAACCTAAAAAACGGTAACCATAATCATTTCGTGTTTCGAAAAGTTCTTTCAATCGGATGGATTCCGGAGTATAACCAATAATTACCGCGCTTCTGAAATTACTTCCGGTAACAATTCTGTACTTTTTTAAATAATAAAAAAGAAGGTATTTAGAAATTGTAATCAACGTAAAGCTTGCCGACACAAATAAAGCAATCGCTTTTCCGCTGAACAACACTTCTTTTGAAAAAGGAAAAAAGGCAATAATAACCAACAAAAACAAAATGCCTTGTTTTACTATTTTTGACGTGATTTCTACAGGAGTTGTAAAGCGATATACTTCATAAAACTTGATAAAAAAAGCGATACAGCCCCATGCAAATGTTTGATACAACAGATAATAAAAGCAATTGATGTTTTGTTCTTTAAAGAAAAACAAACACAAAAAAGTAATCACCAATAAGTCGAAAGAAATACTTATTGGTCTAATATATTTTGAATATCTACCCGTTTGTGCTGCAGTCATACTAATGAATGTATCCCGTGAAGTCTTTGTGTTCCTCTCTTAATAATTCCTCTGATGACAACGATTTAAAATAATCATACGTGATTTTCATACCTTCGCTTCGAGACACTTTTGCTTCCCATCCTAATAATTCTTTTGCCTTTGTGGTATCGGGCTGTCTTTGAAGCGGATCATTCATCGGCAACGGATGGTAAACCACTTTCTGTTTGGTGCCTGTTAGTTTTATAATTTCATCCGCAAAATCTTTGATGGTGATTTCGTCCGGATTACCAATATTAACGGGATAGATATAATCAGAATGTAATAGCCTGAAAATTCCTTCCACTTGATCGTCAACATAACAAAATGATCGGGTTTGTGAACCATCGCCAAAAATGGTTAAATCTTCTCCGCGCAATGCCTGACCGATAAATGCCGGAATTACTCTTCCGTCATTGAGACGCATTCTTGGTCCGTAAGTATTAAAGATTCTGACAATTCTGGTTTCTACTCCATGAAAAGTATGGTATGCCATGGTAATGGATTCTTGAAACCGTTTGGCTTCGTCATAAACACCTCTTGGACCAATGGTGTTTACATTGCCATAATACTCTTCGGTTTGCGGATGCACTAAAGGATCGCCGTAGATTTCAGAAGTAGACGCTATTAATATTCTGGCTTTCTTTACGCGCGCCAAACCAAGAAGGTTGTGTGTGCCTAAAGAGCCTACTTTTAGTGTTTGAATGGGTATTTTTAAATAATCGATTGGGCTTGCCGGTGAAGCAAAATGAAGAATATAATCTAATGCTCCTGGAACATGAACGAATTTAGTGATGTCGTGATGGTAGAATTCGAAGTTTTTAAGTTTGAAAAGATGGGCTATGTTTTTTAAATCACCCGTAATAAGATTATCCATCCCAATAACAAAATACCCTTCGGCAATAAAGCGATCACACAAATGCGATCCGAGAAATCCAGCTGCGCCAGTAATTAAAATTCTTTTCATGTTGATGTTTATAATTCCTTTAACGAAGAAATTGTGATTTTCTTATATAAAAATTAACTTTTTATTTATAAGAAAAAATGATTCGAGGCGTTTCACGCGCTTTGCTTTTTTACATAGTAATTATTTCTCAAGATTATCAAGACATTATAAATCTTAACGCTTGGAAAAACACTACTAAATATTTTCGCCAAAAATAAACTTATACTTAAGAATTGCAAAAGTTTTTAGTGCAAAAGTTTTTGATTTTATTACTCGCACAAAAACAAAAATATTTTTGCTTCTTTATTCTAGAACATCAATTGTTTTTAAAAAAAATAGCTCAAATTGTTTTACTCAATAATACAAAAATAAGCTTGGTCGTTGTGTTTTTTATTTTTGCTAATGAATTACCCGCTTGTGAGATATAAATTTATCTTCGTTATCGAATAATAAAATTATATTTGCATTCATTTTTCAGTTACTTCATACATGAAATTAGCAATTATTACCGGTATCTCAGGGCAAGATGGAGCGTATTTAACAAAATTGCTATTAGAAAATCAATACAAAGTTATTGGTTTGGTTAGAAATACAGCTGCTTCCTTTAATGGGTTAAACTATTTGGGAATTCTTGATGAAGTAGAATTGATTGCTTGTGATCTTTTAGATATTACTCAGGTTACCCAAATTCTAAAGACTTACAATCCTGATGAAATATACAATTTAGCGGCACAAAGTTCAGTTTCTGAATCTTACGCGAATCCGATCGGCACATTTGAATTCAATACGATTAGTGTTTTTAATATTATTGAAGCGATTCGAAATACCAATCCTGCCATCAAATTATACCAAGCCAGCAGCAGCGAAATGTTTGGTAAAGTAGGAAAGCTTCCCATCACCGAAACGAGTCTCATTCATCCCTTAAGTCCGTATGCGATTTCAAAAGTTGCAGCGCATTATACTTGCGTGAATTACAGAGAAAGCTACGGCCTTTTTATTTGCTGTGGCATCTTATTCAACCACGAATCATATTTGAGAAGTAGTGGTTTTTTTGTCAAAAAAGTGATTCGGGAAAGTTTGGAAATTTCTCAAAACAAACGCACCAATCTTCAGGTTGGCAATATCGACATCAAACGAGATTTTGGCTATGCGCCTAAATATGTGGAAGCGATGCACTTGTTGTTGCAACAAGAAAAACCTTCGGATTATTTAATTTGCTCTGGACAATCGGTGAGTTTAAGAGACATTATTTATTATGTTTTTGATAAATTAAACATCGACAGAAGTTTGTGCGTCATCAATAAAGCATTCTACAGACCGGCCGATATTGAAGATATTTATGGCAATAACGAAAAAGCAAAAACCGAATTATCATGGCAATATGATTTAGACTTTTTTGAAGTTTTAGACCTTTTGATTGAAGAAGAGATTAGCAATGATAAAAAAAATCATTAGATGTTTTTTGAAAAAATAAAGAACAATCATTTGTTGATGAGCGGTTTTTATAAAGGCGTTTCGGGATTGTCTTTGTTTGTTTCGATTCCGCTGCTTATCACGTATTTTGGAAATGATAATTATGGCGTTTGGGTTTTGGTTTTCACACTTTTTCAATGGGTTTTGCTCATGGATTTTGGCATTCAAAGTTCCTTAAAAACAAAAATTCCGGTGCTTTTGCACAACAGTAAAATTGATTTGCTCAAAAGCTATATCAAAACCACTTATAAAATCTCATTCTATATTGCTTTAGGGATTTTCGCGCTTTTTATTCTTTTACTCTTTTTTGTTGATCTCAAATCGAGCATGAATGTGTCTTTTCACAGCCAATCGTTTGTAAACGAACTGTTCCTGATTAACATTTTTTTCTTTTGTATCAATTTCGTAGCGAACATTCATAAGTCGCTATATGTTGCTTTTTTAAAAGGAAAATATGCCGAAGAATCGTTAGCCGTAAACCAATTTGGTTTTTTGTTTTTGGTTTTTGCTGCGACGCTTTTATTTCCCAATATTTCGGTCGAAAACAAACTGATTTTAATTTCTCTTCTCAACGGCTTATTTTGCCTATTGGTTAACGTTCTGTATACGATTCGTTTTTTCAAACTTGAAAATCTGAACTTAAAAACGAATGAAAAAACACCCAACGACTTTATCAAAGAAATTCTCAAACTGGGTTCGAAATTTATGATTATTCAATTAGGGTTGATGTTTATTTTTACTTCCGATAATTATATTATTTCGAATAATTTCGGACCAAAAGATGTTGTTCCGTATGATACGGTAAACAAAATTTTCCAACTTCCCATTATGATTCTTTTTGCTGCATTGTCGCCTTTGTGGTCGGTGTTCGCGAAAGATTATATTGACAAAAATTATATCAAACTGTTGGACACTTTTAAAAAATTCAACCTTTATTTTATTGGTATTTTTCTATTTGTCATTGTAATTGCCGCGTTTTGTCCATTTATCATTTCAATATGGATTAAAGAAAAATTGGATATTCCGAATCATTTAATTCTATATATTGGAATAGCAACCGCGCTGCGGATATATGTTACTTTTTATACTTTTTTCCTAAACGGAATTGGGGAATTGAATAAATATATCCTTATTTTACTAATAAGTGTGGTTTTAAAAATACCATTAACCTATTATTTAATACATTTGGATTTTGGAATAAACAGCGTCGTTGTATCAACCCTAATCTTGATGTTGTTTTGGGTGATTTTTATTCCATACGAATGTTATATGATTGTAAACAAACTTAAAAAGAATGAATAGTTTTATCTATAAAAACAAAAGCTCATTAATGAAATTGAAAAGGGCTTTTAATGCTGCTTTTGGAATAGAAATCACAAAATACCCAACCGACGAACTTGATCGAAGAATAAAACTCATCAACCATTATCATATTGATGTCATTCTTGATATTGGTGCCAACATAGGGCAATACGGCAGCGAAATGCGAAACCTAGGTTTTAAAGGTGAAATCCTTTCTTTCGAACCGATGAAAGAAGCCTTTGGCAAACTTCAAAAAAATGCGGCTAATGATACTTTGTGGAAAGTATTTCATTACTCGATTGGCGAAAGAGACGGTCAAACGACCATTAATGTTGCCAAAAATTCTGTAAGCAGTTCCCTGCTTGAAAATTTACCTCAACTCACAGATAGCGCTCCAGAAGCTGCTTTTGTTGAAAAAGAAACGATTGAAATCAGAAAATTAGACAGCATTTTTGAAAGTTTAGGATTGATGGGGAAAAACGTATACCTCAAAATCGACACCCAAGGTTACGAAGAAATGGTGTTGCAAGGTGCCGAACAATCTTTACCACACGTGACCGGAATACAAATAGAAATGTCGTTTATTCCTTCGTATGAAGGCGCAATGACGTTTGACAAGATGAAAGCCAAACTGAATCATTTAGGATTTCATTTACTCGCACTAGAAAATGGTTTCTATGACAAAAAAACCGGAAAGCAATTAGAAATCGACGGGGTTTTTTATAGAGAATAATAATCCCACAAACACCATAAATCATTTGTTTTTAAAATAATCCTTTGCCAATCAATTATTATTGTTTTGTATTGTTACTGTCATTATTTTATTTATTTTTGCGCCATATCTCTATTTAATTAAAGCAATGAAAAAATTACTTCTTCTAAGTTTAACGCTTGTCGTTTTACTAACCGTTTCTTGTGGTTCCGACAAAAAAAACGAACCTGCTGCTGCTGAAAACTCCACCGAAAACAATGATCAAGTGGCGTTGGTTCTTGAGTTCAAAACTTTAGTCAACGATAAATTTAAAATATACTACTCTAAAGAGCCGAATGTAGAAATTGGCGGCGAGCACTTTATCGATAAATACATCTACGGTGATGACGATATGCAAAAAACAGTTTTCAAATTTCCTAAAGGTGTTTTTCCTTATAAAATCAGATTGGATGTTGGTATGAATCAAAAAGTAGAAAACATTACCATCAAAAATATCTCAGTAACTTATAAAGACAAAGTGCTTGACGGTGATGAAGGTGAATACAAAAAATTCTGGTCTCCGAACGAATGTTTGAAATTTAACGAAACCAATTTTGTTTATGATTTAGTGCCCTCAAACGGATTGAAAAGTCCTGTTTTTATGGCCAATGTTGAATTTCAGAAAAAATTGATAGCGCTTTCAAAATAAACATCAAAAGAATCAGGTTAAAGGCACTATATTAAATAGTGTCTTTTTTTTTAATAACGACTATTCAGTATGGGAAAAATTGCTTTTTTAGGTATATTTACTTTTATCTTTTTATTGCTTTTTATCTTTTTAGATGTTCCTTTTCTATTAAGATTGTCGTTTATGGTCAACTTTGCTGCGCTATGGGTTATTACCTATTATAATATTTTTATAGAGCGAAAATTTTCTCCTTTTCTGGGCACCTTTGTGGTTTTTAACTTGTTATTTTTTATTGTTGCGCCGCTAGTACAAATCAGCTACATCGTTTCGAAAGGATATAACGGAAGCGGAAAATACATACAAAACCTACCTTTTTCCGAATACTTTGCCATTCGGGGAAACCTTTATATTTTATTATTCAACGTCGTTTTCTTTTTATCTTATTTATACTTTAAAAAGAAAAATTTCAGAATCAAATCGCACTCTAAAATTTCTTATACCAACACACCATTGGTTTTGATGGTTTTGTCAGTGATCAGTTTGCTGATTATCGTAGGTAATTTTTCTACCATTATATTTCAATATCAGAATGATTTCTATAAAGAAGTAGAGCAAACATCGATTTCAAACTACTTAATCGTTCAGAAATTTTTATTTTTTATTCCACTTTCAGGATTGTTTTTGGCCCATTTCTATTTAAAAAATAAAGAAAAGTTGACTAGAAATTCTTTTGTAGTTTTTCTTTTTTTACTGGTTTTTATAGTTTTTGTTTTTGCCCTAAAAAATCCATTGACAGAAAAAAGAAATGCGCTAGGTCCTATTTATATTACACTAATCTACTTGTTCTTTAGAAAAGTTTTAGATACCAATTATAAGGTTGTACGATTTATGTTCTTCTCGATGATTCTTTTATTTCCGTTGATGTCGGTGGTAACGCACAGCCAACACTCATTGAAAGAAATGATTTCCAAGCCTAATATTCTGACTGAGAATATGAAAATGCTCGATGTCACCGATGCTTTCAATTCGTTGCACTACGACGCTTACCCCTGTTTTTTAGCAACTATTGATTACTGCGACAAAAACGGCTTAACATATGGCGAACAATTAAAACCTGTTTTTTTGTTTTTTGTTCCGCGAAATTTTTGGCATGGCAAACCCGAAGTTACGGGTTTCAAAATAGGGAATTACCTTATAGAAAGTTACGGATTCAACTTTAATAACCTTTCAAACCCTTATATTTCTGAAGGATATATCAATTTTGGACTTTTCGGAATTGTGTTATTCGCCATGATTTTGGCTTTGATTTTCGTTTGGCTAATCCGTTGGCTCGAAAGCGATGATTCTTTAAAATCGATATTCGCATTTTATTTTGCCATCTACATGATTTACTTTTTAAGAGGCGATTTGGCCAATGTATACATGCTAATCGTGTCTACGCTTTTTGCCGTAGTTTATTTTCCTAAAGTTTTGTTTGTTATAATAAACCATTATGTTAGAAAATAAAGTTTATTCGAATTTTGTGACATTTTCACTGTTCTTAAATAGTGCTGTTCTAATAATTCCAAATAAATTTAAAGCATATCCAATCCTTATTTTCTTTATTTGTTCTTTGGTTTATTACTTGAAGTCTGAAAGAAAAAACACTTATTCTTTCCAAAAAATAATCCTGATTGGTGCTTTACCATTAATTTACCTCGCCAGTTGGTTGTATTCTTTTGAATCCAACGACGCTTTTTTTAAACTCTCAACCATGGCGTCGCTGTTGGGATATCCTATCGTTTTCGGACTATTGGAATCTTCCTATTTCAGCATCCAAAAAAAACAAATTGAAACTATTTTTAAAGTTTTTGTTTTCTCAACAACTTTGTTCTGCATCGTTAGCTTTATCTATTTCTGGAGGCAGGAATTTAGTTTTTATGAAACGACAATTCACTATTTTAATCTAATCAATATTCGGCTAAGCATCTTTTCCATTCACCCGATTTATCTTGCTATCTATTTGGGGATTTCGATACTGATGTTGGTTTACTTAACACAAAGCAATCCCAAACTGTTTTTTAAAATGGCTTACCTTTTTTGGGGTTTATTTTTAGCCGTTGTCCTTGTATTGCTCATGAGAAAAGGGCCGATTATATATTTGTTGATGTCGCTTTGCTTTTTGTTAGCACATTATTTAAAAATTAAAAAAGCCATTATCGTATTAATACTCGTTTTGGCGGGTGTTGTTTTTTCTGTGAAATTTATACCTAAATATCAAAACGAAAATAGGTTTAACGAATTAACAGACAATGCTTTAAATGAAAATCCGGAATCTTCCATTGCTATCCGATACCGGGTTTATCAATGTGTGATGGAAAAAATTACTGAAAAACCATTTTTAGGTTATGGTGTGGGCAACGTCAAACGCAATTTAGATCCTTGCTATGTGAGTAAAAACCTTGATATCACCCAAAAAAACTACAACAGCCACAATCAGTTTTTTAGTGTTGTTTTAACTGCCGGACTGATTGGCTTTTGTATTTATTTATTTTCTATTTATAGTATTTTTAGAATCTTAAATCAGAAAAAATCGATCTTAGGAATCGCAATATTTGTTTTTTTTGTGTTGAACTTTCTGACCGAAAATGTTATGGAGCGTGAAAATGGAGCGCTTATTTATTCCTTTTTAATCAGCTTTTTCTTGTATCAAAGCGATGAATCATACAAGTCTGTATAAAACTCATACGTTTCTCTGCTGCTTTTTTCCCAACTGTATTTTTGCGATTCTAAAAGCCCTTTCGCAATGGTTTCTGATCTAAAAGTAGCATTCATCAATTTTTGTTTTTGATGACTAAAATCTTTGATGTCCAAATAATCCAACAAAAGCGCCGAGTCTTCCGCGACTTCACGAATCGTAGCATTGTTTAATCCTATTACCGGACAACCAGCGCGCATTGCCTCAACAACCGGAATTCCGAAACCTTCATAACTCGACGGATAGAGTAATGCCAAAGCATGATTAAATAAAATATTCAATTCTTCATTCTTTACCGATCCGATAAAAACAACCCGACTAAAGGCTTCTTTGGTAAATAATTTCACTTCATTTTCGTTCAACATGCCGCCGCCGACAACCACCAATTTCAAATCTTTATTTTCGTTGATTACCGATGCTACAAAGTCGAAATTCTTATAATTGGTCCTACCGCCAACAAACAACAAAAACCCGTTTTCGAGATGATGGTTTGTTAAAAACTGCTTCTGAGGGCCGTCTAAATTGGACGTTGGAAAATAATCATCGCTAACGCCTACATAAATAACTTCCGCTTTTTGATTCTTTCTGGTCGGGCAAAATTTCTGCAGATCTGAATAGGTGTTTTTTGATATGCATATGACGCCTTTCGATCTTTTTATCGCACTATACTTTAAATTATTGTGTATTGCTTTTTTTAAAAAGGAAGAATAATAATCGTGAATAAAATCATATACTGTGGTCACTTCAATTTTATTTTTAGCGCCTGACAAGCCTCGATAATAACTCGAATGGTAAATGAGTTTTTCATTACTTTCATAATATATGGGCAACCGTCTCGAAAGAAAAGGTACCTTGCTGTGATATGGAATAATGTGGTCTTGAGGAATGGCTAAAAGTTGTCTGTGAAAATTGGAAAGATCGTCTTTTTCTTCAAAAAATTTGACTTGATCTTGCGGTTGATTTAATACGTATTTTGACAATTCGAACCAATAATTGGAAACGCCACCATTTTTGACTTTCGAATAAATAATGTTGTCTAAAAGTATCTTCACTAAAATCTAAATTTATGCCGTTGTGATATTGTATTCAAAAACGAGATGACTAAAAAATAATGCTGCAAATATATTCTTTTTAACCGAAATTAATGTTGCTTTTTATGCATCACTCGCTAAGAATTTAAAATAAAACCAATAGCACACTATTAGATTAATTCCTTACTTTAGTCTTTATAAACACTCTAAAAAGAATATCTTTGTGCTCTTAAATTTGGCCATGCTTTCATGAAAAAAAACACAACGATTACGATCATTACGCCTTTTTATTACCCTGAAGATACGGCTATTGGTCTTTATACCACGCAATTTTCGCATTATCTTAAATCAAAAGGATATGCAGTTAAAATCATTACCGGATTCCCTAATTATCCGCAATGGAAAATTCATCCATCGTATCAGAATCATCCTGCTTATTTTACAGAAACCATCGATGGCATAGAAATCATTCGATACAAACAATACATTCCTGAAAAAGTAACCTTAAAAGGAAGGGTTTTTATGATGTTGAGTTTGCTCTATGGCACTTTGATCAATGTAAGAAAAGTCAAAAAAACAGATTTGGTCATTTGCATTGTTCCCTTCACGATTGCTATTGTACCGGCAATATTGTTGGCTAAAATCAGGAAATCAAAATTATGGATTCACATCCAAGATTTCGAATTTGATTTGGCTTTAGATTCAGGAATTGTAAAAAACAACCATTTTTTATTAAAGGCGTTCAAAAGCATCCTTACTTTTTCTGAAAGAAAACTATTAAACGCGGCAGATGTTACGAGCAGTATCAGTTTTAGTATGCTTCAAAATATCCGCGAAAAATCAAAACATCAAGACCCTTATTATTTTCCTAATTGGGTTTCTTCAGAAAAAATAAACCCAGCCAACTTTGTGCATCATCCTTTTATCAATACTAATGCATTTACGTTGCTTTACTCCGGTAATATTGGTGAAAAACAAGATTGGCTGTTGTGTGAAAAACTCTGCGAATTAATCGATGATAAAGACAATATTGAAATCGTAATTGTTGGTGACGGTGCTTATAGCAATACGCTGAGAGAACGCTTGAGCCGATTCGGGTTCGTAAAATTCTTCAATCCCGTTCCTTATGAAGCCTTGTCTGACTTATTATGTTCTGCTGATGCCCATTTTTTATTTCAAAAACAAGAGGTCATCGATACCATTATGCCTTCAAAAATACTCGGTATGATGGCTAGTGCCAAACCTTCTGTGATTTCCGGAAACACCCTGTCGGAAGTTTCAAAAATTATCAATCAATCTAATTGCGGCTATTACTTCTCGGACAATAACCCAAAAAGCATTTACGATTGTATCCTTCGTTTAAAAGAAGAACAAGGAGAAAATTCAATCGGACAAAACGCTCGTGCTTTTGTCACTACTACTTTTTCTGAGCAACAAATTTTGAACGATTTTTACAATAAAATTGAAAGTACAATGGCATAAAATCTCAACTTAAAAGATGCTTCATTTAACATTTCAGTAGCTTATGTAATATCAACGATATAGCGATTAGGGTTGATATTGCTGAAAACAATAAAGTTGGCGCTCCCAAAGAACAGGTGTTTTAAAAGACAATCATTCTTGCAATAGTCATTATTTTAACAAAAGCTCCCTTAAGATTAGATTAATTCCTGCACTTCAAAGATAATTTGCGCTTTGTATCGATAAAATATAGCTTTTTATTTACATTTATATAATTTCACAGCCTTATTAATCAATACTTTAAAAAAGTTATGAAAAAAACTACCCCGTTTTTTATCGCTTTGCTTTTATTATTCTTGTCCCAAACCATTACAAGTCAGAGCATTGTTATTAATGAAGTGCTTGCTTCCAATTCCAACATCAACCAAGACGAAGACGGTTCTTACCAAGATTGGGTAGAACTCAGAAACAATGGCGCAACATCTGTAAACCTAACCGATTTCGGATTAACCGATGATGCTACTATGCCATTTAAATGGACATTCCCAAATATATCTATCGGTGCCGGACAATACTTATTAGTGTGGTGTTCCGATAAAGACAGAGCGACTGCAGGACAACCGCTTCACACGAACTTTAAATTGAGTTCTGCCGGCGAAACGCTAACCTTGACTAATGCTTTGGGTGTTACATTAAATACCGTTACTACACCAGCCATGCTGCAAAACATTTCTTACGGACGAATTCCAAACGGAACAGGTGCGTTTATGTTTTTTAATGTTGTCACTCCAGAAGCAGCCAACGGAAGTGTAGCTTATACCGAAGCTTTATCGCCGCCAACATTTTCTCAAGATTCCGGAATATTAACTTCAGGGTTCAATTTAACTTTGTCTACAACCGTTCCCGGTGCGACAATTTTATATACGTTAGACGGTTCTGAACCACAGTTCTCTAATTTAGGAGGAACAACCTACAGTTACAAAAATCAATACCGACAATTGAATGCTTCTCAAACTTCCGGTCCATTATTGACCAACAATTTCAGAACCTATCAATACAGTGCCCCTTTAGCAATCGCTGATCGCTCACCGCTGCCTAATAAAATTGCATCTATTTCTACGACTTTTTCTTTTAATCCGACTTATATTCCTGCTGATCCTATTTTTAAAGGAACTGTAGTTCGTGCAAAATTAATCAAAGCAGGCGCATTAGATAGTCAAACTGAAACGAGAACTTATTATATTTCTCCTTTGGGAGCGAATCGTTTTACGTTACCTGTATTATCATTAAACATTGATGAAAATAAATTATTCGATTACAACGACGGGATTAGTGTTGCTGGTGTCGACTTCGAAGATTGGAGAACTGCCAACCCAACTACTGACCCAACTTACGAAGAAGGTAATGCGAATTACTACCGAAGCGGAAGAGATAACGAGAGAACTGCTAATATGACCTACTTAGTGAATGGTGTTGAAGTTTTAAATCAAGATATTGGTATCCGCATTCATGGCGGAATTTCAAGATCTACCAGAAGTAAATCCTATAATTTATATGCGCGTCCGGAATACGGAAAAGATAAAATGCATTATAATTTTTTCTCGAATTTAACAGAAAACAGCTTTGATAATTTAGTCTTAAGAAATTCCGGTGGTGATTTTATCCACACGATGTTCAGAGATGCTTTGTGCAATCGTTTGGTGCGTTCTTTAAATTGCCTTACAGAATCGTATCAGCCAACCGTTACATTCATCAACGGAGAATATAATGGTATTCTAAATCTAAATGAAAGATACGATGACAAATACTTTGCGCGTACTTTAAATATTGCTGCTACCGACTTGGATTATTTAGTAGATCAAGGTGACTCAAGCAACGGTCAAGCGGATTATGGTGATGACGTTCATTACCAAGCGATGTTGGCGTATTTAAATGCAAACAGCATGGCAACACCAGCCAATTATAATTATATCAAAACCCAATTGGATCCCGATAGTTTTAGCGATTATCACATCACAAACATTTATTTGCAAAATGTAGACTGGCCAGGAACCAATATCGAATATTGGAGAAAAAGAACTGCTGCATATACTCCTAACGCACCTTACGGTCATGATGGAAGATGGCGTTGGGCATTTCATGATTTTGACGATACTTTTGCATTACCAACAGATGATATTGCTCTTAATACATTAGCACTTGCTACCGAACCTAATGGTCCAGATTATCCTAATCCGGCTTGGTCAACTTTTATTTTACGCAAACTTTTAGTGAGTCCAACGTATAAAAATGATTTCATTAATCGTTTTGCTGATTTAATGAATACCACTTTTCTTCCTTCAAGAGTAGTGGGTATGATCGACAGTATGAAATCGGTTATTGAACCAGAAATGTTAGAACATATCAATCGTTGGAAAATGCCGGTTGAAATCGATAACTGGCAGTTTTACCTGAACCAAGAGCGTGATTTTGCCAATCAAAGACCGGCTTTCCAAAGAGATCATATTCGTTCTCAATTCGGAATTGCTTCCAATATCAACGCTACTTTGGATGTTTCCAACGTCAACGCCGGATACATCAAAATCAATACAATCGATATCAAAGTAGGTACACCTAGTATTGATACAAATCCTTATCCATGGACGGGTGTTTACTTTTCAAACATCCCTGTAACCATAAAAGCAATCGCAAATCCTGGTTATGTTTTCAGTCATTGGACAGGAATTTCATCAAGCACCAATGCTCAAATCACCATCAATTCTGGATCAAGTTTTAATCTAACAGCTGTATTCGTCCTGGATACTGTAGCAACACCGCAACCGATTTATTTCTGGATGATGAATTCAGCGATTGCGAACAACGTTCCGCTAGAAACTTTAAATACAACCTATAAATCCGGAACTGTCGATGGCGCAATTCAATACCAATCTTGTTTGGTTGGATATCCGTTCGTGTCCTCTGATGTCAATTGGAGAAAAGCTTCTATGGAAAGAAGAAACAGTCCAACAGCCATCAACTATATTCAAATCGTAAACAACGATCTTCCTTTTGCTACAAGCGATATGAAAGGTTTGCAAATTAAGGAACCTTTGGCAAACGGCAGTTTAGAAAATACAATGGTATTTAATTTTTCAACGGTCAATGAAAAAGATATCAAATTCTCTTTTGCTGCCATTAATGAATTGACCAACGCTACGGGAATTTTAGTTGATTATTCTGTAAACGCTGGAACGCCAGTTTGGCTGACTACAGGATTAGCCGCAAGCACATTGCCGCTTACCAACGCTTACCAATTATTCAACATCGACTTCACTGCAATTACCTCAGCGAATAACAATGCCAACTTTAAAGTTCGTTTGCGATTCACAGGAACAAACATGACTGCAGATACCGGTGCTCGAATTACCTTCAACAATATTGCGGTATACGGAACAGAGATCGTATTGGCTGTTGAGGAAAACTTCTCACTTCAATATGCAGTTTATCCTAATCCGGTTTCAGACGTTATCAATGTAGTGGGAATCAATACAGGTCGTATCGTAAATTATAAATTATATACGATTGATGGCAAACAAATTAAAGCCGGAACCGTTGAAAATGCACAAATCAATTTGTCTGATTTGTCTAATGGATTGTATTTACTTCAACTAGAATCTGAAGGAAGAATAGAGACTAAAAAAATCAGCAAGAAATAAACTGCTGCTAACTTCATAACCTTCTATAAGGTAGTTGTATTACACTAAATCTATAGTAATACAACTACCTTTTTTTTATTGCTTTTTAGGCGATTAGATTTAAATTTCCTTTCATCGAGTTTTTCAGTTTTGTAACGATTAAAATTAGCAGTTTCTTAAGATTAACTTAATTTTCCAGTCTTAAACCTTTACTGTATGAAAAAGACTGCTTTACTGCTATGTGCCTTTATTTTATCAAGCCTAAATCATAATACTTTGCAAGCGCAAAATATTGTTATCAATGAAATCTTAGCCTCAAATACTGCTTCAATTCAAGATGAAAACAGCTCACATCAAGATTGGATTGAATTGTATAATGCCGGAGCTTCATCAGTAAATCTTTTAGGGTTTGGTTTATCCGACGACCCATTACTTTTATACAAATGGACATTCCCCAATGTGTCTTTAGGTGCCGGACAATATTTAATAGTCTGGGCTTCTGATAAAAACCGATCAGTTGCAGGAAGTCCGTTGCATACGAACTTTAAAATCAGTGCTTCGGGCGAAAACATTTATCTGACCAATACATCAGCCGTAACCATCAATACGGTTCCTGCTGCCAGCTTGCAAGCGGATATTTCATACGGAAGATCTCCAAACGGAACTGGTCCTTACGTTTTTTTTGGAACACCTACACCTAATGCTGCCAATACAACTACCGGTTATTCGCAAGCTTTAAATCCACCTGTGTTTTCTCAAGGTTCGGGTTTTCTTACGACTGGTTTCAATTTAACCATTTCATCACCCGATGCCGGAACTACAATATTATACACCCTTGACGGATCTGAACCCGATGAAAATAATTTAAGCGGAACCACATACAACTACAAAAACCAATATCCGAAACTTCCCGGACAAGCTTTCGGTTCGTTTCTTTATAAAAATTTTAGAACCCAACAATACACCGCTCCGATTGCAATCGCAGACCGATCATCGCAAGCCAATAAAATTTCTGCGATTTCGACCACTTATGATTTTACGCCGCCTTACATTCCGAATGGCCCTATTTATAAAGGCAATATCATCCGAGCAAAAGTGATTAAACCCGGTGCTTTGTCGAGTAAAGTTGTGACTAAAAATTACTTTATTACACCTTCGGGCCCGAGTAAATATTCTATTCCCGTAATTTCATTAAGCATCGATGAAGATCAATTGTTCGATTACGAAGATGGAATTTCAGTAGCAGGAGTCGATTTCGACAATTGGAGAACCGCCAACCCCAACGAAGTACCCGATCGTGAAATCGGAAATTTCGAACGCTCGGGAGCTGCCAACGAACGCAAAGCCAACATGCATTATTTTGTCAATGGTCAGGAAATGATCAATCAAGATGTAGGCATCCGAATTCGTGGTGCTTACTCAAGAGTATATCCAAGCAAATCGTGGAATATTGCTGCGCGTTCCGATTTTGGAGACGAGAATATGTCGTACAAATTTTTCACAGATGAGTCATACACTAGCTACGAAAGGTTGAGTGCTAAAAGTGGTGGAAGTGATTTCTACAATACCATGTTCCGTGACGCACTAAACCATCAATTGGTGAAAGATTTAAGAATGGAAACCGAGACTTTTCAACCGATGGTTACCTTTATGAACGGTGAATATTGGGGGCTTCTAAACCTGCGTGAAAAATACGACAACAATTATTTCAAACAAGTTTATGATATCGATGCTGTCGATATGTTAGAAAATCAAGGGGCGATTCAAGAAGGCGATGATGTAGATTATAACAATATGTATAATTACATTTCAAGCAATACCTTCACGAGCGACACCAATTACACCTACATCCAAACCCGAATGGATACCGATAATTTTATCGATTACTTCACCACCAATATTTACGCTCAAAATAATGACTGGCCCGGAAACAACATCATCTACTGGAGAAAAAAAACCGCCGGATTTGTTGCCAATGCACCCTACGGACATGACGGAAGATGGCGCTGGGCATTACACGATATGGATAGTACTTTGGAAGATCCAACATACAATTCGTTGAGAGATGCTACTTCAACGACGGATGTAGGACCAAACCCAACATGGTCAACTTTAATCCTCAGAAAACTATTAGCCAATACCAATTTTAAAAATGATTTCATCAATCGATTTGCTGATTTGATGAATACCAACTTTCTTCCAGCAAGAACCAATGCCAGAATTGATGAAATAGCAGCGATCATTGCACCGGAAATGAATGACCAATTCTTCCGATGGAAAGCGCCTGCAGATTATGGTGACTGGCAATACCACATTGGTGAAGAAAAAACTTTTTTCAATCAAAGACCAACACAACAAAGAAACCATATTCGAACAAAATTCGGAATTTCTTCGAACATCAATGCGACTTTAAACGTTTCGAATTACAACCACGGTTACATCAAAATCAGCACAATTAATATTATTGATGGAACACCAGGCATTTCCGGAAATCCATATCCTTGGACGGGAGTTTATTTTAGCGGCATCCCATTAAAATTAAAAGCCATCGCAAAACCGGGTTACATTTTCAGCAATTGGACAGGAGCTTCTACGAGTACCAATGCAGAAATTACAATTACACCAACGGCAAACTTTTCGATTACTGCCGTGTTTATTCCCGACGGTAATGTTGATGTTACCGTACCAATTTATTTCTGGATGATGGATGGCAATATTGTGAATGGCGCGCAACTGACCGCATTAAATTCGACTTACGAATTGGCTTCAAACGGCGTAATTCAATACCAATCTTGCAACACCGGTTATCCTACAACCAACGCAGGAAAATCTTCTATGGAAAGAAGAAACCTCCCAACAACAATTAATTACAGACAAGCCGTAAACGGTAATATTCCTTACGCTTCTGCTGATATGAAAGGAATACAAATCAAACAACCATTCCAAAGTGGCGGTTTAGAGAATACGATGGTGTTTAATTTTTCAACCACGGGTTATAAAAAAATCCAGTTTTCTTTTGCCGCTATTGATGAAGGTGCCGCAAGCGCCATCGCCATCGATTATGCGGTAAACTCAGGAACGCCGGTTTGGATTACGACAGGATTGGCCGCAACATCATTACCATTGACGGCAGTTTATCAATTGTTTCAAGTTGATTTTTCTACTATAACCACCGTTGATAACAATGCGAATTTTAAAATCAGATTGCGATTTACAGGACCCAACATGACAGACGATTTGGGAAAACGTGTAACCTTCAACAACATTGCCGTTGATGGTGTCAAAATACCTTTATCTTATCTTTCACCGAATGTTTATAATGTAGGTTCAGCCATTACAAATCTGGTTCCTTCCACAACGCAAGTCATGACGAGTTATAGTGTATCGCCGAGTTTACCAACAGGTTTAACGCTCAATACATCAACAGGCGTCATTTCAGGAACACCGACAGTAGCTTCAACTATAAACACTTATATCGTTACAGGTAATTATGCAACGGGAAGCGCATCGTTCGATTTAAAAATTACGATTACTGACGGAGCACCCAATTCCTTAAGTTATGCGTCTCCAAATGTCTATACCAGAAATACGGGAATTTCAGATTTAGAACCTACTTCTTCGGGTGGAGCCGTAGTGAGTTATAGCATTAATCCTGCTTTACCAACAGGTTTAAATTTTAATACAACAACCGGTATCATTTCGGGAATTCCAACCGTAGTTACTCCTATGGCAACTTATACCGTTACAGCAACGAATTCCGGCGGTAGCACATCATTTGGAATTGTTATTACCGTGAAAGATATCGCGCCAAGTGGGCTCGCTTATAATTCACCCAATGTGTTTATTAAAAACATGCTTATTGCTGATTTGAGTCCAACGAATTCCGGTGGAACTGTAGTCAGTTATAATATTTCGCCGACTTTGCCAACGGGTTTGAGTTTTAATACGACAACGGGTGTCATTTCGGGAACGCCTACAGTGGTTAGTGCATCGGCGACCTATACTGTGACGGCGACCAATACAGGTGGTTCGACTACGTTTGGTGTTGTGATTCGAGTGAATGATACCCCACCAAGTAATTTGAGTTATAACACACCTAATGTATTTACCAAAGGAACGGCAATTTCTAATTTAAATCCAACTGTTACTGGTGCTGTGACAAGTTATAGTATTACGCCGAGTTTGTCAACCGGATTGACTTTTAATACATCAACAGGAAGAATTTCAGGAACACCAACTGCCATTCGTGTTTTGACAACTTATACCGTTACGGCAACAAATTCTGGTGGTTCTTCAACTTTTGATGTAGTGATTACCGTGAATGACATTGCGCCAAACGGTTTGAGTTATACTTCGCCCAATGTGTTTACAATAGGAACGGCGATTTCGAGTTTAAATCCAACTGTTTCAGGTGGTGCTGTTACAAATTATAGCATTACGCCGAGTTTATCGACTGGATTGACTTTCAATACAACGACAGGAAGAATTTCAGGAACACCAACTGCCATTCGCGCTTTAACAACTTATACCGTTACGGCAACAAATTCTGGCGGTTCTACAACTTTCGATGTTGTCATCACTGTGAATGATATTGCGCCAAACGGTTTGAGTTATACTTCTCCGAATACATATATCAAAAACACAACAATATCGAGTTTAAATCCAACCGTTTCCGGAGGAGCCGTTATTAGTTATAGTATTACGCCAAGTTTGCCTTTAGGATTATCTTTCGATACGACAACAGGAGAAATTTTCGGAACACCTACAGCAGTTAGTGCTTCGACAACTTATACCGTTACGGCAACCAATTCAGGTGGCTTTACTTCGTTTGGTGTTGTGATTCGAGTGAATGATGCCCCGCCAAGTAATTTGAGTTATAACACGCCTAATGTATTTACAAAAGGGACGGCGATTTCGAGTTTAAATCCATCGATTTCGGGTGGTGCTGTGACAAGTTATAGTATAACGCCAAGTTTGTCAACCGGATTGACTTTCAATACGGCAACAGGAGCAATTTCCGGAACGCCAACGGTAATTTCAAGTGCGACAACTTACTCCGTAACGGCGAACAATTCTGGTGGTTCTACAACTTTTGACGTCGTGATTACCGTGAATGATATTGCGCCAAGTGGTTTGAGTTATACTTCTCCGAATGTGTTTACGAAGGGTGCTTTAATTGCTAGTTTGTTTCCAACTATTTCAGGAAGCGTTATCGATTATAGCATCACTCCAAGTTTGCCTTTAGGGCTGAATTTCAATACGGCAACAGGTGCAATTTCAGGGACGCCAACCGTGATTACAAGTGCCACAACTTACACCGTAACAGCGAACAATTCCGGTGGTTCTATAACTTTCGATTTAGTGATTACAGTAAATGACATCGCGCCTAGTGCATTAAGTTATAATTCACCAAATGTTTTTACTAAAGGAACTGCTATTGCAAGCCTTAATCCAAGTATTTCGGGCGGCACAGTTACAGGTTATAGCATTACTCCTACTTTATCAACTGGTTTAAATTTTAATACTGCAACAGGTAGAATTTCTGGAACGCCAACAGTTATTTCTAATACAACAACTTATACAGTAACCGCTACAAACTCCGGTGGTTCAATAACTTTCGATTTGGTGATTACTGTGAATGATATCGCGCCTAGTGCATTAACTTATAATTCACCCAATGTGTTTACAAAAGGAACGGCGATTTCGAGTTTAAATCCATCGATTTCGAGTGGTGCTGTGACAAGTTATAGCATTACGCCGAGTTTGCCTTTGGGATTGACTTTCAATACATCAACAGGAAGAATTTCAGGAACACCAACAGTTATTTCTAATACAACAACTTATACAGTAACCGCTACAAACTCGGGCGGCTCTATAACTTTCGATTTAGTAATTACTGTGAATGATGTGGCACCTAGTGCGTTGAGTTATACTTCACAAAACGTGTTTACCAATGGAACTTCAATTGTTAGTTTGTTTCCAATTGTTTCAGGAAGCGTTATCGATTATAGCATTACACCAAGTTTGCCTTTAGGGTTGAATTTCGATACGGCAACTGGAGCAATTTCTGGAACGCCAACCGTGATTTCAAGTGTGACAACTTACACCGTAACAGCGAACAATTCCGGTGGTTCTACAACTTTCGATTTAGTAATTACTGTGAATGATCTTAAGCCAAGTGACTTAAATTATAACACTCCAAATGTGTTTACTAAAGACGCAGCAATCTCGAATCTAAATCCAAGTGTTTCTGGTGGAA
>NZ_JANOBI010000017.1:0-12919 GCF_031411595.1 Flavobacterium sp. | reverse complement strand
ATTTGGAATAAAATTCCGGCCAAAGCAAAAACAGCTAAATACAAGGTGCTTTTCAAAAGATTTTTCATAATGTTTATTTAAGGTTGGTTAAATATAGTTTGATGAATATACAAAATCTTGCGGTCTTCATCTCAAAATTTCGAAATTGTAAAACCTACTTCACTCCAGTACTCCCAAAACCACCTTCACCGCGTGAGGTTTCTGATAATTTTTCTACTGCAATCCATGTTGCTCTTTCGTGTTTGGCGATGATGAGTTGTGCGATGCGTTCGCCGTTTTCGACAACGAATGGTTCGTTGGACAGGTTTACTAAAATGACTCCGATTTCGCCGCGGTAATCGGCATCTACGGTTCCAGGTGAGTTGAGAACCGTAATTCCTTTTTTGGCTGCTAGTCCGCTTCTTGGGCGTACTTGAGCTTCGTAATCAATGGGTAATTCTATGAACAATCCGGTTTTTACAATGGCTCTTTCGAGTGGATTTAGGGTTATGGATTCGGTGAGGTTTGCGCGTAAGTCCATGCCGGCAGAGGCGATGGTTTCGTAGTTTGGTAAAGCGTGTTGGGATTGGTTGATGATTTTGATTTCCATGATGTTGTTTTATTTTTGTGAATTGCCCTAGCCCCGATAGAAGGGAAAATCCTTGGCATTGGGAGATTGCCGCGCAAGCTCGCAATGACAAGATTGGGAGTGTATAGCGGGATAAAGCTCCTAATTCGATTTACGATTGATAATACGTTGTAAAGTTTCTTTTTCGTTGTGGTATATAAAATATAAAAATGCGATGAGTAAAGCGGCTCCAACGAAGTAATTCTCACGGAAGAAGTAAAATGACAGGATTGAAAAAAGGATTGACAAACCTAGATAACTTCCGATTTTTTTCTTGTCGTATGGAATTGGGTAGTATTTGTTGCCCATGAAATACGAAATCAACATCATGCTTCCGTAGGCGGCAATCGTGGCAATCGCAGAACCGTAGTAACTGTATTTTGGAATCAGCAGAAAGTTGAGTACCAGCGTGACTATTGCGCCTACAATCGATATCCACGCGCCGATATGGGTTTTGTCGATGAGTTTATACCAGACTGATAAGTTGGTGTAGATGCCCAAGAAGAAGTTGGCTAGGATGATGAGCGGGACTACTTTCATGGCTTCCCAATATGACGAATCACGGATCATCAGCATTTTGAATAGGTCGGCAAAAACGATTACGCTGAGCATGATGAAGGAACCGAAAATCACGAAATATTTGGTGACCGTGGCGTAGGTTTGGGTGGCGTTTTCTTTGTCGGCGTGGCTGAAAAAGAATGGCTCTATGCCTAATGTGTACGCGGTTCTGAATAATACCATGAACAGGCCGAGTTTGTAGCACGCGGAATATACGCCCACTTCGGAGTCAGCGATATTGGCGGGCAATAGTTTTCCGAGTAGGATTTTATCAAATTGTTCGTTGATGGCGAATGCGATTCCAGCTACTAGAATGGGCAGACCGTAACGCATCATGCGTTTCCAAAGATCAAAATCAAAATGCCATTTGACTTGAGAATAATTGGGTGACAGCGCGAGGAATGTGGCTAAACTTGCGATAATATTGGAGACGAAAATGTATCCGATTTGGAAATCATCGAAATAGAAAGTACTAAGAAATCCGCTTGGATTGGCTTGGGCGATTTTGGGTAAAGCGATTAGAAAAAACAGATTGAGCAACAAATTGATGACAACGTTTCCGATTTTAATGGTAGCGTAATACATCGGTTGTTGGTTGGCTCTGAGTTTGGAGAATGGGATTATAACGAGTGCGTCTAGGACTAAAATCCAAATGGTGTAGGTGATGTATTGCACATCGATTCCTGATGAATTCGCTAGTGCATTTCTGAATAACAATGCTAGAAATAAGAACAATATTGATGTCCAAAAAATAGAAACTGTGGTGGTTTCGATGACATTTTTTTTGTTGGTTTCTTTGTTGTAAAAGCGGAAGAAAGAAGTTTCCATGCCGTAAGCCAGAATCACATTGAAGAAAATCATCCAAGAGAAAATAATGGATACTTTTCCGTAGGCTTCTTTGGGCAATAAATCAGTATAGATTGGAACTAGCAAGAAACTAAACATGCGCGGCAATACGGTGGCTAGTCCGTAGATGGCGGTTTGTTTGAAAAGGTTTTTGTAAAGTTCCAATGAATTTGATTTTAGGTTTGAAACAAAAATAAGGATTTGTTTGGTTGCTTATTTATTTTATGATTAGGCTGTTACGATTCCGCATTAGGGCTTTTCATAAACACCTGCATTTCGGTTTTTTTTGGCTCAGGAATGTCTTCTTCGGTAAACGTTTTCAAAACATTTGGACTAAGTTTTTTTAGTTTCACAATACGATTTGCTTGTTTTTGCACACATTTCTCGAACAGATTCCTGACGACTCTGGCGTTTCCAAAGCCCTCATCCTTTTTAGAATAAAGCAATTCAAAAGTATCGATAAGTTTTTCCTTGGCATCTGCTGTGATAATAAAATCGGAGTTTTTGCAGAAAGATTCAAAAATCTGAAACAGTTGTTCAGGTGTGAAATGATCGAAATGGAAAAATCGGTTGAAGCGCGATCTCAAACCCGGATTCGATTCGATAAACAAATGCATCGGCTCAGTATAACCAGCCACGACAACAGCTAAATCTTCGCGATGATCTTCCATTCTTTTGATTAGAGTATTCACTGCTTCAGCTCCATAATCATTCCCAAATGCGTTTTGTGTTAAAGCATAAGCTTCGTCAACAAATAGTACACCGCCGAGGCTTTCATTCACGGCTTTGTCTACCTTGGTTGCTGTTTGCCCGACAAAACCGGCAATCAATCCTTCGCGGTCGGTTTCGTAAAGTTGTCCCCGAGACAGAAACCCTAAATGTTTGTATAGCCTGCTCAGTAATCTTGCTACGGAAGTTTTGCCTGTTCCGGGTGGACCTAAAAAAACAGTGTGCAGTGTGACTTCGATGTTTTTTAAACCTTCGGCGGTTCTTTTTTTCTGAATTTCAAGAAGGTTGATTAATTCGTTGACGTCGTTCTTTACGGCTTGAAGTCCGACAAGTGCATGAAGTTCTTCGAGTACTTTTTCGAGCGTATCGTCGGGCGGAAAATTAGTTGTTTGACTATTTTGAGCATTGACTTCTTGTGTTTTTACAGCTGTAATTTCAATATCTTTTTTGGCGTTGGAATCAAATGCGGATAGAAGAAACTGCTGAATTTTCTTTGAAACTTCATCCACTTTAGGGCTTTTCATTTCCGATAAAACCGGCAGCAGAAAATACTTTTCAGCATTCACGTGCATGATACTATTATCGTTGGAAATTTTTTTAAGATGCGTTTTGAATTCATCGCTGGCAGCAAGTTTATTGAGTGTTTGTACTGCATTTTGATCTGCGAAATGCTTATTGCGCAAAGCGTCATAATAATAAGCAAGAGCAAACCGGGATTTATCGTTTTCGCTTCCGAGATTATTATTGTATGCGGCGATGATATCGGATATGAAGAAGTGTTGCGCTTTCAATAGCAATCCATTCGTTTGATTTTTCGCTACAAGCGCATTGGCTTTTTGAACAAAACCCGAATCTGCATTCAAAACTTCACATAACGCAAGAATTCCTATAGTTTCATTTTTGAGTTGTTCGATATAATCTGCGTTGAAAACCATGACATTGTTGTTTATTTCAGATTCTATAGAATCTTTTAATGACAGGAATGAATCTTCGAGCAATGAAATTAGGCTTCGCTTATTTTTCAAAGTGTTGCCAATTAAGATATCATCATTTGATGTACAATTTCTTTTGACAATTTCGCATGGTCGTCACAATAATCCTTCCATGCCAATTCCATTTCCCTTAAGTCGTAATGCGCTACGACGGTGCCGTAGTTTTGCTTTTTTCCGTTTATTGTTGGGTAACCGATTACGTAAATACATTGTGCCAGTTCGAGTGCTAACTCTATGTCATGTGTCGAAAAGATAATGGTATTAAAATCAGAAGATTCGCTAAGGAGTTCAAAAGATTTTTTTACTTCTTCAATATTGCCGACATCAAGGCCTGAAAATGGTTCATCAAGAACAATAAATTGATCCGAAGAAAACAATTGTTCGATGATTGCTGTGCGTTGTCTTTGTCCGCCCGAAAGTTCGTTAGGGTATTTATCGACACACGATTCCAATCCCCATTTATTGATGTATTCTTTTATTTTTTGGTCTTTTTCGTTTTCTGATAATTTGCTTTTACGCAAAGCGAATTTCAACGCTTGATTGACGGTTTTATGACGGAACAATGTATACTTCTGATCAACAAAACCAATGTCGCCTTCTTTTACTGCCTTTGCTGTATAGGGTTCTTTAGCCTCGAAATCCTTGATGAGTATTTTTCCGGTATTCATCGGTATCAATCCTGTCAAAGCTCTGAAAAAAGTAGATTTTCCTCTTCCGGATCTTCCCACTATTGCAATTACTTGTCCTGTGCTTTTTATGCCTTCGCGAACTACATCTTTTTCGGTAATCGAAATGTCTTTAATAATGATATTGCCATCATAAGCCACGCTTAGGTTTTCTACATACAGAAGCGTTTCTTTATATTCGTGTTTCATTTTCTGTTATATTTTTGAATATCTGAAAACTGCTTTTCTTAAAAAATTGATTCCTGAATCGAGTGCAAGTCCAATTAATAAAATGATAATCTGTAGCGCGATAATCCTTCCGTGGTTCATGAATTTGTCTGAGTTTTTAATCAAGAACCCTAGTCCTCCCGACGCCACCACAATCGATTCTACGGTGACCAGCATCATCCAGGTGATTGCAAGATTTTGGCGGATGACATCAATGACATAATCTAAGCGACCTAGAACAATAACCTGCCATAAAACTTCCCAACGGTTGCATCCTAAAGTTTTAGCGTGGTCGAATTCTTCTTCTGGAATATCCTTGATGACTGCAATTAAAGAAGTCGTTAGGAAGGTAGTCAGGAAAATGACCATAATCCAAATTTGCATATTGCGTGCGTCATGAATGATCAGCGTGATGTAGAATGACAACCCTGTAAACGGCAAAAATCTAAATTTTGTGATGAATTCCGAGACTGGTTTCAACAATGGAATGGGCCACGTATAGGCGAACAACACCGACAATAGTACTGCGATGAATATCGAAAGAAAACACAATGACAACGAATTAAAGATGTGTACGACAAGACCTTCCGCATACAAATCTGTGAATCCTTTTAATACCTGATTCGGTGCCGGAAATAAATGTTTTGTTCCCATTGTTCCGACAAACCAGGCTACAAAAACCATTACAATCCAACACAACAAGATAACTGTTCTGGTTGATTTGGTAATCTTTTCGAAAGGTGTGAAAAATTTTTTCATAGAAAAAAGGCTGTCTCCCGAAATGTCGGAACTGACAGCCTTATTATTATTAGTTATTTTAATAACGTGATGACTACACGTCTGTTTTTAGCTTTTCCTGCCTGTGTACTATTGTCTGCTACAGGTTCGTTCTGACCTTTACCGTCAACCATTTGGAAACGGCTTGCAGGAATGCCTTTTTGACCTAAGTAATTCACAACCGCCTGCGCTCTTGCTTTTGACAATACTTGGTTGGCTGTTGGATTTCCGTCATTGTCGGTATGACCAACAAGTGTTAGTTTGGTATTTTCTGCTTGAATCAACAGGTTGTATATTTTTTCGAGTTCTTTTCCGGAAGTTCCCGAGATTTCAGCGCTTCCAGAATTGAAATTAATTCTCCATTCGCCAGAAGCGACTACTTCAGTAGCCTGTGCGGAGTAATCTGCTTTTTCGGCTGCTCCAGATTCGATGTCATTGATGTTTTTTAAATAATATAAATTAACGGCGCTATCATAAGGAACGACGGCTCCCACATTTTCATTAAACCCGAATGGATTCAATTCTTTAAGATAGGTTGAAACCTGATTGTATACCGATTTGTATCTATTCACACCGTCACTCAATCCAAAATACTGCATGGCATCGGCATAATTAAAAACTTTAGAACCCCCCATGTTATAAGTCAAGCCAGCTTTTGTGCCTTGTTCGCCTTTGAACATTTTATACCAGTATTGAGGCGTTTCCATTTTGTATGTTTCTGATACTGCTTCGGAAGCTCTCACTCTCCATTCGTCATAATTTTTCATCTGGTTTGAAGCTGTAAGTGCTGATTTTAAAATATTAGAAACAATTGTCGGATTCTTTTCAGCCCATTCCTTCACACCAATCAAAGCGGCTGGCATCTGGTTGTTGAATTCTTTTGTAGAAACGATATCAATGTATCCTGATAATTTGTCAAAAACGGTTTTATCGCCCGGTGTCCAAGTAGCACAACCGTCAATTTTTCTACTTACTGTTTTTCCGGTTAGCTTACCATTTGAAACTTCTTTCAAAGAAACGGTCCAACCTGTTGTTTGAGATTTAATTAATTCCTCAGCCGACTTAATATAATCATCATTTTCAGAAGGATAAATATTGACCGCATCAGCATCATAAGTTGTCGGGTCAGGATTTACTTTCAATCCGTTGGCGAAGCAATAATTAACGGTCGTTACCCAATCGCCATCTCCCAACACCGCTGATATTACAGACCCTTTCATCGACTTTGGATTTGATTTCCAGCTTGGAGGGCCAATCAGTTTGTCTTCTCCAAAGCTCATTCCGATGGCACCCATGACCTGTAAATGGTATTTGTCTTTTCCGTATTTCTCATCGAGTGCTTTTTGAACAGAGCTAATATAAAATGGTGCGCCATCGCCCATAATCATTACGGCGAAAATACTTTTGTCTGATGTTGGAAAAGCTTCTCCTTTGTCGAATTCCTCGATAAATTTCATCTGCATATTACGCAATTCAGAAAGCCAATCTTGGCGGATAATCTCGAGATTGACACCGTTTTTTTCCATCAATGATCCTTTGGTTGTTTTAGGCCCGCCATTGGATACAATAATTCCCGATTCAGCATTCCAAGCATAGCCGCCGATTCTCACAAGCGGTTTGCTGTTTACCTCCGAAGAAATTTCTTTAGAAGGAAGCGCCATTTTATCTGCGCTGGTCACATTATTTACATCGGTGCTGTTGAGTTCGATTCCGTTCAATTGTTTGGAAACAGAAGTACGAATTCCCGGTGAAAGCCAATAAATACCTCCCAAAACTCCACCTATACCTACTAAAACAATGAGCAATTCTGATAATGTGGTCAGTTTTTGCGTTCTTAAAATTTTTCCCATTTTGTTATCAATTAGTTTGTTTTGTTTTTAAAAAATATCACCAAATCCACCGTTGTTGAGCTTGTCATCTTTGGTTAGTTTGTAATTCGGACTTGAGTATTTGTTTGAATCTGGAATCGTATTTTCGCCGGTTTTGATTTCATCTGCAAGAGAGTCGAGCCTTGCATACAACTCATCATTATCGACAGAATATTTTGATGTCAATGCGTCTATATCGATTAGGTTTTCAGAAGTTCTGGCAATATCTTGTGCGATGGTAGATGTTACCACTTCGAGTGCATATTCCAATTCCCAATCTTTTGTAAACATCATGGCGCTTTTTGCACTTTCAGTCGCTTCTTTAGCATTCTGAGCAAACTCATATTCTTTCTGGAGCATTTTCACGGTAGCATCAAAATCGGCAATCTTAATGTCGATTGCTGTGCCTGCCAAAGTAAGTTTTCTGTCCATTTTACCTAAAACATTAGCTCTTACTCCGTATTTCTGGATAAAACTTTTGCTTTGTTCGTACTGCGTGGATATGCGTTGAGAGTCACTTAATTTTTTCGCGAGTTCGCTTTGCAGTGCTACATATTCGTCTGTATCTTTTGCACCAATACCATTAATCTTGACCATTTCATCCATGGCAGATTTTAGCTTTTCGCATTGGCGTTTTAGACTCAGGACTTCTTCCTGATAATCTTTAGCTTCCTTTTCTGCTTTTCCTGCTTCGATTTCCATTTCGTTTTTGAGTCCTTTGAGCTTGGCCTTCGTATTTTTAAAAACTTCGCGGTTCTTGACCATCTTCAGTTTTTGTTCTTCAAGTTCATTAAAAGGATTACTTTGGATTAAAGCTTTATGGATATTCTTTGTTGCAAAGCGCAGTCCTTTCATGATTACCGGAAACATCATCACAAGGAAAACCAGAAAAATGCCGGTTGCTGATAATGCAATTGCCTGACCGAGCATTGTAAACAATGGCGGGATGATATAGGTCCAGGTCAGATAACCTCCAATACCCAATAACCCCATGGCTAGAGCCCAAAATAATGATTTTTCACCTTTTTTTAAAACGTTAGTTTTTAAAGCGATTTCTCCTTTAGATTCATCAAAATGTTTTAAAATCGGGAGTTCTAAAAGGGTGCTTCTTTCTTGTTCGTATTTGCTGTCCATTATTGTAAATATTGGTTTATGCCTGTGACAACGGTATTTATTGAGTCCAGGATTTTATGTTTTGCAAGATTATTGGCTTCAATTTTAAGTTGAATTTCATTTAATTCAGCGATGCTTTGGGGATCTACTTTTTTAAATTCCGCTTTTTTAGCTTCCACTTCGCGCTGCATTAAAATAATTTTAGCTTCTAGATCAACTATCGATTTTGAAAGTGTATCTTTTTCTTTATTGATGCTGTCGTTCAAATCTTTCTTTTTGGAATTACCCGTCGTGTCGTATTTGGTATAGACTTTTTCAATTTCGGAAATGTAATATTGTGCTTTTTCCAAAAGAAAATCTTTGGTTAATCCCGAGTTGATTGTTTTCCCCATAGCGTATGCCATCTGGTAACTTTGGGGATTTGTAGGGCCGACAGCCATAACAGATTTGTAGAGTTCAAAAAAGTCAAAACCCTCAGAATTCAATGAATCAAACCCTTTGTCGTACGTTTTGTAGACTTCCTCCATGTATGGGTTCGTAGAACTGGCTACAATATTTGTCGCTTGATCCGGGAATTTATTGTCTGAGAATTGTGAAGATGTTGGCTCGGTTTCTTTAGGAATATTTTCTTGGGGGTCATTTATAAAAATGCTCTTCCAGTTAAAACTTTCTTTTGCCATTTTTGTTTAGTCGTTTGTTTTTGTTAACACCGTGTCATTGACTCGGTTTAAAATTTTTATAAAAATAAACGATTTGTATATATAATCTACTTTTTTTAATCAATTTATAGTTGTTTTAAAAAAGATTGAGTTGAATCCAAATAAAAAAGCCGACAATCTCTGCCGGCTTTCCTTGTTTTAAATCTGATTTTTTTATCCTTTCAATGCTTCAGCGCCACCAACAATTTCTAAGATTTCGTTGGTAATGGCAGCTTGACGCGCTTTGTTGTAGGTGAGTTTCAATTGATCTCTGAGTTCCGTTGCGTTGTCGGTTGCTTTGTGCATAGCCGTCATACGCGCTCCGTGTTCAGAAGCGAATGAATCTCTGATGCCTTTATACAATTGTGTTTTGAGTGATTTTGGAATCAAAGTCAACACAATTTCTTCCATCGAAGGTTCGAAAATATAATCTCCTGAAGAAGCAACTGTATCAGAAACTATTGGTGCCAATGGCAAGAATTGTTCGTTTTGAATAATTTGAGTCGCAGCATTTTTGAATTGGTTGTAGACTAATTCAACACGGTCATATTCTCCTGAAAGAAATTTGTTCGTAATATCATCGGCGATATTGGCTACATTTTCAAAAGTCAAATTATCGAAAATGGCGTTGTGATGGCCAATAACTTCTTGTGTTTTCTTTAAAACATCGTGCCCTTTTTTACCTATGGCAAAAACATCCACTTGTTTTCCTGCGTAAAATTCAGCGCGGCTTTTCACTTCTTTAATCACATTGCTGTTGAATGCACCACACAAACCTCTGTTGGAAGTGATTGCAACAATCAAAACTCTTTTTACTTCGCGTTGGGTCGTAAATTCACCTCCAATATCACCATCAAGTGTAGTCGAGAGATTTTGCAATAATTCCGTTAATTTTTCGGCATAAGGTCGCATCGCCGTAATCGCATCTTGTGCTTTTTTAAGCTTTGCTGCAGAAACCATTTTCATTGCCGATGTGATTTGCATCGTAGATGAAACGGAAGTGATTCTATTGCGGATTTCCTTTAAGTTTGCCATATGTAATTTGAAAATTATCTGATTTGAAAATTTGAAAATGTATAATCATCTTCAAATTTCCAAATCTTCAAATTATTAATTAGTTGTATTTTGCTGAAATTTCTTTAGCGGCATTTTCGATAACGTCAGTAATGTTGTCATCTAATTTCCCTGCTTTTAGAGCATCAAGCGTATCTCTGTGTTTGCTGTTCATATAAGCCAAGAAGTCTTTTTCAAATTCTTTTACTTTATTCACAGGAACACTTTTTAGCAAGTTTTTAGAACCTGCGTAGATGATCGCTACTTGATTTTCTACTGTATACGGATCGTTCAAATCTTGTTTTAAGATTTCAACGTTTCTTTTTCCTTTTTCGATTACGTTTAATGTAACAGCATCAAGGTCAGAACCGAATTTTGCAAACGCTTCCAATTCGCGGAATTGTGCTTGGTCTAGTTTTAATGTACCTGATACTTTTTTCATCGATTTAATCTGAGCGTTACCTCCAACACGAGATACCGAAATACCTACGTTGATCGCAGGACGAACTCCCGAGTTGAACAAATCTCCATCCAAGAAAATCTGACCATCAGTAATAGAAATTACGTTGGTTGGGATGTATGCAGAAACGTCACCAGCTTGGGTTTCGATGATTGGCAATGCTGTTAATGAACCGCCACCTTTTACAATTCCTTTTAAAGAATCCGGTAAGTCGTTCATGTTTTTTGCAATGTCATCATTCGCGATTACTTTACAAGCTCTTTCTAACAAACGAGAGTGTAAGTAGAAAACGTCTCCAGGATATGCTTCACGACCCGGTGGTCTTCTTAACAAAAGAGATACCTCACGGTAAGCTACTGCTTGTTTTGATAAATCATCATAAACGATTAAAGCCGGACGGCCTGAATCTCTGAAATATTCACCGATAGCAGCACCTGCGAACGGAGCATATACTTGCATTGGAGCAGGATCAGAAGCATTAGCTGCAACGATAACTGTATAAGCCATTGCGCCTCTTTCTTCTAGCATTTTTGCAATTCCGGCAACCGTCGAAGCTTTTTGTCCGATGGCTACGTAGATACAAAATACTGGTTTTCCTGCGTCGTAGAATTCTTTTTGGTTTAGAATTGTATCCAAACACACCGTAGATTTACCGGTTTGACGGTCACCAATCACCAACTCACGCTGTCCACGACCTACTGGAATCATCGCATCAACTGCTTTTACTCCGGTTTGTAATGGTTCTGTTACTGGTTGACGGAAGATAACTCCAGGTGCTTTTCTTTCCAAAGGCATTTCGTATAAATCGCCACCGATTGGTCCTTTTCCATCAATTGGAAAACCAAGGGTGTTGACTACACGTCCTACCATTTGCTCGCCCGCTTTTAACGATGCGATACGTTGTGTTCTTTTGGCTGTTGATCCTTCTTTGATACCTGTTGATGGTCCTAAAAGAACAACACCTACATTATCTTCTTCAAGATTCAAAACGATTCCTTCGAGACCGTTGTCGAATTCTACCAACTCACCGTATTGAACATTCGATAACCCGTATACACGAGCAATACCATCTCCAACATTAAGAACCGATCCTACTTCTTCTAAAGTAGCACCTGATTCAAATCCTTCTACTTGCTTTTTTAATATTGCTGAAATCTCAGCAGGTTTAATTTCCGCCATAATTATTGATATAATAACTAGTTACTTAATTCTCTTTTTAATACTTGCAATCTGTTGGCAACAGAAGCATTGTATTGCTTGTCACCTATTCTTAATATAAATCCACCTATAATAGCCGGATCAATGGTATTCTCAATGGTAATTTTCTTGTTTGAAAACGTAGCAATTTTAGCCAACACTTTTGCTTCTAATGCTGCATCCATTGCAATGGCTGTCGTTACTTTTGCTACTTCAATGTTGTTTTGAACGTCGAATAATTTGATGTATTCTACTGCAATATATTCCAAAATTTCAAATCGTTTGTTTTCGAATAACAAATGAAATAAGCTGTTGGTTACAGGATTTACATTAGCAAAAACCGACAATAAAGCTTGTTCTTTAACCTCAACTTTAATCGTTGGATTTTGGATAAACGTATCCAACTCCAAATTCCCATTAATCGTGGAAGCGATAGAAGTCATGTCGTTATTTACAGCTTCTGCAACACCTTTATCATTGGCAATGTCTAAGATGGCTTTGGCGTAACGAATTGCTGCTCTTGTACTACTCATGTTAGTTTAATTTAGCGTCACCCAACATTTTCTCAACCAATTTTACTTGGGCTTCTTTGTTAGATAATTCGTCTTTCAACAATTTTTCAGCAATTTCTAAAGACAACGATGAAACTTGAGATTTCAATTCTGCCATAGCAGCATTTTTTTCACTTTCGATAGCCGCTTTGGCTTGCTCGATCATTTTTTGTCCTTGAATTTGAGCTTCATTTTTAGAATCAGCGATCATTTTCTCTTTGAGTTCACGTGCTTCTTTAAGCATAGCGTCGCGCTCCATTCTTGCTTCTTGCAAAATACGTTGATTGTCAGCTTGAAGGTTTTGCATTTCTTTTCTGGCGTTGTCTGCAGAAAGTAAAGCATTTTTTATACCTTCTTCTCTTTCGTTAACGGCATCCAAAATAGGTTTCCAAGCAAATTTTTTCAATAAGAAAATCAATCCCACAAAAATTATTGTTTGCCAGATAAATAATCCAAACGAAAAATCATTTATTAACTTTTCCATAGTATGTCTTTTAATTGTATTCTTTTAATTTAATTTTTTAAACAAAAGCTGCAACCAACCGTTACAGCTTTTTGTTTTGAAGAATTATACAGC
>NZ_JANOBI010000016.1:0-5143 GCF_031411595.1 Flavobacterium sp. | reverse complement strand
AGTATCGCAGTTTGAAGGATTTAAAACCTCGCAGATTTGGTAAGTTAAAGTGTAAGTTCCTGCAGTTGTTCCCGCAGCAACCACTACATTACTTCCTGATAAAGTGATTCCAGCGTTTGTGGCACTTACAAAAGTTAAGTTTACTTGTGAAGCGTTTACTAAAACACCATTCAAAGTATCATTTACTAACACGTTTGTGAATGAAGTTCCACCGGTAAGTCCGTTTACAGAAACTCCAGTATCATCATTGGCAAGAATTGTAGCGGCCGAAACCGTTACAGTTACATTAGCGTTGTCGCAATTTGTAGGATTTAGAACTTCGCAGATTTTGTATGTTAATGTATATGAACCGGCAGGTGTTCCCGCAGCTACAAGTACATTCGTTCCAGAAAGTGTTATTCCAGCATTAGTCGAACTGACAAAAGTTGTAGTCACTTTTGAAGGTACAACCGCAACGCCATTCAAAGTATCATTGATTAAAACGTTTGTGAAAGCCGTTCCGCCAGAAAACCCGTTTACAGTTGTTCCGGTATCGTCATTGGCGATGATTGCAGCCGCATTAACAGAAACAGAAACTGTAGCAGTATCGCAGTTTGTGGTGTTTAATTTTTCGCAGATTTGATAAGTTAATGTATAAGTTCCCGCAGGTGTTCCCGCTGCAACCATTACATTAGTTCCTGACAAAGTAATACCAGGATTTGTAGCACTTACAAAAGTTGTAGTGACTTGATTAGGTATTACGGCAGCACCATTCAAAGTATCGTTAACCAATACATTCGTGAAAGCCATTCCACCTGTAGCACCATTTATTGGAGTTCCAATGTCATTGACAGCATCAATAGGAGCGGCGTTTACAATAACTTTTACGGTAGTAGCATCGCAATTTGTTGGATTTAATACTTCACAAATTTGATAGTTCAGTACAAAAACACCAGCAGGTGTTCCGGCAGCTACTAAAACGTCAGTTCCGGATAGTGTTACACCAGCATTATTCGATGAAACGAAAGTAGTGATTACTTGTGATGGGTTTACAAGTACTCCATTCAAGGTATCATTTACCAATACATTCGCATATCCAATTCCGCCTACATAGCCATTCAAAGGAATACCGATATCGTTATTGGCGTCAATATCTGCAGCCAATACTCTTACGGTCACCACTGCAGTATCGCAGTTGGCTGGGCTTGCTACTTCACATATTTGATACGTTAAAGTATAGTTTCCAGCAGGAGTTCCGGGTGCAACGATTACGTTACTACCTGAAAGCGTGATGCCGGCGTTGGTTGCACTTACGAAAGTTAAGTTGACTTCAGAAGCTGTAAAAGAGGCACCATTCATAGTATCGTTAGCCAGTACATTCGTGAATGAAGTTCCGCCAACAGAACCTATGATGTTGGTTCCAGTATCATTAACAGCATCGATTACTTTACATTTTCTGATTGTAAATGGAAAACTACAACCTGCTATTCCAGTTGGTGGAACCGCATAATAGGTAGGGCTTGTGGCAATTGTCAGTGGAAAAGGATTGCTGGTCGTGAATTCTATAGTACTCGCCGTTACCGGGACAGAATCGTAGAATTTAGATCCGGCAGGGAAACTAGTGGCTACGGTCGCCTTTGAAACGGTTGTTCCAGGAGTACAGTAAACGAGAGGTCTTATAGCAGGCATTCCCGGACAATTGGCTCCAAGGAAACCAATCGCGTTGATGCCTACGGTTAAGGTTTGCGGTAAGGGTTCACCGATACAGGCGCCACCTTCGGCATATCCTTCGATCATTTTATTATTGCTGAAGACGATTCCTGTGACGGCACCGATTCCGCTTGAAAGTCCGTTAACGACAATCTGGCTTCCGCAGGTTGCATTGTTTAATATGTTGCAATCCACAGTGGCTTTTAGGTTGAAACTTAGTTTTGCCAATAAAGTGCTTGACAGTGCAGGCAATGGCAACGTACCAAAATCCCAAACGATAGTACCATAGTCACCCATAGCAGCATCGAAATAGATATTGTTTGGGGTTGGAAGCGGCGTAAATAGTATAGTTCCTACCGCACTTCCAGGTACATAAGTCGCATTATACGGAATCGGGATATACATTTTATAGTTGCTGATCGCTTCAGTACCTAAGTTTTTGATGTTTACATTACAACCGATGATTTGTCCGGGTAAAGAAACATATGGTTTTACGGCTGGAACATTATTGATTGTTGCAGCACTTAAGATGGCTTCATTCACAGGAACATAAGCATCAACTGCCATTGCAATGGCGAAGATAGAGTAGGTATCACTGCTGGTTCCATATTTGAAAGAAGTTGAAGTCTGGTTGTTACCAATTACCGTGTTTCCGGTATTGGGTACATTAAACATACAGATGTCGATACCTGTGTTATTGACTAGGTTTGGTTTTCGGATTCCACCTGCATTGATGGAAGAGTTGAAGAAGTTTCCTGTAGTATTTCCAGAGTGACTTAAATCCATGTAGGTACCGTCACTGTTTTTTCTAATTTTAAAATAATCTCCTGTGAAATCTACGTCGCCTTCACTGGTCATCATACCCAATTTTACGCCAACGGTTCCGGTTTGAACGGTGTTGAAACCAGCTACTGGTAGAGTGTATCCTGATGTATTGGTTGATTTTACGTAAGCATATCCATCAAAAATGGTTACATCACGGTATTTCATTTTGAAGTTTTCATAAACTACAATAATTCCCCAACCGCCGGAATAACCAGTTCCGCCTGGATCGCCTTCTAATAAAGCCATATCAGCAGCGAAATATTCTCCTATACCATTTAGTTTTACGTAATCCGTAATTTCTTTGTATGCCGTATAGATGTCATCTTCCGATCCGCTTGGGTAGTAAATGTCAGTTGCATCAGCTGTGAATTGTGTATAGCTTGATGAAGTTGGTCCTTTTAAAGAGATTACTCTTTTGTTGTATTCTTTTGTAACGGTTGTGTATATTGGAATTGCTCCCGCAACAGTAACCGCAGCAGTCGATGTGTTTCGTGTATCTGTACTACTAAGATTGGTAGCGGCACTTCGAATTAATTTTTTGATAGTAATGGATACCGATCCATCAACGATTACGTAAGGAACAGTCAAAGTAGCTTCTGTGTTGGTAGTTACTGAGACAGGAATATTGATCGCAGTTGCTCCATTGATAGAAAGTGTCACTCTATTAACACCACTATTATAGAAATTGAATACATAGTTATTGCTGTTTCCCGAAAAAGTATAAATAGGATTTCGATTGTTATTGCTAGGGTCATTTCTAGAAATGGTTAGCGTATAGTTGGTATTGGCAATGTTTTCATCATAAGCTACCGTTAGGTTATTATTGATGGCTTGTGTTCCGCTTTGCATTTGTTTTTGTACATTAAAAATCGGATCAGGAGAAGATTTTCCTGTCCAATACAAACCTGCATACACAATATTAGAGCAACTAGGAACGGCTCCATTTTCGGTTGATAAAGTCAATGTTGATGAGGACGAGTTCCAAGTGTTTGGATCGTTATCAGTATCAACATAAGTCATATACTGCCCGTTGTTGTTTTGCGTATCACTATAATTTTGCGGTGTTAGACAGGTATTTCCCAACATCGTAAAATCACCTTTCACAGTATAAATCTTTTTGGTAGGAGAATACTGTGAGGTCCTTTGGGTGAAACCAACATTAACTTGAGCTTCAACATTGATAGTTGTTCCGATTAGGGCAAAAAGGATGGCTATATTTTGAAGTTTTTTGGTCATCGATTTAAAGTATAAATTCTTCATAATGATTAATTTTATCAATATTATTGGTCGCTATCTCCGTTTTGGATTTTAAAGAACACACTATATTTTCCTTCATTGTTGCGAATCATATTGGTAATGATTTGTTCCGTTGTAGAAATGTTAGATACGATTTGGAT
This sequence comes from Flavobacterium sp., assembly GCF_031411595.1. Classification (GTDB taxonomy): domain Bacteria; phylum Bacteroidota; class Bacteroidia; order Flavobacteriales; family Flavobacteriaceae; genus Flavobacterium. The sequence goes on along the minus strand of NZ_JANOBI010000016.1, from coordinate 1,232 downwards.
GTATTTTAGATTTTTGTAATCAACAAATTGATTTAGATCGATGGGTGCATTTAAATCGCTTGCACTTTCGATTCTTATCGTTACCATTTCGATATTGTCTTTTGGAACTGCAATACCACTAAGTCTACTCAAAGCTTGAATATTGGTAAAAAGACAAACTGGTCTGCTTCCGTAAGTTTTTAGATCACCAGAATAGTAATATACCGACGGTTGGACTTTAGATATAAGTTGTTCGATATGCTGAGCATTAGAGTTGGTTGCTCTCGAAGCAAGCTCATTAGTACGAAGATTGGTTAGGAATGCCTTTCTCTCTAGTACTCGATTGCCATCTCTTTGTTCTTGTGCCAGTATTGGGGCAGTACAAAATACTAATAGCAGTATAGTAATGATTAGTGCATTTGTCTTTTTAAACCAAGCCATGCTGAAGTGATGGCCATTGAATTGGTTTTTAGTCTTTGTTTTCATGATACTTAATTTAATTCGTTTTTTAGATTTTCTTAAAACACACTAAAAACAGTTGATGTCTTTTCGATGTTATTTTTCAGCTCTTATGAATTTGATCTTAAATTCAATCGGTAACCTTAAAATATTATGCTTTAAAAAATTCTTTGTTTTGACATTTCAAATCTATATTTAAATAAAGTTTCCACCAAAAAAATCATCGTTTAAATACATAAAATATCGATGAAATGCATTAAATTAAATATAAAGTAAGAATTGTTTTACGAGAAATAAACATAATAAACGTATTTTTTACTGCTGTTTTATCGAATATTTTTTTAGAATTGGGTTCGATTTTTTAAGAATTTAATCGAAAAAGTGCAATGCAAATAGAAGATAATTGAAGCTGAAATTTTTTTTAAAAGCTAGATGTAACTAATCTTCGATTGAAAATATTGTAGTAAAATAGAAAGCCCTACAAGAATTTAAATGGCTGTAATTCACACATCTTTAAATTCCTATAGGATATAAACAAAAAAGTTGCAAGAACGTTCTTGCAACTTTTTTATATTAATTGGATTGTAATCTATACTATAATAAAGGTAGAGTATTATAAGGCTATAATAATGAATTCACTTCTTCTATTAGCCTGATGTTCTTCTTCCGAACATTTCACGCCATCGGCACATTTGTTTACGAGTTGTGTTTCCCCGTAACCTTTGCCTGTTAAGCGACTTTCTTCAACTCCATTTTTAACCAACCATGCCATAGTAGATTTGGCTCTTCTGTCG
>NZ_JANOBI010000015.1:0-55575 GCF_031411595.1 Flavobacterium sp. | reverse complement strand
CCGCCAGCGTAGCTCAGTTGGCTAGAGCAGCTGATTTGTAATCAGCAGGTCGTGGGTTCGAGTCCCTCCGCCGGCTCCAGAAAACCATCACTTTTTGTGATGGTTTTTTTATGGATTAAAATGAACGGTTAAACTTTCAACTTTCAGGATAGTTCAAAAAAAAACCATTCAGATTATGAATGGTTTTTTTAGGATTGTATTTTTTAATTAATTATAGGTGATGTCATCAACAGAAACCACGGAAGAATATACTTGATCTGAAACATCGGTTACAATAAACGCGATATATACTTCATCTCCGACGCTGCTAAAGTTGATCGATTTGCTAAGCCATCCGGTTGAACCAGCATAACCATCTCCAGTATCCGGCATTCCAATAAAGCCATCGCAAGAAGTATTACCTGCTTTTCCAATTGTGTTAACACTAGTTACAAATTCTGAATGGGCGCCATTGGCTCCATAAACAATAGCCATAAAGGAATCGTCGTATTCACTTCCAACGAATTCTTGGAATTCAGCTGAAAGAAAATTATAATTAAAATTAATAGAAGTAATATTAGCGTTGATAGGGCCGATAATCATAATGCTAGATGCTTCTCCAATTGCAGTACCGCTTGAAATCAATTGATTACCTGAAGTTATAGATGCAAAATTATTGCCTTCAAAAGGATTTATACAACCATGAGCTCCTGAAAGTACGTTTCCATCACCAATAAAATTTACTCCAGCAATACCAGTTTCAAAACCACCATTTCCATCAAAGCTATTATCTGTAGTTGAAGCTGTTCGATAGGATATAACCTGATCACTGTCAAGACCGGTACCACTATCATCTTTCAATTCGGTAGTTAATGTTATTTCGATATCGGCATCTGCAGCGAATTTGTTTTTAGGCGTGAACGTAAAAATTGCAAATCCATTGGCAGCTTCATTAATAGAAATAGTGCCACTAACTTTAGTGTTATTTTCTTTCACAACAAACGAATCTTGTGTTATAGAACTCAATAAAATCTTATCATTAAAAAAGAAAAGAATGGGCATATTAGCAGGATAAATTTCATTTGAAACCGAAGGAATTGCTTGAGCGATTCCCAAGCTTTGAGTGTCTGCAGTATCCGTTATACTGTTAACGCCGCCACCGCCATTATTGATGATTTTATAAAAACCCTCTTCAGCCGGGGTTTCAGAATCACTACTACTACAACTTGCAAAAAAGGCTGAAATAATAATTAAATACGATAAGGAAAAGAGATTTTTTTTCATAATGTGTTTGTTTTTAGTTTATTGAGTTAAACAAACATAGTTATAAAAATGTTAAAAAAATATTTTTACATAAAGTATTTTCCTCTTGTAATGAAAAAAAAGCCTCAAACTTTTTTCAAACTTGAGGCGTAATTTATGGTAGCAATTTGTTACCCTTTCAACCAAGCAGTTCTAAGCTTTTCTTTACTTGCATCGGTTGCTTCAAAGCCAACTTTGTCTTCAGATGGGATTTTAATTTTTCCGGTAATGACTTGCTCTTGACCGCCACGACTTATTTTCACAGAGATTGGGCTGTCATTTTGCCAAGTTTGACTCGCTTGAATCAATTCGTAGATGTTGTCTAAGTTGTAGGGTTTCATATTGACTTCTTTCAAAATATCGCCACCTTTAATACCCAATTCAGTAAAGAAAACATTAAGTTCGGTTTCAGGACGTACAATAATTTCTTTCGTGGTTTGGTCTACAGTGATATAAGGTATTTGCCCTTTTATAAAAGGATTTCCAGGGCTTTTTACACCTTTTTTGGTTACACCCATTTTAGCCAAAAAAGTATCATAAGGAATTGGCGTGTTACCCGAAACATAAGTCTTTAAAAAGTCACCCACTTCAGGATACGTTAATGCTGTAATTTTAGCAAACAACTCGTCATCTTTAAACGCTTTGTTGACGCCATATTCGTTCGATAATTTTTGCATTAAATCTAAAATGCCTCGCGCACCATTACTTTTTTCACGGATGATAATATCGATGCACATGCCAATGAGCGCGCCTTTCTCATACACATTCAAATACTGATCTTTATAAGGTTTTGTCAATACATTAGCACTCATAGTTGTAAATGGCATCGTGTCGTCCATTCCTGAAGCATTGGTTATTTTACCTGCAATTCGCATACAAAAGTCATCTTCAGTAATCAATCCTTGATTCACTTGAAAAAGATTGGCAAAATATTCTGTCACACCTTCATACATCCACAAATGTTGGGACATTTTTGGCGCTGTGTAATTAAAATTTTGAATTTCATCCGAATGAATTGTCAACGGTGTCACGATATGGAAAAACTCATGCGATACCACATCTTTCAACTGTTCACCCAATTCATCAACGCCCATCATTTCAGGCATTACGACTGTTGTAGCTGTCGGATGTTCTAACGCACCAAAGCCGTGTGCATCATTTTCGACTTGCATATCCGACAAATAAATTAAAACGCTGTATTTTTTGGTGCTGTTGAATTTTCCTAAAAAGTTCTTTTGTGCCGTCATCATTGTTTTCATCGCCGGTGCAATTTCTTCAGCATTATGCGTACCATTCGGAGAATAAACAGCAATCAAAATATCCATATCGTTGATCTTGAAAGTCGTATAATCCGGTTTGCTATACATGATTGGATTTTCTACCAATGTGGCGTATCGACTCGTCTCAAAAACATCACTCGTATTGCTGGCATCAATATCAGTCATCGATGTTGCGCCCCAAAGCGTTTCCGGATGTTGTACCGTTACTTTATAATTGACATCTTTAAAATCATCGAAGAATCCTACAAAACAATGTGTGTTAAGCATCACATTTTTTCCTGCATCGATATTACTTCCGACTGGTGAGAAAATGTCATGTGTCGATTCGATGTCATACGTATCATTGACCAAATAAGAAATCGAAGCCAATTGCGTTGCATTACTAATCTTCCAAGAATTGACATCTACTTTCGAAACAGTCATGTAAACGCCCTTCTTATCGTATGCTTTAAAATCATCAATAAATCTTCCGTAATCATCTTCAGAATACGTTCCGGGAACAATTTTAGGGAAATGATAAACGATTTCTGAAGTTTTGATTTTTGGAGTCAACACCGTTACAGGAACTTTATCTTTTTCAATAGCGTTCAAATTGATAGTCACTTGAACTTGCTCTTTAGATTTCGATTGTGCCGAAGCGGTAAAATGACATAAGCATGACGACAAAGCCATTACAAAAAGTATTTTTTTCATAAGTAAAATTTCAAATTTTGAGATGTGTCGCCAAATGTATAAAATAGTTTCGCTTTAAAGCGATTTTATAAATTGATTAACAGCAGTAACCAATTCAGGCATCACCGGTAAATCTGGATTGTTATAGGATGCTTGATTTTCTGAAAGATCATCCGTTTTTATTTCTTTGAAAAGGTGGTTCATATTAGTAATGATTGCCAATTGGGCTTCAGGTTTGGCTTTTTTTAATAGTTCAGCGTCTGAAACAGGTACTTGTATGTCTTTCGTTCCGTTGATTAGTAATACTGGAATTTTCAGTTTTTGAATTTCAATTATAGGATTGTATTTAATCCATGAAATCATATAAGGCTGCACACTTTCGCGGAATAAGACACCCAATGATTGGTTTTTGAGTTCGAAGGTTTGTCCGCTTTTGAGTACCGCCAAATCTTGCTCTACTTCTTCTTTTAAATTGGGTGCTTGTTTTCCTATTTGTTCTGCAATGACTAAGTCGATTGATCTTCCCGCACCAGCAATAGAAATACAACCATCAGCATTGCCGTTGGCTGCAATCATTCCTATTAGGGAACCTTCGCTATGCCCAACTATAATAATGTGTCGGTATTGTTTTTTCGATTTGAAGAAAGTAATAATATCTTTCACATCAGTTATAAAATCTTCAAACGAAAGGTCTTTTTCAGATATATTTCCAGAAGCGATTAATGCAATAGTTCGCTTGTCGAAGCTGAAAGCCGCGATATCATTTTGAGACAGTTTTTCTGCGAGATAACGCAAAGAATTATTATTCATCCCCTTTTGATTTCCATCACGATCCGGTGCACCAGATCCGGCGATAATGATGACCAAATCGGTTGATTTTGTTAGCCGTTCCGGGCTATACAAAGTTCCGTTGATTAATGAATTGACTTTGATTTCCTCTTTTTTAAAAGGCTTATCTTGAGCAAAGCCCATCATGGAAAAAGTTAGAAATAGTAGTAAAATGGTTTTCATGTTATTTTGAGTTTAATAGTGTAATAGCGGCTTCAGGATCTTTGACTTCAATATAGAGTTTGTTGTATCGGTGGTTTTGAAGCTCCACAATAATGGTGTTTTTCTCTCGACTCACATCCCAAAAATTGGTTTTGCGTCTTAAATAATAGGTGCCAGCAGTGATTATAAACGGGATATAAGTTCCGACACGTAAACCAAGAAATTTATGCAATTCGTTTTTGTCTTGATACACTTTTACGATATCGCCTTTAGGCACATTGATTTTGCTTTTCAAAGCCCAAAATTGATGAAGTCCAATGATGTTGAATATGTATTGATTTTCTTTTAATTCGATTGTTACCATGATTTTTGAGTATTAATTTAAAATTGAGATAATGATTTTTGAAAAAATTTCAGCCAATAAAAGTGCTGCGACAAACAACACAATGCTTTTGGTTCCTTTGGCATTGGTTGCTACTTTATAGCCATTGAATAATAACATGATGGTCAATACCAATCCTGCAATTGTGACCAAACTAAAAAGCAATACAGGGATTAATGCTGAAAAATTGGGTACTTCCATCAGGTTTTCATGTATGCTTGAGAGTAATTTTGTTGAAGCATTGTAAATCCAATGGTTGGAATTGAATACCGTTAAAAGATAAAAAGGAATTTTTGCGATGCTACAAGTATTAAAAATATCAATCAATCGGGTTTTAGGATTGGTATATTTTCCGACCAAAAAAAGCATTAGGCAAGTCGTTGTAATTGTGATAAGAATATCTGTTAAAGAATTCAAAAGCGTTACTTTTTCGATAAAATGCAAATCGAAAACACCGTCATACCTTGCATCAAAAGCATAGCCTAATGCGGCACCGACAAGTATTGAAAACAAACCAATGCATAAAAGTTTTTTGTCTGAATGTTTTTCAAACGGATTAAAAAGTACGTTTTTCATATCTTATGATTTTGGTTTGAGCGCGTTCACTTTTTGAATAATATCGTCCAATTTGTTGCGCACCGTTGGGTAACTGTTGCCCATTTGTGTGGCCATTTCTTTTAAGCTGCCGCTCGCCAAAAAAAACTGTAAGATGAAGTTTTGCTCTTCTTCTGTAATTTGCAACAGCAATGGTAATGCGTAATTTCCTGAAACTATTGTGGTGCAATGATTACAAGTAAGTTGAGAAACAGATAACGAACTTTCGCAACTTGGACATTGAATAGGAAGTTTTGGCTGCATGATTTTTAAATTTATATCATACAAAATTAAACAATATTAATATATAAATAAACATTGTTTATATAAAATTAATTATTGTTTATATAAATACAAAAATTGCACTTTGGAAAAGCTTAATGAAAAGAAGTTTATACGAGTTGTTTACTTATCGTATAAAACAAAAAAACTCTTGCAGGACAAGAGTTAAATGTTTAATCAAATTTATTTTTGATATAATATTTGCCGTCTAAATCGTCGTCAAAATCATCGATTTTAATTTGTTTTGGTTTGGGTTTGGCGGCATTGGCTTTCTTTTTCCAAATTTCGAATTTGTCTGCCGTTAGTTTTTTCTTCATGATTTCCAGCACATCTTTTTCATCAATGCCTAATTCTTTCTTGATGATTTCGTACGGATTTCGTTCTTCTAATGCCAAGGTAATCAATCTTTCGTTTTGTTCCCAAGTCAATTCAATGCGTTTATTCTTTTTCATTATTTGAAAATTAATTCAACTGTGGTTTTTATATGTTACGTTTTCTAATTCAATATTAATAAAAAAACCAATTACTTTCGATATTCAAAAAATATTTTTTTATTAAGGTTTTCTTTTGGGTTGAAACGGAACCCGAAGCAAATTGCTAATGCTGTTGTGTTCTTCAGGTTTTGGATGCGTATCAATGCCATACACAATGTCTTTTTTTGAAAGCGTCATGAACGTCCCAAACAGCCGATCCCAAACCGAAAAAATATTACCGTAATTGCTGTCAGTATAAGGCAAAACATAATGATGATGCACTTTATGCATGTCTGGCGAAACGACAATATAACTCAATAAAGTATCGAGTTTTTTTGGTAAACTCATGTTGGCATGGTTGAATTGCGTGAAGACAATCGACAGCGTTTGGTATAAAAAAACAAGCCACATCGGGCTTCCAACAACCAACACGCCTAAAGTCGTAAATGCAAATCGGATGATGCTTTCGCCGGGATGATGTCGATTCGCGGAAGTCGTATCGATCCATGTGTCGGTGTGATGTATGAGGTGAAATCGCCACAAAACGGGTACTTTATGTTCAATCCAATGCACTAAATACGCGCCGATTAAATCCAATAATAACAAACCTACAATGGCATACAACCCAATATTCATTTCGGGTAACCATTGCAAAATGCCAAAGTGATTTTGAGTGGCCCAATTGGCGGTTTTGAGCAATATAAACGCCAAAACAAAATTGATTACAATCGTGGTTAGTGTAAAAAACAAATTGATTCCGGCGTGATTCCATTTTTTATAGGAGAATTGAAACAATGGAAATGCATTTTCAATCAACCAAAAAATAGTGATGCCACTCACGAGAATCAAACTTCTGTGCGAAGAAGGAATCGTTGAAAAGTAAGCTATGATTTCATTCATGGAAATAATTTTTATAAAATTAACAAATTATTGAATCACTCGAAACGTTAAATTAATGCGTCCGCCAATCGGTTTATTCGTTTTTGGAATTTGATGTTTCCAACAATGTTGCGTTGTGCCTTTCATCAATAATAAACTACCGTGTTCTAAAAGAATGCTTTGTTTTTGTTGCGTATCAACGTTATGTTTCAACTGAAAAACCCTTTCAGCACCAAAACTCAACGAAGCAATAACCGGGTTTTTACCGAGTTCTTTTTCATTGTCTGCATGCCAACCGTTACTGTCTTTTTCATCACGATAATAATTCAGTAATACTGAAGTAAATTGTGTTTCCGCCACAGTTTCGACTTGATATTTTATTTTTTGCAATAACAAATTCCACGCATGGGGTTGCATCGTAATATTCGAGTAGGAGTAGGGCTTCCCGTCATTGCCAAACAGAGCGGTGAGTCGCGGTTGTTGGTGTTCTTTGCCGAAAACTTTAATAGCATCTTGTTGCCACGGAATACCATGAAGCAAATCATTGTAGAGTTGATCTGCAATTTCGCGATTAAAAAAAGCAGGATAATAAACGATGTTAGCATCGGGTAAGTTCAGTGCAATCGGTTCAGTTGGGAAAAGTGAATTCATTTTAATTTTTGATCAAATCTTTTAAATGTAGGCGCAGCGCGGTCACCGAAATGCTGATTTCCCAAAACGAAATTCCCAATGAAATCAGTAAACTCAGCAAGCTAAGTCCAAACAGATAAATGCCCAATAATTGCAATTCTAAAAAAAGCAATAACATCGCAAAGACGGAAAGAAACAAACACAACACACCGAACATTTGCATGTATCGAATCAGCGTGAGTCGCAAGTTGAGGTTTTTGATTTCAAGTAGTGTAGTCGAACTTTCTTTTTCGTCGTAATTCTTTTTCAAATTCCTGACAATAGCAGCAATGGTCAAGAATCGGTTGGTGTATGCTAGAAGAATCAATGAAGTCGCTGAGAATAATAAGGCCGGTGTTTCTATTGTTAATGTCATGATGTTATTGATTTATGCGACGTAAATTTAGGTTTTTCACAAGCCAATTGAAATCTTTTTTTTACATTTTATAAAGGAAACCATAATCGTTAAATAAAGTTGAGTATGGTTGTAGATTCTAAATTAGTGGTAAATTGCGCAGTTAAATTTTAATTCCAAATGAATTGTCGCTTCAGCTTTAAAGCTTTTTTTTTGCTCCTACTTCTAGCATTTCCTTGTATGAATGTTTTCTCGCAATGCTTGGAAATTGAAACTATTTTAGTGGATGCTTGCGATGATTCCGGTGATGAAGGATTCAACGAAATGGCAGTATTTCGAACCGGCTCGCTTGTAACGAATACGACGCTTATGAATGTCAACTGGCCAAGTCAGTCGTGGCAAGGTTTGATTCAAAATGGCTTTACAGCATCGAAAGTGGCCACGCTCAATGCACAAATTGCAGCACTTGGAGGATGTGGGCGTTTGATAGAACCATTAAATAACATCATTCTGCCCAATTCCAAAGTCATTTTGATTACTAGTCAAAATTTCAGTCTTACCGCGAATGTGTTTGGTGCTTTGACCCAAGATGTTTATATTTTATTTCAGGATAATACTACGGTTACTGGTGGTCATTTTGGGAATTACAATGCTACGAGCGGGATCAGAACATTGACAATTTCGCTCGCTACTTGTACTGATTCTGTAAGCTACGACCGTTCTTTGTTGGTTGATGCGAATGGACTTCCAGGAGCAAGCAATGGAGCCACGGTAAATTTCACAGCAGCCGGAATTGCTACATATACGAATAATGGTTGTGTGGCACCGATTGATGTTTTTACTGTCGATGCGGGAAATCCCTTTACTGTATGTGCAGGAGCAACGATTACGTTAGCTGCAACTGCTCAAGGTCAAGCTTCGGTTTCTTGGTCGGCTCCAAGTGGTGCTTTTTCTAATGATGTGGCATTGAATTCTAATTATACAGTACCTTTTTCTGCTTCGGGGACTATAGTGTTGACAATTATCGCGACCAATTCTTGTGGTAATTCAATTACAGATACAGTATCGGTGACGGTAAGTTCGAGTCTAAGCGTAACGCCAACCTTTACCCAAGTGGGTCCAATTTGCTATGGCGCTCCTGTATCAGCCTTGCCTACAACATCATTGGAAGGAATCACAGGAACATGGTCGTCGGCCTTAAGCAATACGCAAACCGGAACTTATAATTTTACACCTACGTCCGGGCAGTGTGCTACACTAGCCTCGATGACGGTTTTTGTAAATACAGCTTCAATTATCAGTATTACAAATAATAATCCGCTGTGTAACTCCGCTGCTTTAAGTTGGGCGACGTGGGATACCGTAAGTGGCGGTAGTGCTCAAGGAACAGTGGGTAGTAACATACATATTAATGTAACCCATTCCGTAGGAGGATTGTCCACCACGACTTCGATGTATAATGGAGGCGTTTTTCCCACTCAATATACGGTTCCTGTAAGTTCAACGTCATTAAGAAATGACTTAGCGGGATTGTTTACTTTTTGTTTTGATGTACCGGTTACGAATCCACAAGTCGCCTTTGCTAGTATCGGACAATCCGGAACTCCTGTTCAAATTAATACTTCCGTTCCATACGTCGTTACTTGGGCAGGTCAGGATGTCACTTATTTGAACGGTCAGTCATTCGTTGGAAGCGAGGGCTATACCATCGTAACTTTTCCAGGAACGCATACGTGTATACAATTTGATTATTTGCAGAATGAAAGCTATTGCAATCTGGCATTTGGCGTGCAAGATATCAATTGTCAAATAGCGCCTATATGTGCCGGTGAATCTGTGACGTTGGTAGCACATGGTGCTTCAAATTATATATGGAATCCAAGTGTCGGTTTAGATACGAGTTCGGGAGCGACTGTAATTGCAACTCCTTCTTCAACAACAACTTATCGTGCTACGGATCCTAGTGGATGTTATATTCCAGGGGAAATTACAGTGACGGTCAATCAACCTGTAAACCCCACTTTTCAGGCAGTGGCACCATTTTGTTCAGGATCCATTGCGCCGACATTGCCAACGACTTCGTTAGAAGGAATTACTGGAACATGGTTGCCCGCTATGATTAGCAATACAGCAAATGATAACTACACTTTTACTCCAAATTCAGGGCAATGCGCCACTAATTTTGTAATGTCAGTTACTGTAACCAATGCGAATATTGTTCCTGATTTTGCATCACCTTTGACCTTGTGTTCGGGAAGCGTTGCGCCAATTTTAAATACAACTTCACCCAATGGAATCGTCGGCGTTTGGTCACCTACAACGATCAACAATACAACAAGTAATAATTATACATTTACACCAAATTCAGGGCAATGCGCCACTAATTTTGTAATGTCAGTTACTGTAACCAATGCGAATATTGTTCCTGATTTTGCATCACCTTTGACCTTGTGTTCGGGAAGCGTTGCGCCAATTTTAAATACAACTTCACCTAATGGAATCGTCGGCGTTTGGTCACCTACAACGATCAATAATACAACAAGTAATAATTATACATTTACACCAAATTCTGGGCAATGCGCCACTAATTTTGTAATGTCAGTAACCGTGACTAGTGCGAATATTGTTCCTAATTTTGCATCACCTTTGACCTTGTGTTCGGGAAGTGTTGCACCGATTTTAAATACAACTTCGCCCAACGGAATCACTGGAATTTGGTCGCCGTCAGTCATTAATAATACAATTGGGAATACCTATACCTTTAATCCAAATCCCGGTCAATGTGCCACTTCAACTACATTAACGGTGACCGTAACATCACCGAATATCATTCCTACTTTTAATCTGATCAGTCCGATTTGCGTTGGTGGTACTTTATCGCCTTTGCCAGTAACATCAACCAATGGCATTAGTGGTATTTGGTCGCCCGCTTTAGACAATATGCAAACTGCAACCTATAATTTCACACCAAATGCCGGACAATGTGCCGTAAATGCTACACTTAGCATCACTGTAAACAATCCGACGATTGTCCCAATTTTTAATAATAGTAGCGGAATCTCAATTTGTTCCGGAGATTCGGTGTCATTCCCAACAACATCTAACAATGGTATTACAGGAACTTGGTCGCCGGCTTTCAATGCTACCCAAACCCAAACCTATACCTTCACACCCAATACCGGACAATGCGCACTTACTTCCCAGATGCTGGTTACAGTCTTTGCAAAGGTAACTCCGAGTTTTAATCCGATAAGTCCGGTTTGCTCCGGAACCGTTTTGACAGCTTTGCCAACAACGTCATTGAATGGATTCACAGGAACTTGGTCGCCCGCTATAGACAATACACAAACTCGTACATACGATTTTATTCCTGATGTAAATCAATGTGCCACGAATGCCAATTTAACCATTACCATTACACCGGCCACATTGCCGACATTCAATCCGATTGCTCCGGTTTGTGTAGGAACAACATTCAATCCATTGCCATCAACATCATTGAATGGCATCGCCGGAACTTGGTCGCCACCATTCGACAATACCATATCGCAACTTTATACTTTTACACCGATTGCAGGACAATGTGCCACAACCGCTAGCTTAAATATTACGGTAGCTCCAAATCCGATATTTTCACAGACCGCTTACATTTGTTTTGATGCCGTAGGTCTTTTGGTCAATCCGGCTACTATTGATAGCGGTTTATCAAGTGCTGATTATACTTTTGTGTGGACACAAGATGGCAATCCGTTGGCCAATACTGCTTCATCGCTTCAAGCTACACAAATCGGAATTTATGAAGTCATTGCGACGAACAACATTACCCATTGCACCATTACTATTGAAACTTCAGTTCAAGCTTCGCCAATAGCTTTTGCTTCCGCTTATGTGAATGAAGATTTTGCCGATGTACAGCAAATCATTGTTGAAACCACCGGCGGTTTGGGCGAATTTCTATACCAACTCAACTACGGTCCATTTCAACCAAGTCCTATTTTTACCATTACTGAAGGTGGCGATTATACGATTCATGTAAAAGATGTAAGCGGTTGTAATACTTTTGAACTGCACGTCACCGCATTAAATTTCCCGAAGTTCTTCACACCCAACGACGATGGTTATAACGATTTATGGAATGTTGATGGATTGCAAGCATCACAAAACGGGCGCATCACCATTTTCGATCGCTACGGAAAATTACTCAAGCAAATTTCCGCCAATGGCGAAGGTTGGAATGGAATCTACAACGGAAAAATATTGCCGGCAACCGATTATTGGTTTGTGATTGCTTACCAAAGTCTTTTGGGTGAATCGAAAACTTTTAGATCTCATTTTTCACTCAAGCGATAATTCCTATAGCTTATTGCTTTGCGTCTGCGCCTTTGCGAGACATAATTATTTTCTCGCAAAGGCGCAGAGACGCAAAGTTGCATTAAATAAAAAAACCTGTAAACTTTCGCCCACAGGTTTTAATTTAATTCTAGAATCTTGACTTTTTTGTTATTTAATCAACTCAAAACTACGTTTCACAAAAGCAGTTAATTCTTCGCCTTTAAGTAAGTTCTGCGATAATTTTGCTAAGTCTAAGGCTTGTTTAACCAAACTTTCTTGCGTTGATTTATCAGTCGTATTGAGAATATTAGCGGCCAATGTCGAATTGGTATTGACCACCAAATTATACATATCCGGCATATTGCCCATACCAAACATACCGCCGCCGCCAGATTGACTCATCTCTTTCATACGGCGCATAAACTCAGGTTGTGTAATGATGAATGGCGCCGCATTGCTGTCTAAAGCTTCCAATTGAACCGAATAAGTTTGCTTTGGAACCACATTTTCTAAAACAGATTTTAAGTTGGTTTGCTCTTCTTCAGACAATTTAGAAATCGCAGTTTCTTCTTTCTTGATTAAGTTATCGATGTGATCTCCATCAACACGAACGAAGGTTAGATTTTCGTTATCAGCTTCTAATTTTTGAATCAAATGCGAAATGATTGGAGAATCTAAAAGCAATACTTCATACCCTTTTTCTTTAGCCGATTCGATGTAAGCATGTTGTGCGTCTTTATTTCCGGCATACAACACCACCAATTTTCCGTTCTTATCAGTTTGGTTGGCTTTGAGGTTTTCTTTGAGTTCATCTAAAGTAAAATACTTCCCGTCAACGGTTGGATACAATACAAAAGCCGCTGATTTTTCATAGAATTTATCTTCCGACAACATTCCGTATTCCAGTACAATTTTGATGTCGTTCCATTTTTTCTCGAAATCTTCACGGTTTTCTGTGAACAATGATTTGAGTTTATCTGCAACTTTTCTGGTGATGTAATTTGAGATTTTTTTCACCGCGCCATCCGCTTGAAGGTACGAACGCGATACATTCAACGGAATATCCGGAGAATCTATAACACCTTTAAGCATCGTTAAAAATTCAGGAACAATGCCTTCCACATTATCGGTCACATACACTTGATTTTGATACAGTTGAATTTTATCCTTTTGAATTTGCATATCACCACCCAATTTTGGGAAGTATAAAATTCCGGTAAGGTTGAAAGGATAATCTACATTTAAATGTATGTTGAACAACGGTTCTTCAAATTGCATTGGATACAATTCGTGGTAGAAATTTTTGTAATCTTCATCAGTCAATTCCGTTGGAAGCTTGGTCCACGCCGGATTTGGGTTGTTGATGATGTTATCGACTTCAACGGTTTTGAACACTTCGTCTTTGTCTTCCGTGGCTACTTCTTCGCCTTTTTTCTGTTCGATTTTTTCTGTTCGAGTTCCGAATTTAATTGGAATCGGCATAAACTTATTGTATTTATTCAACAAGCTTTTGATTCTGCCTTCTTCTAAAAACTCTAATGAATCTTCCGCAATATGAAGGATGATTTCCGTTCCGCGTGAAGTTTTGTCAGCTGCTTCAAGTGTAAATTCCGGGCTGCCATCGCAAATCCAATGCGCTGCAGGTTCGTCTTTGAATGATTTGGTGATGATTTCTACTTTTTCTGCTACCATGAAAGCGGAATAGAATCCGAGTCCGAAGTGACCAATGATTCCAGAATCTTTAGCCGAATCTTTATATTTATCAAGGAATTCTTCAGCACCAGAAAACGCGACTTGGTTGATGTATTTTTCAACTTCTTCTGCAGTCATTCCCAAACCTTGGTCGATGATGTGCAATTTCTTAGCTTCCTTATCGATTTTGATTTCGATGATAGGATTGCCGTATTCTACTTTGGCTTCGCCGATACTGGTTAGGTGTTTTAATTTTAGCGTGGCATCAGTCCCGTTGGAAACCAATTCCCGTAAGAAAATTTCGTGATCGCTGTATAAGAATTTTTTAATTAAGGGAAAGATGTTTTCTACCGATACGTTAATTTTTCCTGTTGTCATATTTGAATTGTTTTTTAATTTAAAATGTGCTTCCCACTTTTCAAATAGAATACCAACTTCGGCAAGAATGACAAATTGGCGCAATACTGTTTTTCAAAATATTTTCTTAAATAGCTCTGATTTATGGGCATCGGTCGTATATTTGTAATCTAATTTAAAGTATATGAAAAAAATAATTTTACTTAGTTTGATGGCATTGGTCATGGCTTCGTGTAAAACGACTTCAGCAACCAGTACCAAACTCGATTCAAAATCTGAAATGGCTTTAAAAGGCAATTGGACCATTACTTCAGTAACCTATCCTGGTTCTGATTACATTAAAGTAAATTCGTTTCAATTGGCAGATTCAAAATGTTTTGAAGGCAGTTCATGGAAGTTTGTATCGGTTAATAATTCAGGCGAAATGACCATTACTAAAGCAGATTGCCCTTCATTGTCATCGCCTATTAAATGGTTTATCAATAAAGATGGAGAGTTTGTTTTAAAGGTTCTAAATGCCGGAGAAAAAGCCAAAAAAGTGCGAGATGGTTATGTTTTGAAAATAGCTTCTCAAACAGAAGATAGCTTCCAATTGGTTGATAAAATTAATGTAGGTACTAAAGCAACAGATGTTGTTTACCAATTTCAAAAAGTAAAATAAAATAATTATGAAAAAAATATCTATAGTCGCTTTGGCCTTGGTAACATTCCTAAGCAGTTGCGAATCAGTAAAAAATACGAGTAATGCACAAAGAGGTGTAGCTATCGGCGCCGTTGGCGGTGCTGTTTTAGGAGGCGTTTTAGGAAATAACGTTGGCAAAGGCGGAAACGGCGCTTTAGGTGCTGTGCTTGGCGGTGTTATCGGTGGTGTTGCCGGTGGTGTTATTGGTAATAAAATGGATAAACAAGCCCGTGAAATTGACAATGCTTTGCCTGGAGCGGATGTAGTTCGTGTGGGTGAAGGAATCAAATTGGTTTTGGGTGAAAATGCGGTGCGTTTCGACTTTAATAAATCAACTTTAACAGCTCAAGCGAAAACGAATTTGGATAAATTGGTGAAAGTTTTCACAGAGTATCCTGATACGAATATCGTAATTTATGGTTATACCGATAGTTCAGGTGCCGATGATTATAATTTGAAATTATCACAACAAAGAGCAGCAGCTGTAAAATCATACCTGTCTAAAAAAGGTGTTTCAAGCGCAAGATTTACTACAACCGGTTTGGGTGAAGCAGATCCAATCGAATCGAACGAAACTGATGCGGGAAGAAGCAAAAACCGCCGTGTAGAATTCGCTATTACTGCCAATGACAAAATGGTTGAAGATGCTAAAAACGGTAAATAATTTTAGCTACTATATAATAAAAAGCTGTTCTTAATCGAGCAGCTTTTTTTTTGGTATGTATTGCTTGTAAAGTTTAACATAACATTTTGTTTAACATTTTGGAAAAACTATTAAACATGTTGTATTTTTGTGAATGACAATTAAAAGACTTTTACCAATGGCAACTACAAAGAAATCTACATCAAAAAAGCAGCTAGTTGATGACAATCATATTATAGTATTGTATATGAACTATGTGTTAGAGCATCATGCAGCTCCAAAAAATATTTATACATTTTGTAAAGAGAACAGCATTGAAGAAGCTGATTTTTATTCCTTTTTTGCATCATTTGGTAGTCTCAGACAAATGATTTGGGTCAAATTTTTCGAGAATGTAAAACAGACTATCGCAAAAGATAAATCTTATCCGACTTATACCGATAAGAATAAATTGCTGACGTTATATTTTTCGGTGTTTGAACTATTGACGCTAAATCGAAGTTATGTGCTTTTTTCATTGAAGGAAAGTGACAAAGGATTGAAAAACCTCAAAGACCTCAAGCATTTCCGTGATGAATTTAAAGACTTCATCAATAATATTATTGATGAAAACCCTAAGCAGGATATGGTAAAGTTGCAAAAAATTACCAAACCTGTTTTTTCTGAAGGCGCTTGGATTCAGTTCTTATTGCTATTAAAATATTGGCTTGAAGATACTTCTAAAGGTTTTGAGAAAACGGATATTCTTATAGAAAAATCAGTCAATACAGTAGTTGATTTGTTGAATACTAAACCCTTAGAAAATTTAATCGATTTAGGAAAATTCCTTTGGAAAGAAAGAAAAATGTAAGCTTTCAAAACGAAAGCAACCGATTCATCGCTATTAAAAATAACCCATGAAAACCTTAGATAAAATACCAACCAACAAAGTGGAACGCGCAGGACAATTGATTAAAACCGGTATAAAAGTCGGAGGGAATTACATTGCTTATTATGGAGAAAAAATAGTCAATCCTACTTTATCTAAAGAAAAGCTCAATGAAAACAATGCCGATGACATTTATGATGGATTACAGAATTTAAAAGGAAGCGCGCTCAAAGTTGCCCAAATGTTGAGTATGGATAAAAGCATCATGCCACAAGCTTATGTAGATAAGTTTTCATTATCGCAATTTTCGGTGCCACCACTTTCTGCACCTTTAGTACGCAAAACTTTTAAAAAATATTTGAATAAATTTCCTGAAGATCTATACGATTCGTTCACACCAGATGCAATCAATGCTGCCAGTATCGGACAAGTGCATATTGCAGTCAAAGATGGGAAAAAACTTGCTGTGAAAATCCAATATCCTGGTGTGGCGGATAGTATTAGCTCTGATTTGGCTTTGGTAAAACCTTTTGCGACGAGAATGTTTAATCTCAAAGGAAAGGATTCCGAGAAATATTTTATAGAAGTAGAAAATAAATTGTTGGAAGAAACCGATTATAATTTAGAGCTTAAGCAAAGCATCGAAATGGCCAATGCCTGCAAACATATTCCGAATTTGCTTTTTCCAAAATATTACCCTGAATGGTCATCGGAAAAAATCCTAACAATGGATTGGATGGAAGGCGAACATTTGTCAGAATTTGCATCTCATAATACCGATACCGTAAAAGGAAATCAAGTCGGGCAAGCTTTGTGGGATTTTTATATGTACCAGATGCATCACCTGCGTCAAGTGCATGCCGACCCGCATCCGGGTAATTTTCTCATAGACGATCAAGCGCATTTGATGCCCATCGATTTTGGTTGTATTAAAAAAGTTCCGAACGAGTTTTATGTGCCTTATTTCGAATTGGCTAATCCAAGAATCATCAACAATCCGATTTTATTCGAAGAAAAATTATACGAATTGGAAATATTAAGAACAGACGATTCACCTGAAGAAATTGAATATTTCACGGGTATATTTTACCGTTTGTTGAGTTTGTTTACCAAACCATTTCATACCGATTATTTTGATTTTTCGGATGAAGCCTTTTTTGGAGCCATTGCTACGATGGGTGAAGAATTTACAAAGGATACACAATTGAGAAAAATGAATGGGAATCGAGGTTCAAAACACTTTTTATACATCAACAGAACTTTTTTCGGGTTGTATAATTTGATGCATGATTTAAAAGCCGCAGTACATACGCAAAATTACGTCAAGTATATTGGATAAAAATTTGGTTTGTTTGGTTGTAAGAGTGATTGACCCAAAAGGTTTTTCGCTCTTATTTTTTTATATACTATTAACGAATCTGTTTGACTTCGAAGTAAGTCTTTCCTGAATAAGAATCTACAGTAACACCTGCTTGGTAATTCTCAGCAAATATTTCAAGGTAATCGCCAATATTCAAAAACACCAAGCCATTAATAGTTCTGGAAACTGGTCCTGCATTGGAATGATTACCCGAGTTTTGTTGATACAAAGCTCCATTTTTATAAATACCAATAGAATAAAATTGCGTATTGTTTTGGTTGTTGGTATGAAAGCCCGCATTAACTTCATAATACCCTGTTTTTAAAGCAACAAATCGATTGGTTCCGGTATTGAATTCTGTATTGATATCGAAAACTACGGTATTGAAATTGACAATTTGCCAACCTGCAGTGGTTAAAGATTGATCGGCATTCAAATTAGTGCGAACCAAAGACAACGATACCGGCGCCACCCATGAAGCATTTCCAGTTGCATCACTTTGCAAAACGGCATTATTAGATGCTCCGGTGGTCATTTGAAAATTGGTCGTTTTTGCTTTTCCATTCACTTCCAACTTATTGCCAACTGTTGGTGTGATACCGATTCCAATATTGGTTCCATCATCAACGGCAACGCCATCAACTAAAGTAGTTCCGTTCCATTTTGGTATTACATTGATAGTTGCTGAAGATACTTGTGGATCAGTTTCAGTAATCGCCAAAGTAGTCGAATTAACCCAGGCCGTGCTTCCCGCGCCATCAGTTTGTAGCACTTGTGTATTGGTTCCTCTTGAAGTAGGAAAAGCATAACCGCTAACTGTAGGATTTCCCACTTGCACTTGACCGTTAACTCTTAGAATATTGGTATTAAAATCACCATAAATCAAAGCACCATTGGCATCAGCATTGGAGTTTTCGATGTATAATTTATCGCTACCGACTTCATTACGGCCCGCTTGGAAACCAATACCAACATTGCCATTTCCTGTCACGTTTCGCAAGGCTTCATATCCTAAAGCAACATTATTGGTTCCAGTCACAGAACTTCTCAACGAAGCAAAACCAACTGCTGTATTTCCCGTATTGGCTAGAAAAGGTGCGTTGTAAGTTGTCATGGCTTGTCGTCCTATAGCTACATTAAAATTAGAAGCGGCATTACTGAATAAAGCTCCGGAACCAATCGCAGTATTTTCAGAACCGCTTGTATTCGAGTAAAGTGCAAAATCGCCCATACCCACATTTCTTTGACCGGTAGTTATTCCGGGCATTACGTTGGCACCGAAGGCGCAGTTTCTTACACCAAATTGTGAGGCGAAATTAATACTTGGGTTCAACATAGAATTCGCACCAAATGCAGTGTTTCCATTGTTGTAATTGAAACTTCCATCAAAAGAAGGATCGCCAATGTAACCCGCCCTGATACCAAATCTTTTGAAAACAATATCTTGATTATCGGTAGTTCCAAGAAAATTACTAATTGGTGTCGTACCGCTATTGCCTACAGTTTGCCATGCGGTACCATTAAGATTTTGCCAAGTCACATTTCCCGAACCGTCGGTTTGCATGAATTGCCCATTCGTACCACGTGAAGGTGGCAGTAAATAATTGTTCAAAGTGGTAGTTCCTATAGCAACATTTCCCAGAAAATACGCAGCATAATTGGTTCCTGCTTTTAAAACTTCGGAATAAATGCCATAATGCGTTCCACCGGCAGCGGGATTGATGTAGTTGTAATCGCCATATTTTAATCCGGTCCCAGCACCATCTAAAGTATTGAAAGTGCCGTAATGCGTGACATTCGCTGAATTGGTGATGGTGTTGTATGTCCCGTATTGAAGGCCGGTTCCGATTCCTGAAAGAATGTTGAAACTTCCAAAATGAACACCACTTCCAGTATTACTCACGGTATTGGCAGTCCCGTATTGAATGCCCGTTCCAGCACCACTTAAATTTGTAAAATTGCCATAGTGAATACCGTTTCCAGAGTTATTGATATTGACGCTGCTTCCAAATTGATTGCCGGTTCCTGTTCCCGATATATCGTTATAATTACCATAATGAATGGCGTTTCCGGTATTGCTTACACTAATATAACTGCCATATTGTTCTCCGGTTCCCGCTCCTGACAAATCGGTATAAACGCCATAATGAAAACCACTACCGCTACCCGATAAATTGTTATTGGTTCCGTAATGAATGGCATTGCTTGAATTAGAAACATTAATGCTGCTTCCGTATTGTTTACCGGTTCCGGTGCCTCCAATATCAGTATATACGCCGTAATGATTTCCCGTTCCTGAACCTGTCATTTCATTGTATGTCGCGTGTTGATTACCATTACCGGAATTACTAATCACATTGCCTGTACCGAATTGAAGACCGGTTGCGCCGGTACCCGACAAACTATTGAGAATACCGTAAGTATTGTCGGTCGATGAGCCACTGACATTATTATTAATGGCAATATTGTCAACAGCGTTCGAAGTATTGTTGGTATAACTAGAATTGATATTTCTTTCCAGATTACTCGATTGAATTTCTAACGGATAATTGGCCGTATTTTTCCCAATCGCAACATTGCCCGTATGAAACATATTATCGGTAATGAGCGTTGGAGCGGTTGTAGTTCCGACTTTAAACCAATCAGCATCAGAATTGACGGTTGAGTTAATGCCGATCCAAGCCGTGGTGGCATTATTCCAATAATAAAAACCAGGTTGATTGGCACCGGAAACTGTCGTAAGAAATACAAGCATTCCGTTTTGTGAAGCGGTTGGATTTGCCACAGGAAAAGCATCTACTTTTGGAACTAATATTCCGTCGGTATTGGCAGGTGCAGCTTGATTACTAGAACGAATGTCTAAAGTCGCATTTGGGGTCGTAGTTCCTATTCCAATTTGAGCTTCAACAAATTGAATCATCAAGAGTAAAACTATAGCTAAGTATACTTTTAACTTCATATTTAAGATTTATTTGTAAATAAAGGGTAAGCAAAATTAACCCTATTTTCTAAAATACAACAGATTACGAGAGAAAATCGATGATGTATTGTCTAATAACGTTAACGAACACCATTGTTTCTCTTCAATATATTTTTTATTTCATTGCAGAATGTTCAATTTTGTATTTCAAATTGAATCATGCTCCGAGTACATAATATATCATTTTCTTATTCCGATCAATCCACTATCGAAGCGGTTTCTTTTTCTGTTGCAAAAGGAAAGAACCTAGCGATTATCGGGGAAAGCGGCTGCGGGAAAAGTACTTTATTAAAACTCATTTATGGACTGTATGATTTGAATGAAGGGCAAATTTTTTGGAATGATAAAGAAGTTCTGGGACCAAAATTCAATCTAATTCCAGGTATGGATTTTATGAAATACTTGGCGCAAGATTTCGATTTGATGCCATACATCACAGTAGCAGAAAATATAGGAAAGTTCCTTACAAATGTTTATCCCGATCAAAAAAAGCAAAGAATTGCAACACTTTTGGAGTTGGTTGAAATGACTGAATTCGCCAATATAAAAGTGCAGTTTCTAAGCGGTGGACAAATGCAAAGGGTAGCCATTGCAAGAGTTTTAGCATTAGAACCGGAAGTTGTTTTACTCGACGAACCGTTTAGTCATATTGATAATTTTCGAAAGAACAGTTTGTGTAGAAAAGTATTTCAATACCTAAAGGAAAAAGAAATTACTTGCATTGTTGCGACGCATGACAGCAAAGATATTTTAGCCTACAGCGATGAAACTTTAGTCATCAAAGATGGAAAAATCATAGCGAATTCGGATACAAAAATTTTATATAAAAATCCAAATAATCGTTATGTAGCTTCACTTTATGACGATGTGAATGCAATACCAAACCAATTGTTGGGCATTGATTCGAAAGATGAAACGACAGTTTTTGCTTATCCATATCAATTGAAAGTGGTTGCTGAATCGCCTTTTGAAGTTGAGGTTGTAGCTTCGTATTTTAAAGGGAATGGTTATTTGGTAGAAGCTGTTATTCAAAACCAATCGATTTTTTTTGAAAGTAAAAAACCATTTAAAAAGTCGAACTTGGTTTGTCTTCAATATGAAAAATAAATAAAAAAATTATGACACAGATAAATAAAAAAGCGTTGTCATCAGAACAAAGTCAAGCACTAATCGGCGTATTGAAAATGCGTTTCGAAAAGAATCCGAACCGTCATGAAGGTTATGATTGGTCAAAAATCCAAGCAAAGCTAGAGGTCAATACTGAAAAACTATGGTCGCTCAACGAAATGGAAAATACCGGAGGAGAACCGGATGTAATGGATCATGATAAAAAAACAGACGAGTATATTTTTTATGATTGCTCGGCTGAAAGTCCAAAAGGACGCAGAAGCATTTGTTATGATTATGAAGGGCAAGAATCAAGGAAAGAATTCAAGCCCGAAAATAACGCTATTGATATGGCAACTGCGATGGGAATTGAACTTCTAACCGAAGCGCAATACCGAGCATTGCAGCAACTCGAACATTTCGATGCCAAAACTTCAAGCTGGATACAAACACCTTCTGACATTCGAAAACTTGGAGGTGCGCTCTTTGCCGATTACCGCTATGGAACTGTCTTCGTATATCATAACGGTGCGCCATCGTATTATGCGGCAAGAGGATTTCGAGGCTCTCTGAGGGTTTAAATTTTGATGAGAAATAAAGGCATAATCAATTCAATAGAAATTGACTTGTTTGATTAAATTTGTAAAAAACAATTCCATGAAAAAGATATTTTTTTTAAGTCTATTATTCGCATTAAACATTCAAGCACAATTGCAATGGCGACCTTTACCAACAGCCATTACGAACATAGACAACCAACGTTTTGATGATGTGTTTTTCATTAATGATAACGTAGGTTGGGCTGCCAATGGTGCTTACGCCGCAGTATATAAAACCACCGATGGCGGTGCCAATTGGACAACGCAAGTAACAGAAACTTCTTTGGGAGGCAATTATTACTTCAGAAACATTGAGTTTTTAGATGAGAATATCGGATTTCTCGGAACATTAAACAACCTCTTTTTAAAAACAATTGATGGTGGAACCAATTGGATTCCGGTCACCAATCTTCCAACGAATCCCGCAGCGATTTGCGGATTGGATGCTGTGGGAACATCAACGATTTATGGTTGCGGTGCTTATTTTTCTCCTGCATTTGTAATCAAATCTTCCGACAGTGGTGCGACATGGCAGTATACCGACATGAGTGCTTATGCTACGGCTTTGGTTGAAATTCAGTTTTTAGATGAAAGCATTGGTTATGCTTCAGGAGCGGATAGTAATGGTGGGGTGGTGCTCAAAACAACCGACGGTGGACTCACGTGGACCCCCATATTTCATTCCAGTATTGCAGGAGAATATGTATGGAAACTGCAAATATTACCTACCAATACTAATGTTGTTTTTGGATCTGTAGAAGCCAATGCGCCCAACAACGGAAAAATGATTCGCTCGCTTGATGGCGGTGCCAACTGGATCTCTAAAGAAGTGCCATTTACGAGTGTTCAAGGAATTGGTTTTTTGACTGAAACACATGGTTGGGTTGGCGGATATACAGCAACCATTGGAACCAATTTTCCGTTTATGGAAACTAATGATGGTGGTGACACATGGACGGATGCAGGTGTAGGCGGTAACCTAAACAGAATTTTTTTCCTATCCGATCATTTAGCGTATGCTTCAGGAGCTACCATTTATAAATTCAGTGAAAGCAGTTTATCCAATCCCAATTTTGTAGAAACCAACCGAGTTCCATTAAAAGTAGATGTGCTGCCAAATCCTATAAAAGATAAATTAAATGTATCGATAACATTTACCCAAAACGATCATATTGTTCTGGAATTGTATGATGCTACGGGGCGATTTATAAAATCATTGAAAAATGACGTTATTAAAAACCCTTCAACTAAAAATTATTCTTTCGATTTTCCATATCCGTCAGGAACTTACTTGCTCAACCTTCATAATGATACGGGAAGACAATCAGTGAAATTCATCAAATAGCACATTTTTGACAATCTGATAATTTGTAGTGATTTTTGTGGGTTAACATTATCAAATGATTAAATTTGATTTCCTATTTTAATAAAATTACAATATCCAATGATGTATCATTCTAAAATTGCCGGGCTCGGATATTTTGTTCCGGAGCATGTTGTGACCAACGACGATTTATCTAAAATTATCGACACCAATGATGAATGGATTCAGGAAAGAACCGGGATTCGAGAACGCAGGCATGTCGTAAAAGGCAGTGGAGAAACTACAACAACTATGGGCATCAAAGCTGCCGAAATTGCTATTGAACGTTCCGGTATTGCCAAAGATGACATCGATTTTATTGTTTTTGCTACGATCTCGCCGGATTATTATTTTCCTGGACCTGGCGTTATGTTGCAAAAAGAACTGGGATTGCGCACCATTGGCGCATTGGATATTCGCAATCAATGTTCGGGCTTTGTGTATGCTTTGTCTGTTGCTGATCAATACATCAAAACCGGAATGTATCGCAACATATTGATTGTTGGTTCTGAATTGCAATCTTTTGGTTTGGATATGACGACTCGCGGTCGCGGCGTTTCCGTAATTTTTGGCGATGGAGCAGGAGCAGCGGTCATTTCAAGAGAAGAAGATATGTCGAAAGGAATTTTATCAACACATCTGCATTCAGAAGGCGAACATGCTAAGGAATTAGCAGTATTGGCACCTGGAATGGGTGGCCGTTGGGTGACCGATATTCTTGCCGATAATGACCCAAATGATGAAAGTTATTTTCCTTATATGAATGGTCAATTTGTTTTTAAAAATGCTGTGGTTCGATTTAGCGAAGTGATTAATGAAGGGTTATTGGCCAACAATCTTACCGTGACCGATATCAATATGTTGATTCCACATCAAGCGAATCTTAGGATTTCTCAATTCATTCAAAAGAAATTCGGATTGAATGATGATCAGGTTTTCAATAACATTCAAAAATACGGCAATACTACTGCCGCATCGATTCCGATTGCTTTGACAGAAGCTTGGGAATTGGGTAAAATAAAATCGGGAGATTTGGTTGTATTAGCCGCTTTCGGTAGTGGTTTTACATGGGCCAGTGCTATTATAAGATGGTAGTGATTTCTCAGCAGTTTATAAAAACAAAAAACCAGAGTGCACACTCTGGTTTTTTTCTTTCTAACTAAAACTCAATTTATATAAAACCCAATTATACAAATTTGATAATGAATTCTATTTCTTAATTGATGTATTGAATAGACTACAAAAGGCTATCGTTGTTACATAGAATCTAAAAATAAATTTGGTATTGGCATATTACCTTTTCATGGCAAAGTGCGATTTAAATTCTTTTTCAACATCATCTTCAACATAATTTATCGTAAACCAATAATCATCTGAAGGCATGGTTTGTCCACTAAAAGTGCCATCCCATCCGCGACCGTCCGGTTTGATTTGTGTGATGATTTTACCATATCGATCGTAGATATATATCACTGATTTTGATTGACCTTTCAAATCTTTGATGTTCCAAGTATCATTAAATCCATCTCCGTTTGGCGTAAAGAATTTAGGATAATTTACAATCAATGCTTGCGAAGCAGAATTGCCACAACCATTTTTATCTCTCACCGTAATGATGTGTGTTCCTGAAGGAATATTTTCAAAAGTGGGACTGTTTTGAAACAAACCGTTATCCAATTGGTATTCGTAATCTCCACCAACTCCGGTAGCTTCTACAGTAATGACTTGATTGTCATCAAAGTTTTCTGTTACAGCATAACTTACGATTGCAGGTTCAGATGATGCGACAGTAGCCGGCATAGGCTCAGAAGCACAACCAGTAACAATGTCGGTAGCGACTACTGAATAAACACCTGGTAGCACTGCTTGATAGTTACTTCCTGTTCCAACCAAAGCGCCATCTTCGTTATACCATTTGAAGAAATAATTGGCAGCACTCAATCCGCTTGAGATTGTATATGGATTTAACAAAATGTTATTTTTTGTATCATAGCACATCATGCCACTTTGTGGTTTTGGTTCCGGAAGTTTACTGACTCTGATTTGGATGCTTTTGATGTCGAAACAACTTGCCGTTAGCGTATTGGAAACTCTTACGTAGATTGTTTTTACATCGGTAGTAGTTACTGCGTTGGTTCCAGCTACAGCGTCATTAAATGTAGTATAGTAAGTAACTGTAAATTCAGATCCGGTTTGCGTTCCTAAAATCGTAGTATCTAATGCTGATAAATCGAAGTTGGTTACACCATCATTAGTTCCGTCTGTGTCGCAAGTTTTTAGCATGCTTGCAGGAATTGAGTTTACATTGGGTGTATCCACGATAGTAACATCGAAAGAACTTTCATCATAACTTGCAGCATCAAAAGGTGCAATACCATACACATAAATTGTTTGTGAACTGCTGACCACTTGTCCCGGTAATAAATGCGTTCCTGTTCCTAAAGGTCCAGTATAATAACCGCCAAACGTTAATGCTGGCAAGGTATAACCTTCACAGATCGTAACATCGGCTACTTCATCAACATTGAAAATGGTGGTAGAAAAACTTTTCTCATCGGTACAATTGGGTACAGTTCCCGTTTCGGCATACACATAGATTGTTTGATCCGTTGTGATACTATCTCCGGCATTCAATTGCGTTCCTGCTCCGTTGGGTTGTGTATAATAATTTCCTACAGTTAATGCTGGTAAAATATAAGCATTGGTAGCATTTACATCAGCAATAGGAACTATTACCGGCGATACATTGATCGTTACATTAAAAACATTTTCATCAGTACAATTGATTCTTTCGCCAGATTCTGTATACACATAAATCGTTTGTGAAGTAGTAATAACATCACCAGCCAGCATCAAATTGCCCTCACCACTATGTGGTCCGTTAGGAAGTTTAAAGTAATTTCCAACAGTCAATGCAGGCAAAACATAGCGATCACAGGCAACAACATCTGCAGGTGCATCGGCTTCTATAGAGAATACATTAATATTGAAACTGTTTTCATTAGTACAAAATGGAGGTGTACTTGAAACCGCATGAATGTATATGGTTTGTGAAGTTGTAATGACAGTTCCTCCCGGTAGCATGGTTCCTGTTCCGTTTGGTCCGGTGTAATAATCTCCTACCGCCAAATCGGTCAATACATAAGAATTACAAATATCAATATCTGATCTCGAATCGATGACCGGTTTAGGATTGATAGTAACTACAAAACTAGATTGATTATTACAAGTGGCACTTGAAGCAGATTGTTTAAAAATATAAATGAACTGCGATACTGTAAGAACATCACCGGCATGAAGTTGTGTACCTCCTGCATTTGGAGCAGAATAGTAATCGCCACTAACTAAAGCAGGTAAAGTATAACTCTCGCATGCTGAAACACTACTCACGATATCGATAATCGGTTGCGCAATAGCTATTGAAAAATGAATATCATCGGTACAACTGTTGGCACCGGCTACATAAATATAAACGGTTTGCGATAAATTGATAACCGTTCCGGCAGGAATTTCTTGTCCGGAACCAGTTGGTCCTGTATAGTATTTCCCGATAGGTAATGCAGGCAAAGTATATGGTTCGCATTGTGAAACATCCAGTGGAGTTTGTATTCCAATGACTACTACAAACGAAGATTCTGCGGTGCAATGGTCTGGTGTTTCTGCGTATACATATATTGTTTGTGAATTTGTGATCACTGTACCAGCTGGTAAAAGTGTTCCTCCGCCGCCAGGTTGTGTGTAATAATCTCCATTTGTTAATGCAGGTAAAGTATAAGATGTACAATCAAAAACATTCGCAAAAGTTCCAATACTGATTGTTGGCAAGATCGTGATGGTAAAGTCTTCATCGATAATACAAAACGGTGCTTCAGTAGCTTCGTAGTAAAAATTGATGGTTTGTGTAGCTAAAATAGCTGTACCCGGAAGTATTTCAGTACCGGTTCCACCATGTCCTGTGAAGAAACCACCTACCGGAGGTGTTGGTAATGTATAATTACCACAGTAGCTATCACTTTGAGGAACAATAGTTTCAGGATCTAAAATGGTTACTATGAAATTACTGCTATTAGAGCATCCGCCTGGTCCGTTTGGTTGATTAAAGATGTAAATCGTTGATGTTGAAGTTACACTATCTCCAGCGAAAAGAGGAGTTCCACCACCATTTGGTTCGGTAAAATAATTTCCGTTGATGAGTGCAGGTAAAGTATAGCTTACGCATACAAAAGCACTTTGAATAACATCAACCGGTGGCAATGAACTAACGAATAATGTAAAGCTTGATGTGCTGTAGCAAAAGCTGTCAAAAGCACTTTGAACTCGTACATAAATCGTAGTATTATTGTTAGCAAAAAGAAAATTATTGCTTATCGGATTTGTGCCGCTATTGGCATTGGTTTGAGAAGTGTAATAGCTAACGGTATATTGTTGTGCTGATTGACTTCCTAAAACTGTAGCGTTTTGTTGGCTTAAATCAAATGCTGCATTGTTAAAATTCGATCCGGAGCATTTAGTCAAGTTTGGCGCTTGATGTGCCACCGGTGGCGTTGAAGTTAACAGTTGAAATGATTTTACGATATAACATGAATTATTAGAGTTTTTTATTCTAACATAAATTGTAGTTCCCGGTGCAGCTGTATAATTCGTAGGCAATGCATTGGTTCCCGCATTGGCATTGGCTAATGAAGCATAGTAACTTACTTGTGTTAACGGATTTAAACCTGCTATAACCACCGGTGTATTCATTCCTAAATCATAAGAATAAGTGGCAGCACCAGTATCGCATCGGTATAAATTAGTTGGATTCGGCGTGATGATTTCCGGTAAATATTCTACCGTGATAAAATCGGTTACCGGCTGACAACCACTCACCATTTTTTGATAAGTAATGCCGTAAACTCCGGGCTGCGTAATGTTTAAGTTAGGCCCATTTTCACCAGCTATAGCAACACCATTTTTTATCCAACTGAAATTGTAAACAGTAGGATCTAAATTAGAAGTTAATGTAGTGCTGCTCCCAAAACATAATGCAGCATTACTAGCCGCTGTCATATCTAAACCTAAAACATCTTGACCAATATTGAAAGTGTCTGATGAAATGAAAATCGCCGAATCAGAACCTTCGTCAGAACGATCGGCAATAACCAATTTAATATGATAAGTTGTATTTGGAACTAAAACCGCAGAAGCATTCATCAATTTGGTTTGACCATTAAAATTGGTCGCCGCTGTCGCCGCAGCTGAACCACCATTATAGCTCCCGAAAAATTGCGAATTAGCCGAAGGACATGATGAGTTATACAAGAAATCTCTAATCGTAACAACCGAAATCGGAATGTTTGTACTAGGAACAACCGCTAAATTTGTAGTAACGCCTGTTGCCGTATTGGTCAATAAAAATGCAAAAGCATCCGAGAATTGACATTGAAAATTCCCATACTCCTCAGAAGCAAATAAGAATTCAAAATTAAAGGTTGGTGAGATTGGCGTGAAATCAAATTCCAAAATACTCGCATTGACCGAGTTCATACTGATACCCGATTGCAATAAAGTATTTTCTAAATCGCTATCGCCCGGCCAGTTCGCTGCACCATCATTCAATGATGAAGTGTTCGGTCCTGCTCCATGCGTTACATCTCCGGTACTTAACATGACACCGGATAGCATAGGGAAATTTGGATTGGAGTTTTGAAAAAAACCAATACCATTAGATGAACTAAAGTCTGATCCTGTTTTCCAAGTGATGTTCGTTGCGGATACGCAAGGTGAGTTGATTAATACCGTATTCACTAATTGTGGAACGGTATAAGTGCTTGTGCTAACTGTAATGGCTTGCGAGAAGCACGATACAGTCATAGCCGTAGCCATGATGAGTAGTAATTTTTTCATAGTAGATTTGGGATTTACTATTAATATATTTATTTTGACGTACCAAAGATTTGCATTTATATCGGTAAAATGCAAATAAAATCGATGAAATGCATCTTTTTAATTTTATTTAATGTAAAATACTTACAAATCGCATGGAATAAATCATACAAAAACTAGGATTCAGATAACAATCGTTTCTTTTTTTCAATGGTATCAATAGCTAGTGTTCAATAAACTGTATGTCGATTTCCTTTTTATAATTGAAAGAGTTATCCTTATCTTTGGCAGCTTAAACAGAATAAACCATGTCAATATCATTGCTTCTTACACTTCCGATTCAAAAAGCCATTGCGGAACTTTTTGATGTTACTGTCGATAAAATTGAATTTCAAGCCACAAGAAAAGAATTTGAAGGTGACATTACATTGGTTTTATTTCCACTGTTGAAGTTGATCA
Source organism: Flavobacterium sp. (assembly GCF_031411595.1). Classification (GTDB taxonomy): domain Bacteria; phylum Bacteroidota; class Bacteroidia; order Flavobacteriales; family Flavobacteriaceae; genus Flavobacterium. The sequence continues at coordinate 25,411 of NZ_JANOBI010000015.1, read as the reverse complement.
AAAGCAATCCAGTTGAAATAGGCAATCAATTAGGAAGTTATTTGGTTGAAAATACTAATGAAGTGACCAGTTTTAATGTAGTTTCAGGATTTTTAAATATTGTAATATCGGATCAATATTACACTTCCTTTTTCAATACTATTAAAGACAATCCTCAATTTGGTTTTGTCGCTCCAAGTCAAAATGAAAAAGCCGTGATGGTCGAATATTCATCACCAAACACCAATAAACCTTTGCATTTGGGCCACGTTCGCAATAATCTTCTAGGTTATTCGGTAGCTGAAATCTGTAAAGCAGCCGGAAAGAAAGTCTATAAAACGCAAATCATCAATGATCGGGGTATTCACATTTGTAAGTCGATGTTGGCTTGGCAAAAATTCGGAAAAGAACAAACTCCAGAAAGTACCCACTTGAAAGGCGACAAATTGGTTGGTAAATTTTATGTAGAGTTTGAACAAAAATTAAGAGAAGAAACTAAACCTATTCTTAACAACTTTTTGCAAAATGATTTAAGTGCTTTTCCTGAATTGCAAGACAAAGTATCTACAATATTGAATGAAATAAAAATAATTTCAGGAAAGATAGATATTGAAATAATAAAGATTGGAAAAGTAGAAAAGAACATAAACATAAAAATCTATAATGCTTATGATGCAGGAATTAATCGAGTGAATACATTTAAGAATATTTTAAATATTTTGAAAAATAATAAGTCTGATGAAATTTCAGAAAAAGACATACTCGATTTTGAAAAAAATATAAGTTCAGTTATTTCATTAGAAAATAAAGAATCTGAAAAAACTTCTCAATTAGTTGAGATTGCACGTTTACAAACTTCTATAATGAAGGAAGCACAACAAATGTTATTGGATTGGGAAGCCGGAAAACCAGAAGTTATGACACTTTGGAAAACCATGAACGGATGGGTTTACGACGGTTTTGCGCAAACTTATAAAAATCTCGGCGTCGATTTCGATTCTTATTATTACGAAAGCAATACCTATTTATTAGGAAAAGAAGTCGTGCAAATCGGTCTCGATAAAGGTGTTTTCGAAAAAGAAGCGGATGGTTCGGTTTGGATTGATTTAACCCATGAAGGCCTCGATCGTAAAATCGTATTGCGTTCCGATGGTACTGCGGTTTATATGACGCAAGATATCGGCACAGCGATTCAACGTGTGAAAGATTTTCCTGATGTGGGCGGTATGGTGTATACTGTTGGAAACGAGCAAGATTATCATTTCAAAGTATTGTTTCTCATCTTGAAAAAGTTAGGTTTTGATTGGTCTGCCAACCTATTTCACTTATCGTACGGCATGGTCGATTTGCCTTCAGGGAAAATGAAATCGCGCGAAGGAACCGTAGTAGATGCCGATGATTTGATGAATGACATGATGCAAACCGCAAAACAGCTCGCCGAAGAATTAGGAAAACTGGAAGATTATTCAGCTGCAGAAAAAGAAAATTTATACAAAATGATTGGCTTAGGGGCTTTGAAATATTACATTTTAAAAGTTGATCCTAAAAAACGAATCCTATTTAATCCCGAAGAATCAGTAGATTTTGCAGGCAATACCGGCCCATTCATTCAATACACTTACGCCAGAATTCAATCGATCTTACGCAAAGCCGACTTCAACACCGACGTTATATTGAACTCCAACGAAGTATCGCTTCATCCCAAAGAAAAAGAACTTATCAAACAATTAGAGCTGTTTCCCGAAGTCATTCAAAACGCAGCACAAAATCACAGCCCGGCTTTAATTGCGAATTATACTTACGAATTGGTTAAAGAATACAACTCGTTCTATCAAACGGTTTCTATTCTTGGCGAAGAAAACCTTCAGAAAAAAACATTCCGCGTTCAATTGTCGAAAAAAGTTGGAGCAACGATTCAAGCTGCATTTCAATTATTAGGCATTGAAGTTCCTGATAGAATGTAATATGCTAATAGTATGGATTTTTACTTATATTTGATTCGATTTAATTTAAAAAACACCATGAAGAAATTCAAATTAATCCCAATCTTAACCCTTGTGTTTATTGCAAGTGTTTTAACAATGTGTAGTAAAGACGATAAAACGACTGCACCGGGAATTACTGCAGCACAAGTCAATACCAATATTGTAGCAGGAAATTGGAGCGTGACACTTTATAACGAAAATGGAACTATACATACTTCAGATTTTTCAGGCTATTCTTTTGTTTTTAATACCGGTGGCGCATTGGTTGCAACCAATAGTCCAACAATCAAAGAAGGAACATGGAGTTCAGGAACCGATAGTGGTTCCGTAAAAATCACCATAGATTTTACAGCTACAGAAACCACGGGATCATTCGAATCTATTAGTGATGATTGGATGGTATTGACTTCTACTGCAACGAAAACAGAATTGAAACATGTTAGTGGCGACGATGGCAGTATTGATCTTTTAACTTTCGAGAAAATTTAGTTAGAAAAACAAGTCTGCTCTCTTGTTTTATCCAGCCATTGGCTGGTTTTTTTGTGGTGAATCGAGCAAAAATATCAGTAGAGCATTTCCCAATGAAGAAAAGGAAAGTAGAAAATTAGGTCAAGTTGTGTGAAAAAATTAAAAAACCACTTCTAATTTTTATAATCATGCACCGTATTCGATTTTGGAATTTTCCCTGTTCCATTGGTAGCGCCATTGGTGCCTGTAGTATCGGAGGCACTTCCTTTCATTTTATTTCCGCCACACGAAAATAAAAGCGAAGTAGTCAATGCCAATAAAATCATTTTGAATTGTATTACAGTTTTCATCGTGTCATTTTTTAAGTTTTATAAATGTAGCGATGCCAAAGACTTTCTGTTGTACAACTTTCCGTTTTAATCTTATAAAATTGCCATGCTATTATGCAAACTTTGCTGACTTGCTGCTTTGAACGATACGTACTTTATGTTATATTTGCATCTTCAAAAACAGGTATATTATGTTCGATAATTTAAGTGATAAACTAGATAAAGCTTTTCATATCCTAAAAGGACATGGAAAAATCACCGAAGTAAACGTTGCAGAAACTTTAAAAGAAGTGCGTCGCGCGTTATTGGATGCCGATGTCAATTTTAAAATTGCGAAAGAATTTACGACCAAAGTCAAAGAAAAAGCGATTGGTCAAAATGTATTAACGACACTGCAACCAGGACAACTTTTAGTCAAATTGGTCAAAGATGAATTGACCGAATTGATGGGCGGTGAAGTAGCCGGAATCAATCTTTCAGGAAATCCAACGGTAATATTAATGTCAGGTTTGCAAGGTTCGGGTAAAACCACTTTCTCAGGAAAACTCGCTAATTTCTTAAAAACCAAGAAAGCTAAAAAACCACTTTTGGTCGCTTGTGATGTTTATCGTCCTGCGGCAATCAACCAATTGCATATCGTTGGAGACCAGATTGGCGTTGAGGTTTACTCGGAAATAGGGAATAACAATCCGGTCGAAATTTCCCTAAATGCCATCAAATACGCCAAAGAAAAAGGATATAATGTAGTCATTGTCGATACGGCCGGTCGTTTGGCTGTTGATGAACAAATGATGACCGAAATTGCCAATGTTCATAAAGCCATTCAACCGCAAGAAACTTTATTTGTTGTGGATGCGATGACAGGACAAGATGCGGTAAATACAGCAAAAGCATTCAACGATCGTTTGAATTTCGATGGTGTAATCTTGACCAAATTAGATGGTGATACACGCGGTGGTGCTGCGATTTCAATTAAATCGGTAGTCAATAAACCCATCAAGTTCGTCGGAACCGGCGAAAAAATGGAAGCTATCGATGTGTTCTATCCGGAACGTATGGCAGAACGTATTCTTGGAATGGGCGATGTCGTGTCGTTGGTAGAAAGAGCACAAGAGCAATTTGACGAAGAAGAAGCGAGAAAACTCCAAAAGAAAATTGCTAAAAACGAATTTGGTTTTGATGATTTCCTTTCTCAAATACAACAAGTAAAGAAAATGGGAAATATGAAAGACTTAGTCGGCATGATTCCAGGCGCATCAAAAGCAATGAAGGATGTCGAGATTGAAGACGATGCCTTCAAACATATTGAAGCGATTATCTATTCGATGACACCAAAAGAAAGAAGCAAACCGGCCATGATCGATATGAAAAGAAAAACACGTATCGCCAAAGGTTCTGGAAGAAAAATAGAAGAAGTCAACCAACTCATGAAACAATTCGACCAAATGAGCAAAATGATGAAAATGATGCAAGGTCCGGGCGGAAAGCAAATGATGAAGATGATGGGCGGCGGGATGAAAGGAATGCAATAAAAAATAAAGACGTGGTGATTCACGTCTTTTTCTTTAGGAGCTTATCCGGCTATCCGTTGCAATCTTTTGTGCCGAACACCGTCACAAAAGGATTTCCACTACTATCCGGGCTAGGGCAGTCAGGACTGTAAGACTGTAGGATTTTAAGATCTTGACTATGAGTCCTAAAATCCTACAGTCTAATAATCTTATAATCGAATAAACAACAACTAACTATCAAACCATGCAACTACTAGACGGAAAAAAAATCTCAGAAGAAATCAAAAACGAAATCACGGCTGAAGTCAATTTGATGAAAGCCAAAGGCGAAAAAGTACCGCATCTGGCTGCAGTCATTGTCGGTAATGATGGCGCAAGTTTGACGTATGTCGGCAGTAAAGTAAAAGCCTGTGAACGTGTTGGTTTTGAATCGACATTAATTAAAATGCCGAGCACTACTTCGGAAACGGAATTGCTTAAGAAAATCAAACAGCTCAACGAAGACGATAATATTGATGGCTTTATCGTGCAGTTGCCATTACCCGAACAAATAGATACTCAAAAAGTATTGATGGCGATTAATCCAAGCAAAGACGTGGATGGTTTTCATCCTGAAAATTTTGGTAAAATGGCGCTCGATATGACCACATTTATCCCGGCAACACCTTTCGGAATTCTAGAATTACTAGAACGTTATAACGTAGAAACCAAAGGAAAGCATACTGTTGTCATCGGAAGAAGTCATATCGTTGGACGACCTATGAGTATTTTGATGGGAAGAAAAGGATTTCCGGGAAATTCTACAGTAACCTTGACACACAGTTACACTAAAAACATTGCACAGATTACAACACAAGCCGATATTATCATTACGGCATTGGGCGTTCCTAATTATCTAAAAGCAGAAATGGTCAAAGATGGTGCAGTCGTTATTGATGTTGGCATCACACGTGTTGAAGATAAAACCACCGAAAAAGGATACCGCATTACTGGCGATGTTGATTTTGAAATGGTCAGTAAAAAAGCATCATACATTACTCCGGTTCCCGGTGGTGTTGGTCCGATGACGATTGCGATGTTGTTGAAGAATACGCTCCTCGCTAGAGAACAAAGAAGGTTGTTGAATCAATAAACTTTACGCCTCTGCGTCTTTACGAGACCTATTTATTTTCTCGCAAAGACGCAAAGGCGCAAATTCTTAGGTTTAAAATGCTGCTTCCTTATTGTATTTTCCTTTGTATGCTATCGGCGACATTCCGGTAATTTTTCTGAACACTTCTCGAAATGCTTTGAGGTCTGAGTATCCAACGTCATACATGACTTCGTTGATTGTCTTTCGACTGCTTTCAAATGCTTTTTTCGCAGATTCAATTTTTACGCGCTGTAAATATTCAACGGGCGTATTTCCTGTAGCTTTGATAAACCTTCTATCAAAGTTTCGCCTTCCTACGGAAAATTTATCGGCCAAATGTTCAAATGATATTTTTTCATTTAAGTTGCTTTCGATATAGGCTTGTGCTTTTTCAATGACTTCATCACCATGCAGTTTCTGTCCTGTAAATATGGTAAAGGCTGATTGGCTATTTCGATCCATTTCTATCTGGAAAATTTTCGAACAATAGATCGCTGTTGGCCTGTCATAATATTTCTCTACGAGATAAATCATCAAGTTTAGGAACGAATACGCTCCACCATTAGTATAGATTCCGTTTTCATCCGTAATAAGTTGATCCGACAGTAGGTTCACTTTTGGAAACAAACTTCTAAATTTATCGGCATTCGACCAATGTGTAGAGCAATTTTTGCCATCGAGCAAACCAGATGATGCCAGTACAAACGCACCACTGCATATTGATGCTATTGCCGCATCACCTTTATATTGTTTCAATAACCAAGCAATCAATACTTGATGGTCTTTAACGATTTTTTGATGATTAACAGACATCGATGGAATAATGATTAAATCTGTTTTGGTGACATCCGCATGATACACTTGAGGATTTACGGAAAACAAACCATTATAAAATGCTGCTTTTTTTGAAACACCAACGAGTTCGATTTTAAACAATTCTTTTTTGCCTTGTTGCTTCCAATAGGCATTCGCTCTTTCAAATATTTCGTGTGTGCCAACGATACAAGCAATGGTGCTTAAGTTGTTGCTAGTGTCCGGAACTATTAAAGTGAGGTGTTTCATGAATTTTGTTTTGACAAATATATAAATTTAATCTGTCCAAAACAACCCGCAAGAATGTCTATTTTACACCTTAATAAAGTCATATTTAGACAATACTTTTGAAAAACAAAATTTCATAAATCACAATCATCAAAAAATCAAAAAATGAACAGATTAAAAAACAAAGTAGCTGTAGTCTACGGAAACGGTGGAGTAGGTGCCGCCATTGCAAAAGCTTTTGCTAAAGAAGGTGCAACAGTTTATCTCGCGGGACGTACCTCGACGAAAATTAAAGCCATCGCTGATGACATTCTAGCAGATGGTGGCAAAATAGAAACTGCAATATTGGATACACTCGATGAAACCGCTGTCGAAAATCACATGGCAGCAATCATCAAAAAATCAGGAAAGATTGATATTACTTTCAACGCGATAGGTCTGCCTCAAACCAGCACACAAGGCATCGCATTGACGGAGCTTTCAACGGAACAATACATCCTTCCTATTACAACTTACAACCAATCTCATTTCATCACAGCAAAAGCAGCAGCCAAGCGTATGGTGAAACAAAAGAGCGGTGTTATTATGATGCATATACCGAATCCGAGTAGAATTAGCCAGCCATTCATTGGTGGAATGCCTTCAACTTGGGCGGGCATTGAGGCGTTATGTCGTTCGATTTCTGTTGAGTATGGAAGTCTTGGCGTGCGTTCAGTTTGTCTACTCACGACTGCTATACCTGAGACGCCGCTTATTGACGAAGTATTCGAAATTCATGGCAAAGCCCACAATACCGATTATGATCAGTTTCGTGCTGTAATGGAAAGTATGACACACAGAAAACGTTTAACTTCGCTAGAAGAGCTAATCAATACAGCCCTATTTGCAGCTTCTGATGAAGGTAGCGCCATTACTGGAACCGCTATCAACTTGACTGCAGGAATGATTGTCAATTAACAATTTGAACTTTAATATTAATCATTAAAATAGAAAAAATGAATACAACGCAAACAACAGTAAAAATGATTTTCGACCGATGGAATTCACTCAATAAAAGCTTTGATGAAATCCTGAATGCAGTAACAGATCAACAACTCGAAAAAGAAATTGCACCCAATAAAAATCGTGGAATTTACTTATTAGGACATTTGGTTGCAGTGCACGATGCGATGCTACCATTATTGGATTTTGGAGACAAATTGTTTCCTGAATTGGCCGATCCGTTTCTCACATCGCCCGACAAGTCCGTGGCTAATCTTCCTGCGGCAAAAGAATTGCGGGAAAAATGGGTAAAAATTAATGACATTCTGAACCAAAATTTCGATCGTTTGAAACCAGAACAATGGTTCGAAAGACACACGGCTGTTTCCGACGAAGATTTCATCAAAGAACCGCATCGCAATAAGTTGAATATTATGATTACGCGATCTACGCATTTGGCTTATCATACCGGGCAATTCATATTGCTTAAATAAAAGAAAGGATATGAAAACACCAGATTATACTACCGTTATATTGGTAGACCAACCTCCGAAACAAGTTTTCGATGCTGTTAATAATGTACGCGGTTGGTGGTCCGAAGAAATTGAAGGCAATACCGACAAGCTCAATGATGTGTTCAAGTATCATTACGAAGATGTGCATCGTTGTCAAATCAAATTGATCGAAGTCGTTCCCTACGAAAAAGTGGTTTGGCTTGTGGTGGACAATTATTTTAAATTCACCCAAGACGAAAGCGAATGGACGGGCACGAAAGTTATTTTCGAAATCTCTGAAAAGGATGGTAAAACGAAACTCCAAATGACACACCAAGGATTGGTTCCTCAATATGAATGTTTTGAAATTTGCAAAGACGCCTGGACAAATTATATTCAAAATAGTTTGCGAAGCTTAATCACAAACGGTAAAGGCATGCCCAATGGTAAAGACAAACCGCAAACTGAAAACGAAAGAAAACTCGCAGCTGAAGGCAAATAATAGAACTATATGAAAAATCAAGATTATACCACAAGCATGACTGTTGCCACTGCTGCAAATGAAGTATTTGAAAGCATCAACAGCATTTCAAAATGGTGGACAGAAAATGTGGAAGGTCGTTCACAACAAGTTGATGATGTTTTTACGGTTCGTTTTGGAGCCACTTTCATCACCTTAAAAGTTATCGAATCCATTCCTGATAAAAAAATTGTTTGGCTCGTTACCGACTGCAACAAACACTGGCTGCAAAACAAAAAGGAATGGAAAGACACGCAAATTGTTTGGGAAATTGCAACCAATAGTAAAGCCACACAAATTGATTTTACGCATTTGGGTCTTATCCCGAATTTGGAATGTTATGGTGCTTGTGAAAATGCCTGGACAGATTATTTACACAACAGTTTGATGCATTTAATCCTCACGGGTAAAGGCCAACCCAATCAAAAAGTAACTGCATAAAATCTAAAAAGAGGTTATTTTTACCAACTATTTTTACTTTGCGTCTTTGCGTCTTTGCGAGAAAATAAATATGTCTCGCAAAGGCGCAAAGAGTATATTAATAATCGCCTTTTTTCTTAAACCTCGGATCATCACGCTTGATGAATTCCGTTCTTCTTTTCGGTGCTTCAGTTTTGGGCAAACTCGCTTCTTCAGTTTTGCTAGACGGCTCGATGAGTTGGTTGAGTTCCTTGATTTCTGCATCGGTCAAATCGCGGTATCTTCCTACGGGAACATCAAGCGAAATGTTGATGATGCGGATGCGTTTTAAAGCCGTGACTTCATAACCCAAATATTCACACATTCTGCGGATTTGGCGGTTTAAGCCTTGCGTTAAGATGATTTTGAAGATGTATTTGCTGATTTGTTCGACTTTACATTTTCTCGTAATCGTATCTAAAATCGGAACGCCATTGCCCATTTTTTCTATGAATCGATCGGTGATGGGTTTGCTGACAGTAACCGTATATTCTTTTTCGTGGTTGTTTCTGGCGCGTAGAATTTTGTTGACGATGTCGCCGTCGTTGGTCATGAATATCAATCCTTCGCTGGCTTTGTCGAGTCGGCCAATCGGGAAAATCCGTTTGGGATAATTGATATAATCTACGATGTTGTCGCGAACGTCGAGATTGGTGGTGCATTCGATTCCGACTGGTTTGTTGAAGGCGAGGTAGACTAATTTTTCGGTATTGTCACGGATAATTTTCCCGTCGATTCGGACTTCGTCGTTGGGTGATACTTTGGTTCCCATTTCAGGCACAACGCCGTTGATCGTCACGCGGCCGTCTTCGATGAGTTTGTCGGCTTCACGGCGTGAACAGAAACCGGTTTCTCCGATGAATTTGTTGAGTCGTTTGAGGGAATCTTCCATGGCGTAAATTTAGTTTTTTTCTTGGATTGTAAGACTATAAGATTTTAAGACTGTAAGACAAGATCTTATAATCTTAAAATCTTACAATCTTATAGTCTTATAGTCTATTGCCCTAGCCCTGATGGTAATGGAAATCCTTTTGTGCCGTTGTTCGGCGCAAAAGATTGTATTGGACAGCAGGATTAAGCTCCTAATAAAAAAGCGGAAATTTTTTGATTTAATTCGACATCATGCAGGCTGTGTCCCAATCCAGTAGTGGAAATGAAGGTAGCATTTTTCCATTTCGACGCTAATTTTTCTGCTTCAGAATACAACACAATCGTGTCGAGCTTGTCATGTGCAATGATGCCTTGAAGTTTGGTATTTTGTATGAAATGCTGCCCTGAGAATTCGGAAATATTAATTTGAAATCGGTCCGTAATGTAATCGTGGAAGGCGTTTCGAATGTTGTTGTTAAGACTCAACAGATTAAGATAATTGTCGAGTATGATGCTAAAATCGGACGGTGCGCCGAGCAAAACCATTTTTTCTAACGGATGATTCGGATGCAAATATTGGTAATAAACCGCTGCAATGCCGCCCATAGAATGTCCGATGATGTATTTTGGGTTGTGTTTTTTAACGACCAGATGAATGTGGGAAGCGTATAACGGCACATTGAATTCGTTTCCGCTCGACAAACCGTGCGCCGGTGCATCGATGGCGATAATGGTATTGCCGGTTTCTAAAAGATGTGGTAAAAGTTTTTCCCAACGCGAGGCATTGCTTTCCCAACCGTGCGCTAAGAGCATGATGGTATCGTTACCCTTCCAAATATAGGTTTGAATGCTGTGTTCGTTTTCTTGTATGGTTTCGCGTTGTGCTTTTTGTAGTATTTGAGGTAAGTCTTCTGCGTTTAATCTTCCAATTCTTGGGTTGCTGAAGAATTTATACGCCAAACCAAACGCCTTTTTGGGAGCCACATAACTCAGTACATTAATGTAAAAGCCAATGGATTTTGGGAGTAGGGATGCCATTATTTTGTATAAAAAAAGCCCCGAAAATCGAGGCTTATTATTTTTAAATCAAGGAGAATAATTTCTCCATTTTTTCTCTTTCTTCTTCGGCTAGTGAAGAATCTACTAAAATTCTTCCGGAATGTTCGTCGGTGATGATTTTTTTTCTTCCGGCGATTTCCACTTGTGTTTGTGGTGGAATCGTGAAGAACGAACCTGCAGATGCGCCTCTTTCGATAGACACTACTGCCAAACCGTTGCGAACGCTAGAACGGATTCTTTTGTATGCTTTTAGCAAACGCTCTTCGATTAAAGCTTCGTACTCGGCTGATTTCTCAGATAAGAATGCTTCTTCTTTTTGCGTTTCTGACATGATGTCGCTAAGTTCCGCTTTCTTGTGTTTCAAGTGCGACATTTTAGCTTCTAGTTTTTCTTTAGAACTCGTGATAGCTTCTTTTTTATGTTCCATAGAAGCTTTGAGTTCTTTCATTTGTTTTTCGGCCAATTGAATTTCGAGTTCTTGAAATTCTACTTCTTTGGTCAATGAGTTGAATTCGCGGTTGTTGCGAACGCTATCTTGTTGTTTGGTGTATTTTTTTATAGCAACTTGGTGATCTTCTACAGCGTTTTTCTTCACTTTGATTTGCTCTTCAACGTGCTCTAAATCTTTCTTCAATTTGTCTTGACGTGCCAACAAACCAGCTACTTCATCTTCTAGATCTTCTACTTCTAAAGGCAATTCACCTCTTACGTTTCTGATTTCATCAATTCGCGTGTCAATTAATTGCAAGTCGTATAGTGCTCTTAATTTCTCTTCTACATTCAATTCTTTTGTATTCGCCATAATCTTTATAAGTACTTAACAGGATTTGTATTTTCTTCTGATAAAATGATGGCAAAATTAGGAATTTTTTTCTGAAGAAAATCAACAATATAATTTTTTGTATAACGTTCGCTTTCAAAATGTCCGATATCGGCTAAAAGTAACTGATTTTCAGCTTCATAGAAATTGTGATACTTCAAATCGGCTGTTAAAAAAGCATCGGCACCGGCTTGTATTGCATTCTTAATCGCAAAGCTTCCGGAACCGCCTAGAACCGCCACTTTCGAGATGTTTTTTCCAATGAAATTGGTGTGTCGAATACCTGGAGCCAACATTTTGTCTTTGACCAAATTTAAAAATTCTGCTTCAGCCATTGGTTTTTCAAGTGTTCCAATCGCACCTAAACCGATATTTTGATGTTTGTTTTGGAGTTCATAGATTTCGTAAGCGACTTCTTCATACACGTGATGCTCGAAAAGTGTTTTGAGGATTTTTGATTCTAGATGTTTTTCAAAAGTGACTTCAATTTTGATTTCGTTGGTTTGCGTTAATTCGCCTTTGTTGCCGACTGTTGGTTTGCTGTTTTCGTTGCCTTGATAGGTGGAGAATCCGTTCGAATTGAAACTGCAGTTGTCGTAATTTCCAATAGTTCCGGCGCCAACTTCAAACAAAGCATTGCGCACTTCGTCAGCATTTTCTGGTGTCGTGTAGGTAATAAGTTTGCGAATGAAACTCGATTTTGGAATCAGAATTTTAATGTCTTTCAAACCCAAAGCTGTTGCGAAAATATGATTCACGCCATTTTGATGGTTGTCTAAAGCGGTGTGCACGGCATAAATGGCAATGTCGTTTTTGATGGCTTTAATCAAAGCGCGTTCTACATAATTCGAACCTGTGATTTTCTTTAATCCCGAAAATAAAATAGGGTGGAAGCAAACCACAAGATTGCAGTTTTTGGCGATGGCTTCATCAATCACATTTTCTAAAGCATCATGACAAACCAAAACGCCGTTAGCTTCTGCATTGGCTTCACCGGTTAACAAGCCTACATTGTCAAAATCTTCGGCATAAGCCAATGGCGCCATTTCTTCGAGTATAACAAGTATATCTTTGATTTTCATTTAGGTATTTTTTTAAGTAGCCCAGACGTTTAAATAATCTTTGATTGTCCAAATATCGTTGGTTTTCTCCAATAAAAGATAACTGCCGCTGTTGTGTTCGATGCTGCGGTAAAAAGCTACTTTAACCAAAGCGAAATTGTTGTTCGAAAAATAAATCGGTTTGCTCACAATCATCAATCGTTGGTTATTTTCGCCATAACGGTCGGATACTTTTTGATATTCTTCGAATGACAAACAACTATTGACTTTCTTTTTGAGGTATTGATTTTGGTTGTTGAATACCAAATTATAAGCTGCCGACCAATCCTCATCGATATTGTTGATGATTTGCTTTTTGATTTCGACGGCGTTTTTTTTGAGTAAATCGCTTTTCGAAATGACTTCTAAAACTTCTTCATTGTTGGGTGCTTTTTTACAATAAAAATTCAGCAATTGCAATCTTCCTTTGGCAATCAATTTTTCGTTTGCGTAATATTTGGTAAAAATGATTTTTAAAATCGCAGCATTGTCATTCTCTTGAGCCAAAACTAACTTTGGTAGCAATAAAAAGAAGAAAAGAAATTTCAGAAAGTGAAGTTTCATATAAGAGTTGTTTCTAGAATTATTTTCTTTCAAAGATAAAAAAACGCTACTTTCGTGCTATGATTTTGTTGAGAATTTTACTTTTCCCTTTCGCCATTATCTATTGGCTTGTGACTTCAATCAGAAATTATCTGTATGATCTAGGCATATTAAAATCTTATTCGTTTAATGTTCCGATTATTGCCGTTGGAAATCTGAGTGTTGGCGGCACCGGAAAGACACCGATGATTGAGTATTTGATTCGATTATTGTCTGAGCAATATGCTGTAGCAACTCTAAGTCGAGGTTATAAAAGACAATCGACAGGGTTTATTTTAGCGGATGACAATGCAAATGCACAAACTTTAGGAGATGAGCCGTTTCAAATACACCAGAAATTCGCTAATATCCAAGTTGCCGTTGATGCCAATCGAAAAAACGGTATTGAACAATTGCTTTCTCAAAATAAAAAACCTCAAATAATTTTGCTTGATGACGCTTTTCAACATCGTAAAGTCAAAGCGGGTTTTTATATTTTGTTGACGGCTTATGGCGATTTGTTTACTGACGATTGGATGTTGCCGACTGGAAATTTGAGAGAAAGTCGGAGTGGTACGAAAAGAGCTGATTTGATAATTGTTACTAAATGTCCAACTAATATTTCTGAAACGGAGCAAAAGGAAATTAGAGGTAAGTTGGAGAGATTCCTCCTGCGTCGGAATGACAGTGATTCAATGGTGTTTTTCACTTCTATTGCTTATGATGATTCGGTTTATTCGGCGGATTCGGTAAAAAAAGTGAGTGAAATCAAAACGACATCAAAATTACTTTTGGCAGGAATTGCAAAACCCAAACCATTTTTTGCATATTTGCAGCACGTAAACGATGTCGTTCTTACGTTTCCGGATCATCATGATTTCAGCGATAGCGACATTCAAATAATAAAAAAACAAGCAGAAAATAAGCTCATCATTACGACTGAAAAAGATTATGTGCGCCTCAAAAACCACATTCCAGCTTCACAGCTTTTTTATTTACCGATAAAAACTAAGTTCGTTTTAGAAGGCAATAATTTCGATCAAACCATTTTAAATTATGTGGGAACAAGTACAGCAAACCGTTAAATACATTAAAGAAAAAACCAACTTCACTCCAGAATATGGTGTCATTTTAGGCTCCGGATTGGGAAGTTTTACCGATGATATTGCGGTTGAATTTACATTGCCTTACAGTGAAATCCCAAACTTTCCGGTTTCTACTGTTGAAGGTCACAAAGGTGCTTTGGTTTTCGGAACCATCGGAACTAAAAAAGTGGTTGCGATGCAAGGAAGATTTCATTTCTACGAAGGTTATTCGATGAAAGAAGTGACTTTCCCCGTTCGAGTAATGAAATATTTAGGCGTTGAAAAATTGGTTGTTTCCAATGCTTCAGGTGGCGTTAAAGAAACTTATAAAGTCGGTTCGATTGTATTGATCAAAGACCACATCAACATGATGCCCGAACACCCATTGCGCGGAAAAAATGACGAACGCTTCGGACCGAGATTCCTTAATATGGGTGAACCTTACAGCAGAAATATGATTGCCAAAACCAAAGAAATTGCTAAGGATTTGGGAATTGAAGTGCAAGATGGCGTTTACTTAGGATTGCAAGGCCCAACTTTCGAAACCATTTCAGAATACCGTATGGTGAAAATTCTAGGTGCTGATTGTGTAGGAATGTCAACAGTTCCTGAAGTTATCGTAGCGCGTCACATGGAAATGGAAGTTTTCGGAATTTCAGTAATCACCGATATCGGCAGCGAAGAAGCAATAGAAACCATCACACATGCCGAAGTTCTCGAAGCAGCAAGATCAGCAGAGCCGCAAGTTCGCAAATTAATTAAAGAATTGATTCAGTCGTACTAAACCGGCTTGGCTAAATTCATCGTAATAATTCTGTAGAAATCATTCGGATCGAAAGGTTTTGTAATCACATCATTCATGCCGTACGATAGCAGCATTTCGCGATTTTCATTCAACGAAATCGCTGTCAAAGCAATGATTCTGATTTTCTTATCGAAAGTTCGAATCGTTTGCGTAGCGATGGTTCCGTTGATTCCGGGTAAATGAACATCCATTAAAATCAGATCATAAACCTTATTCTTGGCAGCTTCAATCGCGTCTTCACCGTTGTCGATGACTTCGCAAACCATGCCTTTATTTTCGACCATTCTTTTGGTAATCATTTGATTGATTTTGTTGTCTTCAATCAGGAGTACTTTTTTGTCTTTTAAAATCGATTCGTCATAATCGCCCGATTTTTCAACAATTGTTTGTTCATCACCAATTTTAAAACTCAAATCGAAAGAAAACGCAGAACCTTTTCCAACTTCACTTTCGAGTTTAATTTTTCCGCCAAGTATGTCGACGAGTTTTTTCACAATCGTCAATCCCAAACCGGTACCGCCATATTTTCGGTTGATTTCAATAGAACCTTGAGAGAAACTTTCGAAAACGGACTCTATTTTTTCTTCGGGAATTCCAATTCCGGTGTCGAGAATTTTGAAGTGAATTGAAGTGAATTCTTCGTTGATTTCATTCGTATCCAAGATGACTTTCACTTCACCATTTTTAGTAAATTTCAACGCATTATTAATCAAATTGAGGAAAATCTGTGACAACTTTGTTGGATCACCAATCAGATATTCTGGAATGTTAGGATCGATTTCAATGGTGAAAGCGTTGTTGTTAATCGCCGCCAATTCTTTAAGGGAATTCTGGATGTTTTTCAACAACAATTTCAAATCAAAATTGATGTTTTCGGTTTCGATAGCACTTGATTCGATACGGTTGATTTCGAGAATTTCATTGATAAACGTCAGCAAATAATTTCCTGAAAACTTGAGCGAAGTCAAATAATTCATCTGACTCGGTTTCGGATTTTCTTCAATTAATAAATGTGTGATTCCATTAATAGCATTCAATGGCGTTCGCAATTCGTGACTTACAGTCGACAAAAATTCTGCTCTGGCTTTCGATGCTTTTTCGGCTTTTTCTTTCGCCAATTGCAACTCATTATTTTTCTCTTTCAATAACAAATTCGATTGGTTTCGGATGATGTTATTTTTATACAATGACAAACTCAACAGCGATAAAATCGAAATCAAAGCAATCGCAAGAATACTAATCAACTTGGCTACTTTATTGGCTTTTTGCTGCTCTTTGTTTTCCTTATCTAATTGCTCGATGGTTCTTAAACGCTCGTTGTCTTTGAATTCAACATAATCTTCGGTGCCTAATTTTTTATTGTTTAAAGCCGTGATGCTGTCTTTTAATTCTAAGTGTTTCTTCAAATAAAAATGCGCTTTGTTGATGTCGAGTAATTTTTCATACACCAAACTCAAAGCAAACAAAATCTCTGATTTCTGTTCCGTATTTTTATCTTTCGCATTCAAAGCATAAGCGCGCGTAAGGTAATTGAGCGCCAAATTACTTCGGTCATTTTCCAATTCAATCGTACCAATTTGGTATAATGCTTCCGCTTTCGTTTTCGATAAATCGCTCGCGTCAGGCTTGGCAATAATTTGATTCAGAATCGGAATCGCCAATTTGAATTGTCTTTTGGCTTTGTATACAATCGCTTTTTGAAGGTTCAGCAACTCGATCGCATCGGGAATTTTAATCGCAGTGTAGATTGTTTTGGCTTTATCGAAATTGTTTTCTGCAAGCAAATAACTTTCCTTTTCCATAAAACACAAACCCAATTGATAATAGCAAAAGGCTTGCTGTGTGGATGGTTTTAAAGTATTGTATAACGAAACACTTTTATAATAGGACTCAATCGCATCATCGTATTTTTTGAGTTCAAAATAAATACCACCCAACATACTATTGGCGTAAGCTTCCGACTTGATGTCTTTTTTAACATGTGCATAATCAATAGCTTTCTGTGCAAAATCTAACGAAAATTTGTAATTGTTGGTTTTGATATTAAAGTTAGACAACTCTATATAATATGCAACACTATCTACTTTTGTGGCAACTTTTTGTCGTTTCTGAGCAGATAATAATGAAGAGAAGAAAATAAAAATTACAAATAAATACCTCATAAAAAGTTAATGGCTGTTTTTCAAGGGTTTAAAAGTAAGAAATTATTTGGGAATAGTGGAAATTATTAAATCAATTATTCTCGAGGAATAACCAATCTCATTGTCATACCAACCCACTACTTTAACCATTTTGCCAATAACGGAAGTTAATTGCGCATCAAACAAACAAGAATTGGTGTTGCCAATAATATCAACAGATACAATAGGATCGTTGGTATAGGCAAGAATGCCTTTGAGTTCGTTTTTAGAAGCACGTTCGAAAGCGGCGTTGATTTCTTCAATAGTCACTTCGCGTTTCACATAACATGTAATATCCGTCAGCGAACCATCAGGAACTGGAACGCGAATACCACTGCCACCGATTTTTCCTTCATATTCGGGAAATATTTTGGTTAATGCTTTGGCTGCACCGGTTGTAGTAGGCACTATCGATTGACTCGCACCACGCGCCCGACGCAAATCTTTATGCGGTTGATCGTGCAAACTCTGATCGGTCGTGTAGGAGTGAACCGTCGTAATATAAGCCTGTTCAATGCCGCACAATTCGCTGATAATTTTAATCATCGGCGCCGCATTATTGGTCGTGCAACTCGCATTAGAAATAATTTTTTCTGAACCGTCAAGTATTGATTCATTCACACCAAGCACCACTGTTTTTATCGAATCAACTTCTGAAGGCGCGGAAAGAATGACTTTTTTAGCACCCGAAATAATATGTGCATTAATCTCATCAAAGGTTTTGTACTTGCCGGTCGATTCAATGACCACATCAATATCAATCGATTTCCAATCGAGATTCGCAATATTTTTTTGATGAAAAAACAAATACGATTTTCCATTGACAATAATCGAAGTGTCATCAAACGAACATTCATAAGGCAACACGCCGTGAATGCTGTCGTACTTAATCAAATGCGCCATCGTTCTGTTATCGGCAATATCATTAATCGCAACCACTTCAATCAAAGGATGATTGATCAGTAATCGAAAAAGATTCCTTCCGATACGTCCAAATCCATTAATGGCAATTTTAATATGAGTCATAAGTCTAAAAGTCTAAAGCCGAAGGCGTGTCTATAGGCGTAGCCGTGTCCAAAGCGCAGCGTGTCCAAAAGCGAAGCGGTCTATAATATATGTTTCGCCGCCTTATAAGAAGAACGCACCAAAGCGCCGCTTTCCACATGACGGAAGCCCATTTCCAAACCAATTTTTTCATATTTCTGAAACTGATCCGGCGTAATAAATTCTTTAACAGGCAAGTGTTTTTTACTCGGTTGCAAATATTGACCAATTGTCACGACATCCACATTCGCATCGCGTAAATCACGCATCGTTTGAATTACTTCTTCTTCGGTTTCGCCCAAACCCAACATAATGCCCGACTTGGTTCGGTTGATGCCTTTCGCTTTCAAGTAGCGCAACACTTCTAAACTTCGGTCGTATTTCGCTTGAATTCTGACTTCACGAGTTAATCGTCGAACCGTTTCTACGTTATGCGAAACCACTTCTGGATTGGCTTCTACGATGCGGTCTAAGTTTCTTTCAATGCCTTGAAAATCTGGAATCAAAGTTTCCAAAGTTGTCGTCGGATTCATACGTCGAATGGCTTTCACAGTTTCAATCCAAATGATCGAACCGCCATCTTTCAAATCGTCGCGATCGACACTCGTCACAACCGCATGTTTGATATTCATAATCTTAATCGACCGCGCCACTTTCTCAGGTTCATCCCAATCTACGGTTTCGGGTCTGCCGGTTTTCACGCCGCAAAACCCACAAGAACGCGTACATATATTGCCTAAAATCATGAATGTCGCTGTGCCTTCACCCCAACATTCACCCATATTTGGGCAACTTCCCGAAGTGCAAATCGTGTTCAATTTATATTTGTCTACCAAACCGCGAAGCTCAGTATATTTCTGTCCAATCGGTAATTTTACCTTGAGCCATTTTGGCTTTCCAACGGGTAAAGTATTGTCTAAAACGCTTTCCATAGCAGTGATTTTTGCAGCACAAAGATAACGATTGTTTTGATTTGATACGTTAAAATGATGTTAGGGAAAAGAAGGTTCTGAGTTCCTAAGGTTCTAAGGTTTTTTAGGAGCCGGGAACCTGCTATCCACTACAATCTTTCGCGCCGAACGCCGTCGCAAAAGTATTTTCGCTACTATCAGGGCTAGGGTTCTTCGGTGAAAAGAAACTATCTCTACGTTTTTAAACTTTGCGTCTTTGCGTCTTTGCGAGAAAATAATTATCTCTCGCAAAGGCGCAAAGACGCAAAGAAATAGCATTATTCTCCCTCCACAAAATCCAAATCCCGTCCGTGCGTTTCATCAATCGTCATGGTGGAGTAAATCCCAAGAGAAAATACAATGACACCAACTATACTTGCCGAAACTATCACACCATAATCCACTTTAAAGAAATCAAAAGCGATTAACATTACTGCGAGTAATCCACGCACGATATTCGGAACTGTTGTGGTGGCTGTACTTCGCAAATTGGTACCAAACTGCTCAGAAGCTACCGTCACAAACATGGCCCAATAACCGTTTCCAAAACCAATGCAAACGCAATAAACATAATACATCGTTTGGGTTTTCGTACCGCTGAAAAGCAATAATAAAATGCCGAGAATGCTAATACTCATCATCAATAGGATGGCTTTTTTTCTTGAATGTAACGCGTGTGAGATGAATCCGCTCGAAAAATCGCCAACCGAACCGCCAACATACGCCCACATGATTGCTTTCCCGGGTTCGAGGTGGGTAATTCCCATGGCCGCCGCAAATTGATTCGCCATCATAATCAGAATTCCGGTTGTAAACCAAATGGGTACACCAATCGCAATACATTTCAAATACTTAACGAACCGCTTTCGATCGGTAAAGAAGCAAAAGAAATTCCCTTTGGCAATCGAAGTTTTCTGGATTAGATTTTTATACATACCGCTTTCCATAACGCCAACTCGGAGTAGCAATAACATTAATCCTAAAATCCCGCCGACAAAATATGCGGTGGTCCAATCGCTGGCTAATTCAACGGTGCATTCCGCAACCACAGCACCAAGCAAACCGAATCCGGCTACCAATGAAGTACCGATCGCACGTAATTCTTTAGGAAGGCTTTCTGAAACCAAAGTAATTCCGGCACCCAGTTCTCCTGCCAATCCGATGCCGGCTATAAATCGCAAGCAGGCATAGATAGTTACTGTATCAGCAAAATGCATTTGAGGTAAAAAACCACACGCAATATTAGCCAAAGAATACACTAAAATAGAACCAAAAAGCACTGATAATCTTCCTTTTTTATCCCCTAAAATACCCCATAAAATACCGCCTAATAGTAAACCCATCACTTGAAAATTGATGATGTGTGTACCGGCAACATCTACATCCAAACCCAGTGATTTTAGACTCGGAACACGTACAATTCCAAAAAGCAATAAATCATAAATATCTACAAAATAGCCTAAAGCCGCCACGATTACTGGGAATCCTAAAAGATGTTTTATTTTTTCTTGGGTGGTGAATTGTCGCATAAATAGATTGTGGTTTGTTTCAAAAGTATTAAAATTCATCACAAATCAAAAACAAATGCATTGAAGTTATTATATTTGCGGTTCAAATTTTTAAGAATTCATATTATGAAAACTAGAGTTTTATTGGCTGGATTTGCCATGACCATTTTTGGGATTACCAATGCGCAAATTGATTTAAACAAAATAAATCTAAACGAGCGTGCTTTGGGCGCGGTTCAAAAAGGCATGTCGGGATTTATGTTTAGCGATGCCGATGCTGCCAATTTATCGAAACAAGCAGTTGATAAAATGGACACGGAAAACAAAGTAGCAGGTCCAAAAGATGCTTACACCATTCGACTCAATAAAGTTTTCGGAAATCATAAAACCGAAGCTGGATTGGATTTAAACTATAAAGTATATCTCATCAAAGAAGTCAATGCTTTTGCTACTGCTGATGGAAGCGTACGCGTATTTTCAGGTTTGATGGATATCATGGATGACAACGAATTGCTCGCAGTAATTGGTCACGAAATTGGTCACGTTGCCAATCATGATTCACGCGATGCGATGAAAGCGGCTTACCAAAAAGAAGCATTGATTGATGCAGCAGCTTCACAATCGGATAAAGTGGCAGCAGTGGCGGATAGTCAAATCGGGAAAATTGCGAATGCTATTCTCGACAGCAAGCACAGTAGAAAACAAGAATCGGAAGCGGATTTGTATGCTTATGATTTTTTGAAACGCAACCAATACGATGTTAATGCTGAAGAAGCGGCTTTCAATATATTAGCCAGTATGAGCGAAGGAAAAGAAGCGTCATTCATTGATAAAATGATGAGTTCACATCCGGATTCAAAAGACAGAGCGGCAAATGCAAAAAGCAGAGCGGAAGCAGATGGTCTGTATAAACCTTATGTGAAGAAAACGGTTAAAACGACCACCAAAACGACTGCCAAAAAGCCAACCAAGAAAGCCACTACTAAAAAGAAAAAATAACATGGATGTAAAAGACAGCAACGGAAATCTATTGAATGATGGTGATTCTGTATCCGTAATCAAAGATTTGAAAGTAAGAGGTTCGTCGGATGTGATTAAAAGAGGAACGATGGTGAAGAACATTCGTTTGACCGATGATCCCGCTGAAATTGATTGTCGTGTGAATAAAACCGCGATGGTTTTAAGAACTGAGTTTGTTAAGAAAGCTTAGTATTAGATTAATATTTTTTAAACCTACTAGGTTTTAAAAACCTAGTAGGTTTAAATCTTTAACTATTTTTTACTTTAATAGGTAGTTTATATTCCGTTCTTACCGGTTTTCCGTCTTTAATGCCCGGTTTCCATTTGGTTCGCAATGACTTTAACACACGAATCGCTTCTCTATCAATGCTGGGTGCGGCACTTCTGAGCACTTTAATGTCGGTCATGCTACCATCTTTTTCGATGACGAAAGAAACAACGACACTGATGGTTTCTTCGACTTCCAACTTCTCGAAATTTTCTCCTATATAATTGTAAAAGGCAACGATTCCACCCGGAAATTCTGGGCGTTTATCAACGGTTATCATCGTGTTGAGAACGTCTTCAGGAATCGTTGGAGTAGTGGTCGGCTGTGTTGTTCCTGTTGGTGTAGTAATTCTTGTGTCAGGATTATTTCCTTTGCCGGTATTGTCGCCCGCATCAGGATTGTTTTTTACAGGATGTTCGTTATTTTTTGCAATATCAGGATTGGCATCGATGGGTTTTACGATTTCGGGATCGATTAGTCCCTCCTTCTTAGTCTCATCGTCAGCTGATTTTTTAGTCACAGGCAACGCTAATTTTACCGGAGTTTGTGGTTTGTTGGGTTTGAAATTCGTGATTTGAATCGTAGGAAAAACAGGATCTAAAACTTCCGTTTCGTGATTGGGTGAAAAACTCGAAATAAGCATCGGAATTGTAGCTAACATCGCCACAAAAGAAATTCCTAAACAAAAGGCTAGCAATGTGGTTTCATCACTTTTTTGGCGCAATTGAAATGCACCGTACGCTTGGTTTTTTCCTTCGAAAACGAGGTCAATCCAGCTGTTGGCATAAATACTTAATCTTGACATAATTCAAAATTTAATGGGTTAAGTATTTATACGATCATAAGAGTGTTTTTTATTATCAACGCAATCGATGTGAAAATATTGTTAATTGTTAGTTTGTCATTCCGAGGTAGGAGGAATCTGCTCAACTTCAAAAGGTTTCTCCTACGTCGGAATGACAATGGTGTATTGTAATGGATTTGGTGCCCTAGCCCCGATAGAAGGGAAAATCCTTGGCATTGCGCCGTAAGTATTCAACAGATTGCTTCACTGCGTTCGCAATGACAAGATTGGAATGATAGCGGGAAATAGCTCCTGAAAAACACGATTCAACGCTTATTCTCAATAATTTCCGCCAATAATTTCTTAGCGCGCAGTAATTTTATTTTGACATTGTTTAAAGATTCGCCCAAGATATCAGCAATCTCCTGATACGTCATTTCTTGAAAATACCGCAGTTGAATAACTTCCTGATAATGCGGCTTGAGCTCTTTAATGTATTGCAGCAATTGCGACAAATTTTGCTCGGTGATGAGCTTGTCTTCAGCCGATGGCGTGGTGTCGGCGATGTTGTAGGTATGGTAATCATCTTCGTCAGAAAAATCGACAAACAATGAGGATTTGCGTTTGCGCAACATGTCGATATGGACGTTTTTCGCAATGGCAATGAGCCAAGTATTGAACTGAAATTCGGGGTTGTAAGTAGCAATTTTATCGAACGCTTTGGCAAAAGTTTCAATCGTAATATCTTCGGCATCGGTTTCGTTTTCGGTGCGTTTGAGCATGAAACCATAGACTTCGTTCCAATAATGATCGAGCAAGAATGTAAAGGCAACTTGATCACCATTCTTAGCCAGTTCTATATTTTTTTTTATTTCCAATGTACAGGTTTCGCGAAAACGTTAGTAATAAAGATATTCAATTGCACAAACAAAACGACCATTTCGAGGATTGGAAACCAATACATCACGTCTTTTTCTTTGAGTTTTCCGGCCGCCAAACCTAATGTAATCCATGTGAATATATATCGGAATCCAATCAAACTTAACACAATAATCCATTGATATTGAAAAGCCAATAACACGATTGGCAACAATATAAATAACAACTGAGAAACATAAAATCCGCCCAATTGCATACGATCAAATGATTTGTAAAAATGTGCGGTCGACACATGGCGTCTTTTCTGGATGAACCAATCTCTAAAAGAAGTTTTCGGCATCGAATAAGTAAAGCTATCGGGTGAAAAACAAATCGTAGTATTTTTGCCCTTCGCCGCTTGGTTGATAAACAAATCATCATCGCCCGAACGGATTTTCATGTGGTCGATAAACCCATTCACATTAAAAAATTCTTCCTTTTTATAGGCCAAGTTTCGCCCAACACCCATATAAGGGCGCCCTATTTTGGCCCAAGAAAAATATTGAACTGCCGTGAGTAATGTTTCAAAACGAATCAATTTATTCAAAAACGAACCCGCCATTTTTTCATACGCGCCATAACCCAAAACAATGGTTTTTTCGGTCGTAAAATGCGAACTCATTTCCTTAATCCAATCTTTCGAAGTCGGGTAACAATCGGCATCGGTAAACAGCAAATATTCTTTTTTTGCAGCTTTGATTCCGAGTGTTAAAGCAAATTTTTTGTTACCCCAAAACGCTTCGTTATTGACGACTTTCACCAAACGAATGTTCGGATATTGTTTTTCAAAACCTTCAAAAAGATCTAAAGTAGTATCGCTCGAAGCATCGTCAATCAAGACAATTTCGTAGTCAGGATAATCTTGTTCGGCTAATATGGGGATAAATTTCACGACATTTTCCTCTTCATTTTTAGCACAAACAATCACCGAAATCGGTATTTTTTTGGGTGTACTTTTCTGCAATTTCAAAAAAGAAAACTTCCCAAAAATAAACACGTAATAAAACAGTTGAATCGCAACAATACCAATAAAAACGAAAAATAAAATAGCCAGCATAGTGTATCAATTGTTTTTTAAAAACGTGCGCAAAGGTATGAATTCCATCGTGAACTTTAAATCTTAAAATGAACAGATTTTTCAACAATGGTTTTTAGGAGCTGTTTCCGGCTGTCCACTAAATCTTTTGCGCCGAACAACGGCACAAAAGGATATCGTTTCCATCCGGGCTAGGGCAGTATTTTGGATTGAAGGCTTTCGTTTTCAATAAAATAAATTGAATTGTCCATATCTTAATTTTAAAATAGTTTGTATAAGCAAAAATTAGTTTTATATTTGCACCCGCTTCGGGGTGTAGCGTAGCCCGGTTATCGCGCCTGCTTTGGGAGCAGGCGCGATAACCGGGCTACGCAACACCCCGAAGCGGGTGAAAATATAAAAATAATTTTTGATTATACAAAAAATTTTAAAATTAATATATGGACAATTCAATTTATTTTATTGAAAACGAAAGCCTTAAAT
>NZ_JANOBI010000014.1:0-19375 GCF_031411595.1 Flavobacterium sp. | reverse complement strand
ATTCCCTGATAGTAGTACAGGGATTTGCGGTGGGTATTGTCACCGGGCTTATTGGCGCCGGCGGCGGGTTCATGATCATTCCGGCATTGGTGTTTATGCTGAAGCTGCCAATGAAAGAAGCCATCGGCACTTCTTTGTTCATCATCGCTGCCAATTCTTTACTGGGATTTTTTAGCTCTGCCAGCCATGTTGCAGTTCACTGGTCTTTTCTTTTTACCATTGCAGCATTCGCCATTGCAGGAATTTTTATCGGCATGCGGTTATCAAAAAATGTGGACGGGGCCAAACTAAAACCTGCTTTTGGCTGGTTTGTACTGGCAATGGGCATTTACATCATGCTGAAAGAAACGGTGTTTGCCTAAGTCATTTCAAAACCTATAAGGTTTAGTAAAAGAAATTACGATGAGAAGTTTTTTGCTGAAACCTTACAGGTTTAAACCATACAGGTAAAATATTAATATCAACTTTGCAGCATCTATTAAAATAAAAAATTATGACGATAGAACAAATTTATACCGGCTGCCTTGCACAGGGAGCGTATTACATTACCAGCAATGGCGAGGCTGCCATCATAGATCCATTAAGGGAAATTCAACCATATATGGACAGGCTTGCAAAAGACAAAGTAAAACTGAAGTATATTTTTGAAACCCATTTTCATGCAGACTTTGTAAGTGGGCATGTGGACCTGAGCAGAAAAACCGGGGCACCAATTGTGTACGGGCCCAATGCAGCCTGTGAGTTTAAATGTGTATCAGCAAAAGACGAACAGGTGTTTGAACTGGGTGATATAAAAATTAAAGTACTGCATACGCCGGGACATACAATGGAAAGCACTTCGTTTTTGTTGATAGATGAAAATGGAAAAGATCATGCATTGTTCTCAGGTGACACTTTATTTATTGGTGATGTGGGCAGACCGGATTTAGCCCAAACGCTCGTTGAAGATTTAACCCAAGAAAAATTAGCTTCGTATTTGTTTGATTCCTTGCGCCATAAAATCATGCCTTTATCTGATGATTTAATTGTGTATCCAAGTCATGGTGCGGGAAGTGCTTGCGGAAAAAACATGAGCAAAGAAACTACCGATACGTTGGGCAATCAAAAGGCGACCAATTATGCACTCAGGGCTGATATGACTAAAGAAGAATTCACTAAAGAATTATTGGATGGTTTGGGTTTGCCACCGGCTTATTTTCCACAAAATGTGATGCTGAATATTCAAGGCTATGCAAGCTTGGATTCGATTATAGAAAAATCTAACAAAGCTTTAACACCACAGGAATTTGAAATGCTGGCCAACCAATCCGAAGCCGTTATTTTGGATGTACGTCATGAAGATGATTTTGTGAAAGGTCATATTCCAAATGCAATATTCATTGGCATTCAAGGCAATTTTGCGCCATGGGTTGGTGCTTTGTTAGGCAATGTCAATCAGGAAATTCTGATCGTTACACCTGAAAATAAAGAAGAAGAAACGATTACTCGATTGTCGAGAGTTGGTTTTGATCATGTGTTGGGATATCTCAAAGGCGGTATTGCAGCATGGGAACAAGCGGGTTTTGAAACGGATTCGATTGTTTCGATTTTACCCGAGCAATTTGCAAAAGAAATGACCGCCGAAAGCCTAATTGTCGATGCTAGAAAGCCAAGTGAATTTGAAGCGGAGCATGTTGAAAATGCTTTGAATATTCCATTAGACACCATCAATAGTAATTTTTCGATGGTTCCTAAAAATGATGATTTCTATTTGCATTGCGCGGGTGGTTATCGTTCTGTTATCATGGCTTCTATATTAAAATCAAGAGGATTTCATAATTTGATTAATGTAGAAAAAGGCATCGTTGGCATTCGCAATACCAATGTAAAGTTGACACACTTTGTATGTCCATCCACCATTAAATAACCCATACTTAATTATAACAAAAAAATATGACTTATAAATAGTCGTTGTTTATAATTTTAAATACTTTAGCAGACTTAATTTCAAAACTCAAAAAAAACGAATGAAAAAAATTCTTTTAGTTATTGCAGCCATTACCGTATTGATTTCTTGTAATAAAGCGGGTGAAAATGAATATATCGTTACCGGAACTATCAAAGGTATTGCTGATGGAAAATCAGTTACTTTAGAAGTTCAAGATGAAACCGGTGCATTGAAACCAATGGATACCGTAAAAATCGAAAAAGGGAAATTTACTTTCAAAGGAAATGCTAAAGAACCTGAAATGTATTTAATCAATATCGAAACCGTTCAAGGTAAAATACCATTCATTTTGGAAAATGGTGATATTGAAATGAACATCAACAAAGACAGTATCAATATCACTAAAGTGACTGGGACATACAATAATGAAGAATTAAACAGTTATAAAGACAAAGGAATCGCCATTCAGAAAAAAATGATGAAATTCCAAAAAGACAATACTGTTAAAATGACGCAAGCACAACAAACCAAAGATACTGTGGTGATGAATAGCTTGAGAAAAGAATACAGCAAATTTCAAGATGAATTTGTTAAGCAATCTGATGAATATGTTGGTTCGCACCCAAAGGCATTTATTGCTGCTTTGATTATTGAAGGTATGTTCAACCAAATGGCTCCTGATGTAACTAAAATCAAAAAGTTTTATGATGGTTTGGATAAAGAAGTAAAAGATACCAAACACGGTAAAAAAATCAAAAAACAATTAGACGAATTACTCAAACCTGTTGTGAATGTTGATAAAGTTGAAATTGGTGGTGTGGCTCCAGATTTTTCAGCACCAAATCCTCAAGGAAAAACGGTTTCTCTTAAAGAAAACATGGGAAAAGTAACTGTGATTGATTTTTGGGCATCTTGGTGCAAACCATGTCGTGCTGAAAACCCCAATATGGTAACATTGTATAAAGAATTTCATGCAAAAGGATTGAACATCATTAGTGTTTCGTTAGATGAAGACGGAACCAAGTGGAAAGAAGCTATTGCAAAAGATCAATTGACTTGGGCACAAGTTTCTAATTTAAAAAACTTTGAAGACCCGATTGCTAATTCTTATGGCATCAAATTGATTCCATCAACATTCGTATTGGATGCTTCAGGAAAAGTTGTTGCTAAAGATTTAAGAGGCGCAGAGTTGAAAGCTAAAGTGGCAGAACTTTTAAAATAATACCATTTATAATCTGAATATAAAGAAATCTCCTTATTGGGGATTTTTTTATTGTATTCAATGTCAATTCCTTAAAAATAAGTTCCGATTTAAGTTTGATATAAATTTGCAAACACCAAAACTGTTTCTATATTTGCATGCTTTTGAAACCAAAATAATGGGGAGATACTCAAGCGGCCAACGAGGGCAGACTGTAAATCTGCTGTGTGAACTTCGCAGGTTCGAATCCTGCTCTCCCCACAAAAAAATAAGAATCCAAAACAACAAGCTCGCTTGATTGTTTTGGATTCTGTTTTTTTGTGCAAGGTTTCCCCCTAGAGGATCATTTGAAAAATGAATCCTGCTAATTCCTCTAATCATTTTTATGAAACAAAGGAAACCTTGTCAAATGTTCTAATATTCCTATACCTCGCTTGATTGTTTTGGATTCTGTTTTTTTGTGCAAGGTTTCTTCTTAATAAAACCATGATGCCGTTTTATAAGTTGCATCCTACTAATTTATCAAACAAACGAAAATCTATGATTGATGATAATTGTCTAAGACACAAATCCACCTATTTTATTTTTTAATTTATGCATTCATAACCTAAAAAATAATGTTAAAGTCAAATTAAATAAAACACCCACTTTTATTTAATTACTACATTTGAAGCTATAGCTCATTAACGAATTCTCTATGCAAAAGCTTTACTTCACGATTCTTTTTCTCATTATTTTTTCTATTCCCAATAGCATTGCGCAACAGCCTCAAAAACCTGATGCGGTTGCGATTTACAATCAAATTCAAAAATTAAATTTCCTGGGTTCTGTACTTTATATCGCCGCACATCCAGACGATGAAAACACACGATTGATTTCGTATTTATCCAACGAGAAAAAAGCACGAACCGGGTATTTATCTTTAACACGAGGCGATGGCGGACAAAATTTAATCGGTCCCGAATTGCGTGAATTGTTAGGCGTGATTCGTACGCAAGAACTCATCGAAGCCCGAAAGATTGATGGTGGTGAGCAGTTCTTTTCACGCGCCAATGATTTCGGATATTCTAAAAACCCTGACGAAACACTCGCGATATGGAATAAGGAACAAGTGCTCAGCGATATCATTTATGTGATTCGAAAATTTCAACCTGATGTGATTATCAATCGTTTTGATGCAAGATCACCAGGCACTACACACGGCCATCACACATCATCTGCCATATTGAGTTTAGAAGCTTTCGACCAATCGAACAATCCTAATATCTTTCCAAATCAATTAACTTCTGTTGGTGTATGGCAACCCAAACGTGCGTTTTTCAATACTTCATGGTGGTTTTATGGCAGCAAAGAAAAATTCGAAAAAACTGATAAATCGAACTTAATGGCTTTGAGTATTGGCGTTTATTATCCATCGTTAGGGAAATCGAATCAGGAAATCGCGGCATTAAGCAGAAGTCGACACCAATCACAAGGTTTCGGAAGCACCGGAACGCGTGGCGATGAACAAGAATATTTAGAACTTCTAAAAGGAGAAACTCCACAAGACACCCGAGGCGCAGCCGAACTGAGCGAAGCTAAATCGAATATTTTTGAAGGAATCGATACGAGTTGGAATCGTGTCAAAGGCGGAAAAGCCATTGGTGATTTACTGTCGAATGTAGAGAAAAACTTCGATTTTAAAAATCCTCAAACCAGTATTCCTGATTTGGTGAAAGCGTATTCATTAATCATCAAACTAGACGACACGCATTGGAAAACCATCAAATCCGAAGAAATCAAAAAAATCATTGCTGCTTGCTCGGGCTTGTATCTTGAAGCGGTCGCAAACAATCAGGAATTGACTCCAAATGCAACATTAAAAATAAAATTAGAAGCCATCAACAGAAGTGCCGTGCCGATGCAATTGACCAGCGTTAGTACTTTTCCAACTTCCAACGCCAGCATTCCACAATCGGATTTAAAAACCAATACTTTACAGAATTTTGATTTAGAATTTAATGTACCGGAATCCATAACATACACACAACCATACTGGCTTGCTGAAAAAGGAACGGTCGGCATGTATCGCGTGGATGATCAAAACAATATTGGAAAACCTGATGTGATTCGAGAAGTTAAAGTGACTTTTAATGTTGCCATCAATGATGTTGTGATTCCTTTTGAACGCGAAGTCGTTTATAAAACGAATGATGATGTGAAAGGCGAAGTCTACAAACCGCTCGATATTGTTCCCGACGTGACAACATCGATTAAAAATAAAGTCGTGCTTTTCAACGATGGAAAAACCAAAACGATTGAAGTTAAGATCAAATCCGGAAAAGACAATATCAAAGGCGATTTGCAATTGGAATTGCCTGAAAACTGGAAACATACACCGCAATCGATTCCATTCACATTAACCAAAAAAGGCGAAGAACAAACCGTTGCATTTCAAATAACGCCGCCCAAAAATGCGGAAGAAATTACAGCGAAATGCATTGCCATTGTTGATGGAAAGCGTTTCGACAAAGAGCAATACAACATCAATTACGAACACATTGCCAAGCAACAAGTATTAAAACCTTCAGAAGCGAAATTGATTAAACTCGACATCAAAATCGGGAAAGAAAAAATCGCTTACATCATGGGCGCCGGCGATGAAGTTCCGAAATGTTTGACTCAAATGGGTTATGACGTATCGATTATCAAACCTGAAGAAATTACTGCTGAGAAACTACTCAATTTTAATGTTGTGATGACCGGAATTCGCGCTTACAATACTGTTCAAGCCTTAGCATTCAAACAAGATATTCTATTTGATTTTGTAAAATCAGGACACACGATGATTGCACAATACAACACACTTGATGATTTTGTGACACCGAATATCGCGCCGTTTCCAATGAAAGTTTCGCGCGATCGTGTTACCGAAGAAAATGCAACCGTTACTTTTTTAGCACCACAACATCCGATTTTAAATACCCCAAATACCATCACTACTAAAGACTTTGAAGGTTGGAAACAAGAGCAAGGTTTGTATTATCCGAACGAATGGGATGCGGCTTTTACACCAATTATTGCTTCGAATGACAAAGGCGAAACTCCTAAAAAAGGTGCTATTTTAGTAGCAAAATGTGGCAAAGGAAATTACATTTATACTGGATTGAGTTTTTTCAGAGAATTGCCCGAAGGTGTTTCTGGAGCATATCGATTGATGGCGAATATGATTTCATTAAAATAATACAACATGATCCAAAAACGTACCAGCTGGAAAAAAAGTTACACTTGGGTATTGATTGCCAATGCAGTCTACATTCTGCTTTTTTGTTTAATCATGCTTATATTTTCATAACATGCAACAGTTAGATTGGATTGTACTTTCAGCCACATTACTTTTCATCGTTTTTTACGGCGTATGGAAAACCAAAGGCAGCAAAAATGTGGAAGATTATATATTAGGAAACAACGAAACGCCTTGGTATGTCGTTGGGCTTTCAGTCATGGCTACCCAAGCCAGTGCGATTACTTTCCTATCAACACCGGGTCAAGCATATCATGACGGAATGGGATTCGTGCAGTTTTATTTCGGTTTGCCTTTGGCGATGGTGGTGATTTGTGTAACCTTTATTCCGATTTATCACAGGCTCAAAGTGTTTACAGCGTACGAATATTTGGAACAACGTTTCGATTTGAAAACACGTTCGTTAGCCGCCATTTTATTTCTGATTCAAAGAGGCTTGGGAACCGGTTTGACAATTTATGCACCGGCGATTATTTTGTCAGCATTGTTGGGTTGGAATTTGACTCTGATGAATATTATCATTGGCGTTTTAGTGATTATATACACTTTCGCTGGCGGAACCAAAGCCGTAAATGTCACCCAAAAACAGCAAATGTTCGTCATCATGTCGGGTATGTTTATCACCTTTTTTCTGATTCTGCATCTGCTGCCAAACGATATGACTTTTAGTAATGCGTTGCATATTGCAGGCGCCAATCACAAAATGGACATCGTTGATTTTTCTATAGATCCCGAAACGCGCTATACTTTTTGGAGCGGAATCACCGGTGGATTTTTCTTGGCACTCTCCTATTTCGGAACAGATCAATCGCAAGTTGGACGTTATTTGTCGGGGAAATCTATTCGCGAAAGTCAAATGGGATTGATTATGAATGGTTTTTTGAAAGTGCCGATGCAGTTCTTCATCTTGTTGATTGGCGTGATGGTTTTTGTTTTTTTTCAATTCAATCCGGTGCCTTTGAATTTCAATCCGAACAACAAAGTGATTATTGAGCATTCAAAATACAAAGACGAATATCATACTTTAGAACAAAAACTCAGCAAATTATCGGAAGAGAAAAAAGAAATCAACCTGATTTACATCGACCATTTGAATCAGAATTATGACAATCCGATTTTGAGAAAAGAATTGGTAGCCATTTCAAATAAAGAAAACGATTTGCGAGATCAGGCGCGCGAAGTCATTACAAAAGCGGATGGTAAAGCCGAAACCAACGACAAAGATTATGTCTTCATTCATTTTATTTTGAATTATCTTCCGAAAGGGTTGATTGGTTTGTTACTCGCAGTGATACTTTCAGCCGCCATGTCATCAACGGCTTCGGGAATTAACGCTTTGGCTTCGACGACTGCGATTGATATATACAAACGCAATGTCAGTGGAGTAAAATCAGAAAAACATTTTGTCAACGCTACTAAATTTTTCACTTTACTTTGGGGAATCATCGCGATTTTATTTGCTTGTGTGGGTACACTTTTCGAGAATTTAATTCAACTTGTGAATATTGTCGGCTCTATATTTTACGGAACTGTTTTGGGAATATTTCTCGTTGGGTTTTACATCAAATTCGTGCAAGCAAAAGCCATATTTTGGGGCGCAGTGATCAGCCAATTGTTGATATTTTATATTTATTATTTGGATATCGTGAGTTTCCTTTGGCTTAATTTTATTGGCGCCATGTTGACTTTAATGCTTTCGATTATCCTGCAATATACTTTACCAAAAAAACGTGAAATTACTTCATAAAAAAACCGTCCCGTTATAATAACGGGACGGTTTTTTTTTAACTTAAGCTTGACTATTTCTTACTCCACTCAGCAATACTGTCGTTATTCATTTTTACATAATCATTATTTTTAGCTGTCGTTGCAGCAGCCAAAGATATTTTTGCAGTTTCAATAGCACCTTTCTTGTCGCCCAATTTCGCCTGAATTAATGATTTCTGTCTGGTATACCAAAACGGTTTGTCTTTGTTCATATCGATGGCTTTATTCACATATTCTAAAGCTTTATTCAAATCACCATTCGATTGATAGAAATATTGTGCTGATGAAAAATAATCCCCAGATGTTGGGCCTGCCAAGGCTTTATCAATACTGGCCATCGCCGTTTTTTGTGTTGGCACTTCAAATTTTAAAGTCACAAATGTTTTCTCCCATGACAATTCTAAATTGGCAAAATTGTTATCCAAATTGTTGATTCCCATCGTAAATGATTCGACGTTATTGGTCAACATTTGCGCATCAACATTGGTTGTCAGCGCTACTTTTTTAGCATCCCAATTTTCCGGAGTTCCCCAATTGTCAGTATCAGAATAGAAAATTACTTCCCAAATATCTACTTTTGGAGTCGTATATAAGGCATACTTTCCTTTTTTCAAAGTCTGGCCATTAATCACCACGTCGTCAGAAAAAGTAATTGTGGTGTTTTCATTGGCACCGGTTCTCCATAATTTTCCGTAAGGAACCAAATCACCAAAAACGGTTCTTCCTTTTTTACTCGGACGCGAATATTCAATAGTAACTTGTGTTAAACCAACCATTTGTTCTAAAGTTGATTTCGGACTTGGAGCCGGAGTTTTTACTTGGGCATTAATATTCAAAGTACTGAATACAATAGCCACTACTAACATAATTTTTTTCATAGGATTGTTGTTTTAGTTTATCCAAAAATAGTAATTCGGGTTTGAAATTCTGTTAAGAAATACTTAATTGAATAAAATTTTTGTTTAATTTTTTTGCACAATCTTTAAACAAAAATTGATACCTTTGTATGAAATTATACAGATGAAAATTTACACTAAATCCAGCAAACAAAATTTGCCAATATCCATACAAGAAGCATGGGAATTTCTATCAAATCCTAAAAACTTAAAAATAATAACACCTGATTATATGGGATTTATTATTGAATCCGGTGCAGACAAACCCATGTTCGCAGGTCAAGTGATTCAATACATAGTAACGCCGGTTTTGGGCATTAAAACCAAATGGGTTACTGAAATAACTCATGTTGAAGAAGGTCATTTTTTTGTAGATGAACAACGTTTCGGACCTTATTCGTTTTGGCATCACAAGCATTTTTTAAAAGAAATTCCAGGAGGTGTCGAAATGGAAGACGTCATCGATTATAAAATTCCAATGGGCATTATCGGGCAATTGATGCATCCGATCATTGTTAAACCCAAACTAGATGAGATTTTTGACTACCGTCACAAGAAATTAATAGCCCTTTTTGGTGAATTAAACTGATATGAAAAACATACTCCTCATAGGCGGTTCCTACGGAATTGGTCTAGCCATAGCCAAAGAATTAAACAATAACAACAACGTTTTTGTAGCGTCGAGAACTGCTGAAAATTTAAGCGATTTGAATGTAACCCACATTCCTTTTGATGCCAATTCCGATACTTTAGATGTTTCAAAATTACCCGCTGTCATTGATGGTTTGGTATATTGTCCCGGAAGTATCAACCTAAGACCATTTAAAGGATTGAAAATAGACACTTTTGAAAGTGATCTGCAAATCAATTTCTTGAATATCGTAAAAGTGATCCAAACCATTTTACCACAACTAACAGCTTCCAATCAATCGAGTATCGTATTGTTTAGCAGTGTAGCCGCCACAATGGGAATGCCTTTTCACACGAGTGTTGCTGCTGCCAAAGGTGCTGTAGAAGGTTTTGCAAAAGCACTCGCTGCCGAGTATGCTCCGAAGATTAGAGTGAATGTCATTGCGCCTTCATTAACCGATACGCCGCTCGCCGATAAGTTTTTAAACAATGAAGTCAAACAGGAGAAATCCGCAGAAAGACATCCGTTAAAACGCTTTGGTCAACCCGAAGATGTAGCGCAAATGGCCGTATTTTTACTCAGTGAAAAAGCATCGTGGATTTCAGGTCAAGTCTTGCATGTTGATGGCGGCATGTCGACATTACTAGTAAATTCGTAATTTTTAATTAAAAAAAATGACTCTATTTTGGTTTCGCCGCGATTTGCGTATTGAAGATAACAACGGTTTTTTTGAAGCTTTGAAAAATAACGCATCGGTTTTACCCATTTTTATTTTTGATGAAAGTATTTTAGAACAGCTTTCTAAAGATGATGCTCGTGTGACTTTCATTCATGAATTATTATCGAAAATTAATGCACAGTTGAAACTTCATGGAAGGTCATTGGCGGTTTTTTATGGCGAACCTTTAGCCATTTTCCAAAAGTTAGTAGCTGAAAATTCGATTGATACCCTTTACGCCAACCGCGATTACGAGCCTTATGCTAGAAAGCGCGACAAAGCAGTTTATGAATTTTTACAATCGAAGAATATCGAATTTAAAAGCTTTAAAGATCAAGTGATTTTTGAGAAAAGTGAAGTGACCAAAGACGACGGTTCGCCTTATGTTGTGTATACTCCTTATTCCAAAAAATGGAAAGAAAATTTCAAAAAAATAGTATGGGAATTTTATCCTTCAGAAAATTTGTTGAATAATGTATGTGACCATGCTTATCCGTTTTTAAACTTAAATGATATTGGTTTTGAAACATCAAAAATTAAAGTAACACCTTTTGATATTTCGAAAGATTTGCTTCAAAATTATGAGGCAACACGAAATTTTCCGGCGTTGAATAAAACATCATATCTCGGAGCACACCTTAGATTTGGCGCAGTAAGTATTCGAAAAATGATAGCCAAAGCCACTCAAGAAAGAAACGAAACTTTTTGGAATGAACTTATTTGGCGGGAATTTTTCATGCAAATTCTTTGGCATTATCCGCAAACCACCAATCAAAGTTTCAGACCAAAATACGATGCTATTCAATGGAATAATAATGAAATTGACTTTCAACATTGGTGCGAAGG
Organism: Flavobacterium sp.; assembly: GCF_031411595.1. Taxonomy (GTDB): domain Bacteria; phylum Bacteroidota; class Bacteroidia; order Flavobacteriales; family Flavobacteriaceae; genus Flavobacterium. Next base: position 8,106 of record NZ_JANOBI010000014.1, on the reverse strand, counting down.
TAAAACAGGTTATCCGTTTGTAGATGCTGGTATGCGTGAACTCAACGCTACCGGTCACATGCACAACCGCGTGCGTATGATTGTAGCGAGCTTTTTATGCAAACATTTGCTTATCGATTGGCGTTGGGGTGAAACTTATTTTGCACAAAAACTGCTCGATTACGAACAAGCGAGCAATGTCGGAAATTGGCAATGGGCTGCCGGCTGTGGCGTTGATGCTGCTCCGTATTTCAGAATATTCAATCCAACGGAGCAAGTCAAGAAGTTTGATAAGGATTTACAATACATCAAAAAATGGGTTCCGGAATTGGAAGAGTTAACATACCCAAAACCTATTGTAGATCATAAGTTTGCAAGGGAACGATGTCTTCGGGTTTATAAAGAAGCGGTAAATTAAACCCCAATATTGCGAATCACTTCAAAATTCAATTCATCAAAACGCTGAATTACTTGATCTGCCGTTGATAAATCTTGCATTTTCGAATGCACACTATTATAACCAATACAATAAATTCCGGCAGCATTGGCCGCTTTGATTCCATTGGTGCTGTCTTCAATCACAATACAATTTTCTCTTGGCGTTTGCGATAAAAAAGCGGCATGTTCAAAAATAGCAGGATGTGGTTTCGATTGTGGAAAATCTTCTCCCGAAACCAAATGCGTAAAATATTGATGCAAACCAAATCGATTAAAAATCCGATCAATTGTTACCTTCGCTGATGAAGAAGCCAATATCAATTGCATACCATTGCGATGCAAATCCTTTATTAATGTTTCAACACCTTCCAACAAATACAAATCTTCCTTAGAGTCGAAAGCATCATTGAAAAGATTGCGCTTCGTCTCCACCAAATGTTGAACGTCTTGCTTCAAATCATAAATTCCTTTCAATCGTTCATAAATATTTTTAGTAGAATTGCCTGTAAACGAAGCATACATTTCGGGAGAAACATCAATATTGAGTTGCTTAAAATGCTCAATATAGGCATAATGATGAACAGGTTCTGTATCGACGATGACGCCATCCATATCGAAAATTACGGTTTGTATCATAAGGTGCTAAGGTTCTGAGGCACTGAGTTACTAAGGTTTATTCTGATTTAAGTAAATGTCGAATCACTGCTTCGGCGGCATGCAAACCAAACAACGCAGGCATATAACTGTTGGTGCCGTAAAATGATTTTTTGAAATTAGAACCATCGGTCATTTTCATACTCGATTCATCTTGAATTTCAGAAGAAAAAACCACTTTGAGTTTATCGATTTTGACCGCTTTGAGTTTCTTTTTCATCGCTTTGGCCATAAAACAATTGATTGTATTGCTGATGTCGGCCACTTTCACCTTACTCGCTTCCATCTTGCCACCGGCGCCCATACTGCTGATAATTTTGACTCTTTTGCGTTTGGCAGCTGTGATTAAATTGAGTTTTGGTGTCAGACTGTCGATGCAATCCATGACATAATCATATTCCGGTGTGACGATTTCGAAAGCACGTTCGGGTGACAAAAATTCCTTGATTCTGGTGAGTTGCAATTCAGGATTAATATCCATCAATCGATCGCCAACAACATCAATTTTAGGCATTCCAACGGTCGAATGCAAAGCAGGCAATTGTCTGTTGATGTTTGTAATATCAACCACATCGCCATCAACAATCGTCATTTTTCCAACGCCGGCGCGCGCAATGAATTCGGCTGCAAATGAGCCTACACCGCCTACTCCAACGATTAGAACATTCGCGTTTTTTAATTTTTCTAAACCTTCTTTTTTAAATAAAAGTTCGGCTCTTTCGGTCCATGCTGCCATTTTTTGATTTTAGATTTTAGATTGTAGATTTTAGATTATTGGATGGTTCGAGAATACTTGATTGAAATTTTCATGAATCATGTCTTTCAATGCTTCCACTTCCATGTTTTTATATTGCGCTGCCAATTTATAAACGTCGCGGATACTTTCTTCAACAGTATCCGTTTCAAGGAAAAAACGATTGTTGGGAATAGTTTCGAATACCGATTCGAGTTCCGGATTTCTGAGTAAATACTTTCCAAATGATAAATAAAAACCATTGTCGAGCAATTGTTTCGCCGTTTCTATATTTTTAGAAAAGCCGTGAATGATCATAGGAACCGAAATTTTTAAGGTATTCTTGATTTCCATAACTTCTTGAAAAGCGGCTACACAATGCAAAATCACGGGTTTTTTATACCGCTCAGCCAATAACAATTGCTTTTCGAAAACCTCTATTTGTAACGCTAATGGGATTTCTATACGTTTATCTAAACCACATTCACCAACAGCCAAACAATTTTCAAATTTTAATTTAGATTCTAAAACTGACAAGTCATTTTCCAATCTGCTTTCGACAATTTGCCATGGATGAACGCCTATAGAGTAATGCGGAATCGCCACATCAAACTCGTGCGGATATTGATTCACAACCTCGAAGATATCGTGTCGGTCAGAAAATTGATGCGTATGTAAATTGATGTATTTCATTAGTCATGAAATTTTTTAACGCCGGCTAAAATCGCAACATTCAAATCATTTTCAAGCGGAACAATAGGACAAGAATACTTGTGATTGTAAGCGCAATACGGATTGTAAGCAGTATTAAAATCGATCAAAACCGTATCGTATTTTGGAAATCGCATATCAATATAACGTCCGCCAATATAACTTTCCTTGCCGCAACTCAAATCTGAAAAAGGCAGAAAAAGGTAATCTTCAAAGCCTGGTTTTTTTGCTAATTCAATATCTTGATAGACATTGAGTTTGAGTTTTTTGCCATCTATCATAAAATGCAATTCTCCATATTTTTTATATTCGGGAAGTCGTTTTGTAGACGTTTTCATTTTGAAAGCCTTTTCATTTTCTGTTTTTATGAATCTTGCTTCAATCACAAACTTATCTGAAATCGGATAGAAATCTAAACTCTTAAAATATTTCAAGTCTTTTTCCGTCAATGGACTTTCACTAGGATTTGCAAATTCTTCATTAAGTTTCTTTTGACTTGCTTGTGCCTCAGCAACGGTCCATTTTTCTTGCGCATAACCAAAAAAGCTTACACAAATAAAGAATAATAAGGCATATTTTTTCATTGTTATTTTTTATGCAAAAATAACGTAAAAGTTAATGCAAGACCAACATTGATTGTCACAAAGTTTTTACCTTTACCGACATGGTTAAAGCAGCTTTTCAACGGTATATCGACAACTTCAAAGGATTTCGTAGAGAAGTTTGGATTCTGGCCATCATTACTTTTATCAACCGTGCTGGCACGATGGTACTGCCATTTCTATCCAAATATTTAAAAGAAGATTTGGGCTTTACTTATAACGAGGTTGGTTGGATTATGGTTTGTTTCGGTTTGGGTTCGATGTTAGGCTCTTGGCTTGGCGGGAAATTATCGGACAAAATCGGGTTTTATAAAATCATGGTTTTTAGTTTATTCACCAGCGGTTTGTGCTTTTTTGTATTGCAATTTATCACATCCTTTTGGGGATTGTGCATCGGTATGTTTTTGATCATGAGTGTAGCCGATATGTTTCGACCGGCGATGTTCGTTTCGCTAACTGCTTATGCCAAACCTGAGAATCGCACACGGGCTTTGACTTTAGTTCGATTGGCTGTTAATTTAGGATTCGCTGCAGGACCGGCTTTAGGCGGATTGATTATTATGGGCATCGGTTATCAAGGTTTGTTTTGGGCTGATGGTGCTACTTGTATTATCGCCATTCTAATTTTTGCCTTATTGGTCAAAGAGAAGAAAAAACCTAAGGATGCCACGCAATCGCATTTAGAAAAAATACCGGTGGCTTCAGTTTTCAAAGACAAAATTTACTGGATTTTCCTTTTTGTGTCTTTCGCCACAGCCATGGTTTTCTTTCAAATTTTCACCACATTACCATTATACCATCACGAGCAATATAGATTGACCGAGTTTCAAACCGGGTTGATTATGACGCTCAACGGATTGCTAATCTTCTTTTTAGAAATGCCAATCGTCACCATTTTCGAACGAAAAAAAATCAACAAATTGCAAATCATATTTTGGGGTTCGACCTTGATGGCGCTGAGTTTCTTTGTGCTATTATTGAATATTTGGGCCGGCGTTTTAATCGTCAGCATCATCTTGATGACCTTTGGTGAAATGTTTATTTTCCCGTTTTCGAATTCGTTTGCTATGAGTCGATCTCCAAAAGGGCAAGAAGGAAAATATATGGCATTGTTTACGATGAGTTTTAGTTTGGCGCACATTGCGAGTTCTAAAACTGGGATGAACATCATCAGCCATTTTGGCTATCAAGTCAATTGGGTGTTTATGGGATTCGTCGGGCTCGTTGCTGTTGCATGTTGCATTTGGCTCAAAAAACTTGTTCGAGAAGAACAAAATTTATAACGAATTCCGAAGCTTTCTTTTGATTTCAATCAACGGTTCATTGGTCGTAATCAGTTGCTCGATAATAGTGTTCCTCAAAACATCGATGGGCATTTCAAAATGCTTAGCCCAACTGTCGTTTGTGAATAAATTTCGAATTTCTTTGATGATTTTTGTAGTTTCACTCGCAGTTCGAAGCATGAATATTGCTTTGAAATCAGTGCTGTCTTTGTGTTGGTATTGAACAGTTTTCGTTTCATAATCGACAGCAATAAAGTAGTGTTTTTCGGAGTCGTTGTCGCTGTAAAACGAATTCCACAAGGCAAATCCAACTTTAGTTCTTGATGCATTCGATACATTCATTCCGGCCAATCGCCATTTACAATTCGCAGCTCTGCCCCAATGGTTTGACAAACGATAAACGCCGTCATCTGTAAAATAGTAACTACTACCCGACTTGCTTTTATAATCCGGTTTTTTGTTTTCTATCGTTTCTAAATCTACTTTTTGAAAAACGCAAAAAGTATGGCGGTGAAAATTGGTTCTGTTATAGGTTTTGATAGCCATGAATTGCGTAGTTTTGCAGCAACAATAAACAAAAATACAATGTCGAAAGGAATTTACACCGGAATTATAGAAAAAGATGAGCAAGGCAATTACTTCTGCGGCGAATATCTGTTGGATTTTCAAATGGTGTTGAAAGGCTTTGTGCTGGGCGACGAAATCACAATTAAATCGGTGATTGTGAATCCGAGTGACAAATCGTATGGAACTTATCCAAAAAAATCTAGGAACTTTGCAATAGCGAACGACAAACCGGATTATAATTAATAATTCCTCTAAGCGCTTTGTTTAATAATTGTTGTAATCATTTTAAATTGTTCGTTGGCTTTAAAACAATGCAAAGTATTCACCGGAATGATGATGCTTTCTCCTAAATGGAGTATCAAATCTTTATTGTCAATCGTGACTGCCGCATTCCCATCGATGACTTGAACGTAGGTCTCATACTCTGAAAGTTTTTCGCAAAACTTTTCACCTTCATCAAAAGAAGTTACAGACAATTTTCCGTTTTTATTCTTAATGATCGTTTTGCATACAATCGAATCAGGAACATATTCTACAATTTCAAGTATAATATGCGCTTGCGATTTGGGCAATTTACTATCATTTTCTTGGTTGGTTTTTTTAGGCTTCATAATTTTTAATGAAATTTCCGATTAATTTGAATGACAGCAGTTACATAAAAAGACAAATAACTTTTATAACTTTTTGATAATGTGACGGTAAAACAAAAATCAATTATCAATTGCTCTTAAATTTTAGTTAAATAACTATTTTTGTAGTTGTGTAACTAAAAATATAGTTGTACGTTTGGTTTGCGTTAGATATGATATATAGAGGAGAACATCCAGTGGATGTTCGGTATTTCATATTGCGTTAGGGATAGTAATGGAAATCCTTTTGTGACGGTGTTCGGCACAAAAGATTGTATTGGATAGCCCGACCCTTGTGGTAACGCCCTAATAATAGAACCAAGAAAATAAAATCAAGAAAGAAAATATGCAAAAATTGACCAACAAAGAAGAAGAAATTATGCACATTTTATGGAAGCTTGAAAAGGCTTTTGTGAAAGAAGTAATGGCCGAAATTTCTGAAGAACAACCGCATTACAATACGCTTTCTACGATTGTTCGAAACCTTGAAGAGAAGGGTTTTGTGTCGCACCATGCTTTTGGAAATACACATCAATATTTTCCAATTGTGAGTAAGGAAGAATATCGCAAACGCTTTATGAATACTGCGATTGACACGTATTTTAATAGTTCGTATAAGAATATGGTGTCGCTTTTTGCGAAGGAAGAAAAGATTTCTGCAGAAGAATTGCGCGAGATTTTGGAGATGATTGAAAACGACAACTCAAAAAAATAAACTATGGAAAATCTGTTTTTTTATTTGCTGAAATCGAGTGGTTTGATGGTCATGTTTTACTTGGCTTACTATTTTTTGTTGCGCAAGGAAACGTTTTTTAGCAGCAACCGATGGTTTTTACTTTTGGGTTTGTTGACTTCAGTGATTTTGCCTTTGGTGACTTTTGAAAAAATTGTTTTGGTGGAAGCCAGTCCTAAATTATATGCTTGGAATAATAATTTACCGATGGCGACTACTACTCCAACGCAAAGTTTTGAAATCAATTGGTATTGGGTTTTGGCAGCGGTTTATGCATTGGGATTGTTGGTTTTCTTGTGTCAATTTCTGTTTGATTTTAGACATTTAAAATTGATTTTGAAAGGTAAAACGGTGCAGCAGCAAGCCGATTTTAAATACATTGATGTGGATGAAAAAGTAGCGCCTTTCTCTTATTTTAATTACATCGTTTACAATTCGACTTTATTTAATGAAACGGAACTCAACAATATTCTCGCACATGAAAAAGTGCATTGTGAGCAAATGCATTCTATCGATGTGCTGATTTCGCGGTTGTTTTGCATTGCTTTTTGGTACAATCCTGTCGTATGGTTTTATAAAAAAGCGATGTTGCAGAATTTAGAATTTATAGCCGACAGTGAAGCTTTGAAAAATATATCCGATAAAAAATCCTATCAAATCACCTTATTAAAAGTCACTACACATGAGAATTGTGTAGCCATTACCAATCCTTTTTATCAATCATTAATCAAAAAACGAATCGTTATGTTAAACAAAAATCAATCAAAAAAATGGAACTCTTGGAAGTATGCTTTGATCATTCCCATCTTAATTGGGTTTCTGTTGTATTTTCAAGTCAATGTTATCGCGCAGGAAAAGCAAGCGCCGAATAGTCCGAGCATGCTGCCTTTAAAAGATGTGGCTGTAGTTATCGATAAAAATACCACCGACGATGAACTCAAGAAAGAATCAGAGCGCCTTAAAGCGGAAGGTATTTCGTTGAAATTTTCTAAAATAAAAAGAAACAGTGCCGGTGAAATTGTCTCGATTAAAGCCGTTTATAAAGACAAAGACGGACACAGCGGAACATCGCAAATTAGTGGCGATGAGCCTATAAAACCGATTCGTTTCTTTAAGAATGACGACGGTGCTATCGGGTTTGGCAATGCAAAACAAATTCGAATTTTCAAAAAGGGAAATGCCAACAATGAAGAAAGTAACGATGTTGAACAAATAGTAGAAATCAGTTCCGATTTTGCTGAAGCTCCCGAAGCTCCTGAAACACCTGAAGCTGTTGAAGGACCGGAAGGACCGGAACCACCAGAAGCACCGGAAGCACCGATGCCTGCGGATAAAGTTCAAAAAGTGATTATTAAAAAAATCAAGGATAAAAACGGGAAAATATCGATGACAGTCAATGGCGAAAGTATTGATATTGATGTCGATAAAATTGTAGATGAAGCATTGGCCGGTATGGATTTTAATTTTCATTTTGATTCCGATGATGCAGATGAGAATGTTCAAGAGCAAATGAAAAAAGCCAAAATCCAAATTGAAAAAATGCGACCACAAATGGAGCGTGCGCGGAGAGACATCGAAAGAAGAAAACCTGAAATGGAAGATGCCAAACGCGAACTGGAAAATGCCAAAAGAGAAATGCAAGATGCCAAACGCGAAATGGAAGATGCACGAAGACAACTCGAGCAATCGAGAAAAGAACTCGAAATGCAGAAAGCAAAAATGCAATCAAAGAAAAACAAATAAGAAAATACTTTTATTTTGCGCCTTTGCGTCTTTG
>NZ_JANOBI010000013.1:0-31920 GCF_031411595.1 Flavobacterium sp. | reverse complement strand
TTTTTTCTATTATCTAATCAAAGCGGGTTCAACCCATTTGAAGATTGTTGACTCAGCAGGAATGACTAATCTTTCAGAAACTTTTGCCATTCTTGCCGGAAGTTTCATTAGATAATCTCTTGCTTTTTCCGCTTCATCTGTCAGACCAGAAAGCTTATCTACTTCCCAACGCTCAATTAGCTTTTGCATGATATCAACATAATCATTGGCGGTATAAACGCCGATACGTTGCGCTGAATTGGAGAATTGTTCAAAAGCAGAACTGATTTTTTCTCCAGATTCTCTCAAAAATCCGGCAGGCATTGTGATTTTGTTGCGCATCATGTGATTGAAAGCAAGCATCATTTCACTTGGGTCGACTTTAAAAATCTGAGTCACAAACTCGCTATAGGCATGATGGTGGCGCATTTCATCGCCTGCAATCATTTTGCACATTTTCGATAATTTGTTATCGCCGTAACTTTTTGCCAATTGCGAAACGCGGTTGTGTGAAATGTAAGTTGCCAACTCCTGAAATGAAGTGTAGACGAAATTTTTGTAAGGATCACGTCCGGTTCCGATATCGAATCCGTCAGAAATTAGATGTTGTGTCGTCATTTCAACTTCACGCATATTGACACGCCCCGATAAATACAAATATTTATTAAGCACATCACCGTGACGGTTTTCTTCACCAGTCCATTGACGCACCCATTTCGACCAAGCATTTCTTTCTACATTATCAACGCCTTCCACATCCATCAACCAAGATTCATAGGTTGGTAAAGCTTCTTCGGTAATCGTATCGCCGACCATCGCTACCCAAAAATCGTAGGGTAAATCTTTCGCCAATTCGCGCAATTCTTTGACTTCTTCAAAAAAAGTATCGCTTTCAGAATTGGGTAAAAAGTCCGATGGTTGCCATATTTTTTCTACCGGAATCAGGTATTGATCCATGAAACCATCAACTTTGTTTTCTAGAAACTGCATGACTTCTAGACGAATATTCTTTATAGACATTATTAAATAGGATTTTAGATTGAGGATTGGGATAACATCCAAGTACCGAATCTTTATTTATATTATTGAATTTACTATTGTTGCTTCTGTTTTCGCCATCAATTCATCAAACGAGAAATCTTTGACTGCCATTGGCTTATGAACGGTAAAGGTAAGGCGATTTCCCAAACCAAAAGGAAAAAAGCCAAACTTAACAAATTTCCATGAATTATTGATCGTGATCGGCACCACAAAAGCCGATGGTGCATATTTGCATAAAATCTTCAATCCACTATGCGCAAACTCTTTTGGTTTTCCGGTTTTGCTTCGTGTTCCTTCGGGAAATATTACGGCTGTACGATGGTGCAATTCGATATATTCTGCCATTTGTTTAATTGCCGGCAATGCTTGTTTTGGATCTTTTCTGTCGATGAGCGCCGAACCGCCATGACGTAAATTATATGAAATACTCGGAATGCCTTTCGACAATTCTTTTTTGCTGACAAATTTTGGATGAAATTTTCTCAAAAACCAAATGATGCCAATGATGTCATACAAACTTTGATGGTTGGCGACCATAATTAAAGGCACATTTTCGGGAATAACTTCTCGATTTTCTATTTTGTATGTGGTGCCTAAAATATGCGCCATTCGAAGCAAACAGACATTCAAATAATCGACACTTTTTTTATGCGCTTGGTATCCGAAAACATTAAAGCAAATCCATTGAATCGGATGAAAAATAACCAACAACAATAAAAACAACAGCATAGCTACCGCGGATATTGGATATGATATGATTTTTTCCATTCAAAAAAATTTTGCCAAAAGTAAGCATTTTTTTTGTGTTTTTAAGTTTGAAATGCCTTTGAATTCAATCCATTAAACCGCAAAAAATTAAAAATTAACAAATCCTCTAGAAAATCTACAGAAGCCTTGTTTTTTTAATCTTTAGGTTTGATATAGAATAACAAATCATTCAGATGAATTTATGCCAAAAAAACTTTTTATACTATCGACACTTTTTTTTTATTCGACTTTTATTTTAGGGCAAAATTGCAAACAACCCAATATTATTTTCGATACAGATTATTTTAACGCCGTAGACCATTGGGTTGTTTTGCCCGAAAAAGCAACGGATAGTACTTACTTATTAGGTTATGTTTATTTGGATGAAATTATGGGTTTTACATTGTTTTGTGAAAATACAATCACAATAAATAATAAGGAATGGATTGTAAATTCAACCACCGCAAACATTATAAAAACCACTTTAGATAAAATGACGCCTTTGGTTTATTTGCTTAGTGCGAATGACATCGAAAAAATGCATTTACCGGAAAAGCCACAATGGTTGAAAGTGTTTGATTCAATAGAAAAATCAACCGATGACTTAGTGCTTATTGGCTATCAATATAACGCTGTCGGCAAAAGCGATTTGGCGATTCCTTTTTTAAAAAAGGCATTTGCCAAAAAACCTAAAACTAAAAATTTGGCTTTCGAATTGTCGTTTGCTTTCAATGCAATTGCCGACTATGAAAAAGCAATAGCGGTTTTAAATTTGGCTTTACAATATGATGATTATAATTATATGTTGTACCGCGAATTGGGCTACGCACTTTTGAAAATTGAAAAGATTGAAGATGCCGAAAAAGCATATGAAAAAGGCCTGTCGCTTTGTGATAATGAAATCCAAAAAAGAGACATCGCGCTTGATATGGCGCAAACTTTCTTCCATTTGAAAGACATCGAAAAGTTTAAAAAATGGGCGGCAATATTGAAAAATGACAACAATTAATTGAGTCTATTTCACCAAAATAATAATGCTCATAACATTTTAATAATCCCTAAAATCTGCTCTTGTCACTTGGGAAAAAAGAACTATTTTTACGAAAAATAAGTGCAATATAAATGAAGGAAAAGATGAGTTCAGAAAAAGAATCGAAATTAAAAGCATTACAACTTACACTCGACAAACTCGACAAAACCTACGGAAAAGGAACCGTAATGAAAATGGGCGACAAAGCCGTTGAAGAAGTAGAAACCATTTCTTCAGGATCATTAGGTTTAGATTTGGCGTTAGGCGTCAACGGTTATCCAAAAGGAAGAATCATTGAAATCTACGGACCAGAATCTTCTGGTAAAACCACTTTGACATTACACGCCATTGCTGAAGCTCAAAAAGCTGGGGGCATTGCTGCTTTTATCGATGCTGAACATGCTTTCGACAGAAATTACGCAGAAAAATTAGGCGTTGATGTAGAAAATTTAATCATCTCGCAACCTGATAACGGTGAACAAGCTTTAGAAATCACCGAAAACTTAATTCGTTCCGGTGCGATTGATATTGTTGTCATCGACTCAGTGGCGGCATTAACTCCGAAAAGTGAAATTGAAGGCGAAATGGGTGATTCGAAAATGGGATTACACGCGCGTTTGATGTCGCAAGCGTTGAGAAAACTAACAGGAACCATCAGCAAAACCAATTGTACGGTTTTCTTCATCAACCAATTGAGAGAAAAAATTGGCGTAATGTTCGGAAATCCTGAAACTACAACCGGTGGAAATGCATTAAAATTCTACGCATCAATCCGTTTGGATATTCGTCGTTCGTCACAAATCAAAGATGGCGATAATGTGATTGGAAACAGAACCAAAGTGAAAGTCGTGAAAAACAAAGTAGCACCACCATTCAAAACTGCAGAATTTGATATTATGTATGGAGAAGGTGTTTCCAAAACCGGAGAGATTTTAGACTTGGCGGTTGAATTTGAAATCATCAAAAAAGCGGGTTCATGGTTCAGTTATGGAGAAACCAAATTAGGTCAAGGCCGCGATGCTGTTAAAGTATTGATCAAAGACAACCCGGAATTGGCTGATGAAATTGAACAAAAGATTAAAGCTTTTATTAAAGAAAAAGAAGCTTAAAAAAGTTAATACGGATTTCACGGATTAGCACAGATTAAATCCGTGATAATCTGTAAAATCCGTGTTATATTAAACCCGATTCGTTCGGGTTTTTTTATGCTTTTAAAAGTTGGTTGTGAATGACACTTCTGACTTGTTCTTTTACTTGCTTGATGTCTTTTTTGTTTTCAATGGTTTTGCCAATGGTAGGAATAAGTTGGTGAATGACAACCCGCATCAAACCTGGGCCACCACTAAAAAAAGTATAAGAGAATCTTTTTTTGTTATCCATGAATGTCAACGGCACAATCGGAATTTGATGTTCAATCGCTAAGCGGAAAGCCCCGTCTTTGAATTCATCGAGTAAAATCGATTCGTTATTCGGAACGCCGCCTTCGGGAAAAATACAAATGCTCATGCCTTGATTCAATCGTTTTTCGGCTCTGTTGAAAACTTCCATGCGACTTCTTGTGCTGTTTCTATCGACTAAAATGCAAGTGCGTTTGTAGAAAAATCCAAACAACGGAATCTTGGCCAATTCTTTTTTTCCGACAAAAACAAACGGATTTCGAACCACGGCAAGCGTCAACATAATGTCGGTCATCGATGTGTGGTTGGCGACGAACATATAGCTTTTGTTCATTTCGATTTCGTACTCCGAATCCACTTTATAATAAAAACCTGAAGCAAACAGAATAAATTTGGCCCAAATCCGCGCCATCACAAAAAAATACGGATACCAAGTTTCTTTAAGAATCGAAACCAACAGAAAAGGAAACATAATGATAATTGGAACTCCCATCATTATGTAGAACCAGATGCGCCAAAGCGTCCAAAAAATAATTTTAAATATTTTCATTCCCTCAAAAGTAAGAATTCAATCCTTATTTTTATCAAATCATTTACCTTTACCAAAATTTAGTTAGACATGTCCAAAATACTTACAGGCATTCAAAGTACAGGAACGCCGCATTTAGGAAATTTACTCGGAGCGATTATTCCGGCGATTGAATTGTCGAATGATCCTAAAAACGAGTCGTTTCTTTTTATAGCCGATTTACATTCGATTACTCAAATTAAAGACGGAGATCTACTGTGCAACAACACCTACAGTACTGCTGCTGCTTGGTTAGCCTGTGGGTTAAATATCGACAGGGTTATTTTCTACCGACAATCTGATGTGACACAAACAGCCGAATTAGCTTGGTATTTGACTTGTTTTTTTCCTTATCAGCGTTTAACATTGGCGCATTCTTTCAAAGACAAAGCCGATCGGTTAAGTGATGTTAATGCGGGTATATTTGTGTATCCAATGCTCATGGCGGCTGATATTTTACTGTATGATGCAGAATTTGTTCCAGTCGGGAAAGACCAATTGCAACATATTGAATTTGCTCGTGATGTGGCCTCTCGATTCAATTATCAAATGGGAGAAACTTTTGTGTTGCCAGAAGCTAAAATTGATCAACAGAAGATGTTGGTTCCTGGAACCAATGGCGGAAAAATGAGCAAATCAGCCAACAACATCATCAATATTTTTTTAGATGATAAAGCGTTGCGCAAACAAGTGATGTCTATCGAAACTGACAGTACGCCTTTGGAAGAACCTAAAAATACGGAAACGTGTAAAATTTTTGCGATTTATAAATTGCTTGCCAACGAAGAGCAAATCAAAAAGATGGCTCAAAATTATTTGAATGTCAATCGTGATTATGGTTATGGTCATGCGAAACAAGCTTTGTTTGAATTGATTGTGGAAAAATTCAAAACCGAGCGCGAAACATACAACCATTACATGAATAATTTACCCGAAATAGAAGAAGCTTTGCTCAAAGGCGCAACAAAAGCACAAGCTATTGCAAATGGTGTTTTGAGTCGAGTTCGAGAGAAATTAGGATTTCGGGGCTAATATTAAATGGCCTCAAAGTATTTTCCCGGCAATGGTCGAATGACACCTTTGAGTTCCATATTCAATAAAATTCCTGAAATTCTGAATATCGGAAAATCGCATTCGAGTGCAATGTAGTCGAGCATTTCTTTGCCGTTTTTTAAAAGGAAATCATATACTTTTTGTTCATCATCATCAAGGGTAACGAACAATTGTTTTTGTATGGGTTTCGATTTTGTTTCCAAATCCCAATTCAAATGATAAATCAAATCGGCAGCGCTCGTGAGCAATTGTGCTTTTTGGGTTTTGATTAAATTGTTGCAACCTTGACTGTATTTATCGGAAGCCCTACCCGGCACAGCAAAAACATCGCGGTTGTAATCGTTGGCTACGTTTGCAGTGATTAACGAACCGCCTTTGTCGGCAGATTCAATGACAATGGTCGCTTCAGAAATTCCGGCTACGATGCGATTTCTTCGAATGAAATTTTCTCTTTCGGGACTTGATGTACTCCAAAATTCTGTCAAAAACCCTCCGTTTTCTGCTATTTTGTGAACGTATTTTTTATGTGTTTTGGGATAGATCTGATTCAACCCATGCGCTAAAACACCAACCGTTTGCAATTGATTTTCTAGCGCTGCTTGATGCGCAACAATGTCGACACCGTAAGCAAAACCACTCACGATTACAGGATTTAACGGTGCTAAATCTGTGATGAGGTTTTTGCAAAAATCCATTCCGTAAGAAGTGATTTGTCGCGTTCCGACGATGCTGATGATTTTTCTGTTCTTTAAATGAATGTTGCCCGATGAGAAAAGCAACACCGGCCCATCGACGCAATGTTTGAGGCGATCGGGATAATTTTCATCTAAGAAATAAGAAACATCGATGGCGTTTTTTTCAATAAAAAGCAGTTCGGCTTCGGCTTTTTGAAAAATGGTTTTATCTTTGAGTTTTTGCAATAAAAAGTTTCCAATGCCATCAATGGCGGTCAATCGAGAAGCTTTTGTTTTAAAAATCAAAGCGGGTTCTTCGAAGTGTGTCAGTAATTTTTTGGCGACGATATCGCCCACACCTTCTACTTTTAGCAAGGCTAATACATAAAATAAATCTTCGTGGCGCATAGTAACTGTTTGAAACTGAAAAGTATAAAATTTATCGCATATGTTAATAAAAATTGTGAATAAAATTTTGCCACTATTTGCGATTGTATAACTTTGTTGCTATGAAAATCGAGCATTATATTTCACAGCTTTTATACCGCCATCAATGTGTAACCGTTCCTGGTTTCGGAGCGTTTTTAACCGAAATACAATCGGCACATTTGCATGAAAACACCAATTCGTTTTACCCACCGAAAAAAGTCATTTCATTCAATTCGCATTTGAAAAACAATGATGGATTGCTCGCGAATCATATTGCTCAGATTGAAAAATCTACCTACGAAAATGCTGTTGCTTCGATAGAAAGTGAAGTAGTGATTTGGAATTCGATTCTTCAGGTAAACGAGAAATTTACTTTAAAAAACATTGGGGAACTTTCATTAAACTCCGAAAAGAACTTAGTGTTTACACCATCGGAAAATATCAATTATCTCAAAGAATCATTCGGATTGAATTCGTTTGTTTCGCCGGCGATAAAAAGAGAGCAATACAAACAAGAAGCGGAAACTTTCTACAAAGAAGAATTCGTTGAAGAAGTTGCTGTTGAAGAAAAAGAAACTATAGCTTTTGAGCCCGAAGTTAGAAAAAAGCGCAGTTATTTAAAATACGCAGCGATTATTGTTTTGGCATTGTCCGCAACAGGTTCTATAGGCTTTAAATTGTATCAAGACCATATCGATCAAGAAACTTTATTGGTTGAAACGGCGGTGCAAAAACAAGTACAAAATAAAATTCAGGAAGCTACATTCTTAATCGATAATACACTGCCTACAGTAACGCTTACCGTTACCTCAGAAAAACTATCGTATCATATTGTGGCCGGCGCTTTCAGAAATGAAGAAAACGCCCAAAACGTATACAACGACTTATTAAAATCAGGATTTAAAGCACGTCGCATAGCGCCCAACAAACACGGATTGTTTCCGGTTTTATACGGCAGTTATGCCACAAATGCTGAAGCACAGGAAGCCATGACTAAAATTCATGAAACCAACCCCGACGCTTGGTTGCTTGTAAAAGCACTTTAAAATATATCCCGTAACGCACGGGATTTTTTATGTCTTGTGATTATCTTTGCAAAAAAAAAACATGCATCCGAAACATCCTTCAGAATCATTAACCATCTTGACTGATTTGGTTTTGCCGAGTGAAACCAATCCATTGAACAATCTTTTTGGTGGTGAATTGTTAGCACGAATGGACCGAGCCGCAAGTATTGCTGCCAGAAGACATTCTCGAAGAATTACTGTAACAGCTTCTGTGAATCACGTCGCTTTTAATAGGGCCATTCCTTTGGGAAGTGTTGTGACTGTGGAAGCCAAAGTGTCGAGAAGTTTCAAAAGTTCGATGGAAATTTTTCTTGATGTTTGGGTAGAAGACCGCGAATCAGGAATTAGAAGCAAAGCCAATGAAGCAATTTATACGTTTGTTGCCGTTGATGATATGGGAAGACCGGTTGAAGTTCCGCCAGTAGTTCCGGAAACGGAATTAGAGCACGAACGTTTCGAAGCTGCCTTGCGAAGAAAACAATTGAGTTTGGTGTTGGCGGGAAAAATGAAACCTAGTGAAGCGACTGAATTGAAAGCTTTGTTTGAGTAAAAAATGGCTCGCAAAGACCGAAGGCGCAAAGAAAAAAATCAATTGAATACTTGGCGGCTCTGCGTTTTTGCGAGAAAATTAATTCTTCAAAAACTTGATATTCTGCATCACGCCATCAATCTTCATTTGCAAAATATAATGACCGGTTTTTAAATTTGAAACCGAAATCTTCAATGACTTTTCGGTTGCCGTATTTCCTTTTCCTGTTAAAACGATTTGTCCTAATGAATTTATGACGGTGTAATTCCCATCAAAATTCCCATTAAAAGAAACAGTAATTATATCGCTACTTGGATTCGGATACAATTGGATTTCATTTTTTGATGACTCAAACGAACCGTTGCTTAAGAACGGAGCCGTAATAACATTAGATTGTGCGGAACAATTATTTTGAGTAACAACGCAATAATAATCACCTTGTATTGTTGGTACATAAGTTTGTTCTGTTGCACCATCGATTAATACACCTTCCAAATACCATTGATACGATTGAAAAGTGGTAGTCGTAGTCAAAGTAACATTGCCATAAACAATGACCGCAATCGGAAGATCAATCGAGGTTAGTGTGATGGTATTGTTTGCATTGGTATTGCCAATAATATCATTCGTTGCACCAAACTTACAATCCAAATCCGCAGGACTGCTTAACACTGTTGGAAGCACGGTATGCGTTCCGGTTAACGAAGCATCAAATTTATTAAGTCGATTATTTCCCCACGAAGAAACATAATAATTCCCACAGCTGTCTCTTGTAATACCATCGCAATTGCTAAGCGTTGTTGCTAATACCGTTGAAGTCGCATTGGTCGTTAAATTGATAGCCATGATTGGCGCATTGGTTCCCCAAGTCACATACACACAGCGATTGTTTTCACCGTCATATATAATTCCGTTAGGGGTTTTGGCAAGTCCCGAAGCGATTGTTGTAAACGAAAGTGCATTGACATCGATTTTAAAAATCTTCTTCGCTGTGAAGTCTGTTGCGTATAAAAAGTTACTGCCGTCAGATGTAATTCCATTCAAAAAAGTCGCGTTCAGATTGAGCGTAAAAACAATGCTACCCGAAGTCAAATTATAACCTCGGATGAATCCGCCTTCACACGAATATAAAACATCGCCTAGAATCTCAATGCCATATGGCCCAGAAGGAATAGCGGTCACAAAATTGCTCAAAGTGCCGCTTTCGCTTCTAGCGAGAATGGTTCCGTTTCCTTTATTTCCAATGAGCCAACGCGTATTGGCTTCGTCCCATTCGATACTTTCGGGGCCGTTTAATGCTTGTGAAAAAGTCACAGAGTATTGTAGAATACAAACAAAAACAAGTAAAATTTTTTTCATAATGAATTACATATTAAACAACCACGTCGATGGATTGTTGTAGGTTGTGTTTTGTGAAATCGTAAACTTCAACACCGTTTTTCCCGAATCACCATTGGTTCTGATGCGACCTATATTTTGTTTAATCGAAACTTTGTCGCCTTTACTCACACTCACGCTGCTGAGGTTTTGATAAACAGTAAAATAATCACCATGTTGAATCATCACGGCTTTATTTACAGGCGATAACACCATAACACTAATGACTTCACCGCCAAAAACAGCTCTAGCACTAGCACCTTGATCGGTCGTGATTTCAACGCCGCTGTTGTGCACAATCAAGGTTTTATATATCGGATGCGGTTGATCGCCGTAACCCAACGAAACAAATCCTTTCTCCACAGGCCAAGGTAATTTTCCTTTATTGGCTCTGAAATTATTGGCGATTAATTGCCCTTCGGATGTCAACACGATTTTGGTCGAAGTTTCTGTTGCTTTGGTTTCAGCGGCGGTTGTCGTTTTAGGATTTGCTTTAGCCACAGCAGAAGCGGTTTTTTTATTAGCAGCAGCAATCGCAGCTTTCAATAATTTTTGAATCTGATTGTCGATGTTGCGTGTTTCCTGTTGCTTTTTCTTAATCTCGGCAACGATTTGTTTTTTGTCTTTTTTAATCGATTGTGCCAACTCTTGTTGCACGAGTTTTTCTTTTTCTAAAGTCATTCGCTCTTTTTCATTTTCTTCAATGAGCTTTTGCTTTTGGGTTTTTTGAACGCCGATTTTCTGATTGAAATTTTCGAGTTCATTTGATTTTACTTGAATTTCTTCACCTTGCGTTTTTCGGTAACTCGCGTATTGCTTCATGTATTGCGCGCGTTTGTAGGCTTGAAGGAAATTCTGCGACGACAATAAAAACATCGCTCGACTCTGCTCAGACCGACTTTTGTATGACTTCAAAATCATCTCAGCATAATCTTCTTTGAGTGTCACCAATTCATTTTTGAGGCGGTTGATGTTGATTTGATTGATATACATATCGTTACTCAACAACTTGGTTTGCTTTTCTGTGGTGTTGATTAACTTTTGTTTGAGCTGAATTTTTTCAGTTTGAATTTGAAGCGCTTTGACCACCGTTTTTTCTTTCGATTGCACGCTTTCGAGTTGGTTTTGCTTCTCCTGAATTTCTCTTAAGATTTGCGCTTTACGTTGCTCAAGTTTTTCTTGTTGACTGGTCGGTTGGCTCCACAAAAAGGAAGTCGTCAATACCAATAAAAGACTTAGAATGCGTTTTGACATAGTATTCAATTTAGGCAAGGCTAATTAATAAAAATTCTTTCGTATCCTTCAGGAACGCTATACGGGAAAGAAAGTTCTTCATCGAAGGTAACGGAATTATAATCGATTTCAATATTGACTTTTCCTTTCTTCTGCATCGCATCAATCACAATTTTCGTCGGCAACGCCATTTGATTGTAATTGCCAAAATTCGGATAAACAATTTGCACCGTGCGTTCTTTTTCACTTTGCGTGACTTGCTGTTTTTTGATTAAAAATTTCCCCGATTCGAAATAATACGACTTCGAAGTACTTGCATCGCTATTGTCTTCGAGTTTGTATAACGTATCTTCAATCGATGTTGTAAAACTTCCTTTGTGCAAATCGTCAAGTGCTTGTCCGATGAGCAAATTTTGCACTTTATTGAAATCCAAATCAGTACCCAACCATCGACTCAATAACGAATAATCTCCTTCAAAATAATTGCCGTTGATTTTTTCATAATACTTCACTTCATTCGGCGTAATCAATGCTTTGGCCATCGTAATTCCGAGGAAACGAATGCTGATTAAAATGATTTCGTCTTTCTTGATTTTGATTTCAGCGGTGACATTTTGACTTTGATTCGGATCTTCATAATGCGCACTCGATTTGATATAAAGCGTCGTAAAATCTTTTTTATTTTGATAATGCTTCTTGATAATCGTGTCGGCTGTAATCAAATCTTTGGCCTTTCCTTCCGACAGAAGAACCGCTTTCGATTTGCAAGAAACAATCGTCAATGGACTTATAAAAAATATAAAAAAAGCAAATCGGTATTGGCGCATTATTTTTTTTCTTTTAATAATTTATCGGCTTTCAAAAAATAACTTTCTTTCTTTTTGACGTCGCCCAAACCCGCTGAAGCTTCACCCAATTGAATGTTGTAATTGATTTCCAAAGCAACATCATCAACCAAATAATCCATGCCCATTTCTAGAAATTCTTTGGCTTTTTTGAAATTCTTGAGCTGATTGTTCGCCAATCCAACATAATAATACAACTGCGGTTGCGACGGATATAAGTCGATAAACGCAGTGGCTTTTTTGGATACAACGTCAAATTGTTGCTTTTCCGTATACACTTGCAGCAATAACAATTCGGTTTCTATATCGTCTGAATGGCTTTTGAGGTGCATTTCGTAATACTGAATCGCGTGATCCCAATCTTTTTTATTGTGATAGAATTTGCCAATTTCTTTCGCTACCTGAACGTCTTTATCATTGTCGAAATACGAAATCGCTTTTTCTAAATCTTTATCGAATTCGGGTTTGTCTTTGACGAAAATCAGAAATTCGTTGAGCATGCGGTGTTTGATTTTGTCATCAATCTTACGGCTTTCGAGTGCTTTATTCATCGCAATGACCGCGTTTTTTCCGTCGTTGTTATTCAAATGAAATTTAAACAAACTTACTTGCGCCCAATCCGAAGTTGGAATTTCGGTTTCCAATTGCTTGGCCACTTCCATCGCTTTTTCTTCTTGATTGCTTTCGGAATACAAGAAAATCAAAGCAATATAATTCGATTCTTCTTTGGGATATTTCTTAATCTGATCGATCAAATTGTCTTTTTCCGAAGTTTGGTATTTGGCAACACTAAGGATTTGTCGCTTATAATTCTCGCGCAATTCTGTTTTACCAACTGTCGAATTCAATTGATTAATCAAATCTAAAGCCTTGTCGAATTGCTGTGTATTCATATACAGCGACGTCAAATCTTCTTTGTATTCTTTTTTAAATTCAATGAGTTTATTGACAATCACAATGGCTTGAGTGTAATCTTTGGTTTCATAACAAACATCATACATGCCCACCCAAAACCACATGTTTTTTGGGTCGATTTGCGTGGCTTTTTCGAAAGAATCGTAAGCGTCTTTGTATTTTTTTTGTGGCAGGTAACTTTTGCCCATTTCGAAATATACAACGGCGTTGTCGGGTTGTAGTTTTTTACATTTCTCCAATGCCGTGATGGCTTTGTCGTAATTTTCGATGCCTTTTTCCAACAGCGATTCGTAGAAAGCATTTTGAAATGCATCATCAGCCAAACCAATCGCATCCGGTTCGGTTTGCGCCAGAACGAAATTTGGAAATAGCATTCCAATCAAAAGAAATATCAAAATTATTTTTCTCACTCTAAATATTTTCTTCGCGAACCTTGCGATTTATCTTTGCGTACTTTGCGGTTAATTATTCCAAAACCGAGTAATCACCAATACTAATGCTAGTGAAATTCCCATCGAAACTTGCGTGACTTCCAATCATCGCATTGTCGAGTTTGGCATTTTTGATGTGCGAATGGTTTTGAACCAAACTGTTTTTAATTTCCGTATCGCTTACATGACAAGCTTTGCCAAGTGAAACATTCGGGCCTACTGTAGCATTGATTAAAATCACATCTTCACCAATAAAGCAAGGCGGAATAATCGTTGAATGTTCGATAGTTACAGACGGATGCACTAAGTTTTCACCATCTTGATGCAAGAAATCTAACATTCTTGAATTGGTTTCTACGGTGACGTTTTTGTTGCCGCAATCCATCCATTCATCCACTTTTCCGGGAACGAATTTAAAACCTTTGACTTTCATATTTTCAAGACCGTCGGTGAGTTGGTATTCGCCACCTTTAACAACATTATTATCTAATAAATATTGCAATTCAGCGCGTAAAGTTTCTCCCGACTTGAAATAATAAATACCGATAATCGCCAAATCAGAAACGAAATTTTTAGGTTTTTCAACGAAATCTACGATTTGGTTGTTGTCATTCAATTGAACTACACCAAACGCACTTGGGTCTTCAACTTGTTTCACCCAAATCACACTGTCGGCAGAAGTGTCTAATGTAAAATCTGCGCGGAACAAAGTGTCTGCATACGCCACGACAATCGGTCCGGTCATAGATTCTTTGGCGCACATGATGGCGTGAGCGGTTCCTAAAGCTTCGTTTTGGTAATATATAGTTCCTTTGGAGCCTAGTTTTTCTGCGATGGCAATCAAGTCTTTTTCGACTGTCGTACCAAAATCTTTATGGATGATGAAAGCAATTTCTTCGATGTCTTGGTTAATTACACCTGCGATGTCTTCTACCAATCGGTGTACGATAGGTTTTCCCGCAATCGGAATTAAAGGTTTGGGAACGGTGAGTGTATGTGGTCTTAGTCTTGAGCCGCGTCCGGCCATAGGTACAATTATTTTCATATGTATCGATTTTGCTGCAAAGTTCGCAAAGTTTTTGAGAAAGTGGGTAAAGTTTTTTATTTGTTTTGAGTGGGTTATTAACCAAGTGTAAATTAAGTCATCGAATACATACCCTTGTATATTGATAGTAGTTTTTAGGAATGTAATTTTTAAGAAAACTATCTCGTGAACGTAACAACATTACCCCAACATCTCCTTTTCGTAAAAAAATCCCTAACAAATCGATATGTTCATAACGATATCATTAACTTTTTAAGAAATGTTTAACGGGACATACAAAAATGTATATATTTGACAAAATCAAAACGTTGTCATTATGAAAAACCCATTACTTTTCTTAAAACGGGCTATTATTCTTAGCTTGGTTTTATTCACAGGTCAGACTGCATTTTCACAAATTATCATCTCACAATATTACGAAGGCGCGGGCACCAACAAGTGGGTCGAACTCACCAACACCACCAATGCCGCCATCAACACCGCTTCGCCGCAACTCAAACTTGGGCTGTGGGCTGTTACCGGCAGCACGGGCAATATCGCTTTAACGGGCGCGCCAACCAATACGGTCAATCTAACCGTTACGATTCCGGCTTACGGCACGGTTCTAATAGGCAATACAGGAAATGGTACTGAAATTCCATACCTAACTGCCGCAAGCGCAGCGATGACCAGTAATGCAGTAATCAATTTTAACGGTAATGATGGTGTGGCTTTGCTCGATGCGAGTAGCAATATCCTTGATGCTTTTGGTACTGGAATCAATGCGACTGATATCAGTTATGTCAGAAGCACAGCAGTTACTTCGGCTTCCGCAACCTATGTGCCTGCGCAATGGAGTAGCGCTACAATTGCTACGGTACAAACTGCAGGAACGAGTGATGCCAATCGTTTGAATTATCATTTGTCGACAGCTTGTGTAGCTCCGGCAAATTCCCCAACCGGACTTACATTCGGAAGTCCAACGAGTACTAGTTTATCAGGTTCATTTACCGCAACAACTGCCGATGAATATTTGGTTGCTTATAGCACATCATCGTCACTAACGGCTTCTCCAACCAACGGAACGGTTTATAATATAGGCAATGTATTTGGCAACGCGACGGTTTTAAGCCGAGGAACATCGACCTCTTTTAATGCAACGGGTTTGTCTTCGAGCACGACTTATTATTTTTATGTTTTTTCTTTGAATAGTGTAGGTTGCACAGGTGGCCCAGCTTATAAAACGACTTCTCCTTTGAGCGGCAGTTCTACGACTTTAGCGCCGCCATGTGTAGCACCTGCGAATCAACCAACCGCTTTGGTGTTTAACAGTCCGACGCACAATGTTGTTTCGGGTTCATTTACGGCAACGACTGCCAATGCTTATTTGGTTGTTTATAGTACAGCAGCATCATTAACGGCTTCTCCAACCAACGGAACTTCTTATACCGCAGGCAATGTTTTTGGAAATGCTACAGTAGTGAGTAGTAGTTCAGCAACGAGTTTTTCCGCTACAGGATTAACGCCATCAACAACTTATTATATTACTGTTTTTGCTTTGAATAATGTGAATTGCAGTGCTGGCCCGGTGTATAAAACCACAACGCCATTAACAGGAAGTTCTACAACTATCGCTGCACCATTGAATTATTACTTTGGAAATTTCCACTCGCATAGCGAATACAGCGACGGAACCGGATTGCCTTCAGGTGATTTCGCTTATGGAGATACCGCCAATTGCATGGATTTCCTCGGCATTAGCGAGCACAACCACGTGAGTGCCGGAATGTCGTTGGCCAATTGGTCATTAGGAAGATCGCAAGCTACGGCTGCCACAACATCAACTTTTTTGGCGATGTACGGTATGGAATGGGGTGTGATTTCAGGCGGCGGTCACGTTTTGGTGTACGGTGTTCCTAACTTATTGGGTTGGGATGCCGGACAATATCAAACTTATGTGCCACAATCGGTTTACACAGGAACCACAGGTTTGTTTAATACGATCAACGGATTTGGCAACAATGCTTTTGCAACTTTGGCGCATCCAAACAATGCAGATTATAACGGAATCATGAGCACGTATGATGCGGTTGCTGATGATGCGATTGTAGGTTCTGCTGTTGAAAATGGGCCTTCAAGTTCTACCAACACCACTTATACCGATCCGCCTTCACCGATGTTGTATTTGAGTTTTTACCGCAATATGTTGTCGCGAGGGTATCATTTAGGGCCAACGATGGATCATGACAATCATAACGTAACGCACGGTCATACGGCGACTACAAGAACGGTAGTTTTATCGCCTTCATTAACAGAAGCAGATATTTTAAGTTCTATGCGATTGATGCGTTTTTATGCCAGTGAAGATTGCGCTGCCTACGTTACTTTTAAAATCAACAACAATCCAATCGGAAGTATTGTAACAGCTGCGGGAACACCAACAATTACAGTAACCACTTCTACGTCGAGTGCCGTGACTTCTTTGAAAATCTATTCCGGTGTGTCGGGTAGCGGAAGCAATGCCACGATTCTGACGAGCACCACTTCAGGTTCGATTACTTATACACATTCCGCATTAACGAATTTGAGTTCCCGTTATTATTACATCGATATCACCGAATCTAATGGAAACAGAATTGTTACCGCACCCATTTGGTATACCCGTAATGATGCTGCAAGGATGTCTAACCCGAGTGCAATCGCTGAGTTTTTTACTATAGCAGAACCGAAGCAAGTGGTTTTAAAATGGATTACCACTCATGAAAGCAATGACCAAATGTTTACCATAGAAAAATCGACAGACAACGAAGCTTTCGAATTGATGGAAACACAAGTCGGAAAAGGAACTTCGCAGTTTCCAAATAATTATACCGCCACCGATGTGTCTTCTCAAAATGATGGTATTACTTATTATCGTTTGACGCAATACAGTGAAAAAGGTGAAA
This sequence comes from Flavobacterium sp., assembly GCF_031411595.1. GTDB lineage: Bacteria > Bacteroidota > Bacteroidia > Flavobacteriales > Flavobacteriaceae > Flavobacterium. Next base: position 14,636 of record NZ_JANOBI010000013.1, on the reverse strand, counting down.
TGGCTTACACAGAAACTAAAAAAGTAACGCGCAACATTGAACCACAATTCGATGTAGTAATATTCCCAAATCCGGTATCCGATAAAACGACGATTCAACTCAACAATACCCACGGAGAAATGATCGACTTGGCCATTTTTGATTTGATGGGTCAAAAAGTGTACAGCAAAACGATGCAATCCGAACAAGGCAATCAAGAAATCGCATTGCCTTTACAATCGTTGAAAACGGGTGTTTATTTGTTTACTTTACGTTCGGGAAATCATGTTGTGAATACTAAGATTAGTAAGTTGTAATTCAAATAATATTGAATAAAAAACCTCCAATAATTTGGAGGTTTTTTTATTCTTTGTAATTCCTAAAATCTTAAAGTCTCATAATCTTATAATCCAATTTCCTACCAAGGAATACTCGCCGTCTTACTAGAAAAATAATTTGCAGGACCATTATTACCACCAGAACTATTGCCGGTTTTCACACGGTAGTTGGGTTGGTTACCCCAAGAAGCTGGTGTGTCTCCAATTTGCATGTCTTCTCCGGTAGCATTCCAAACAAAAGGATAAATCATATTCTGCCATGCTTGAATACGTGGAATACTTTTAGTCGAATGAAAATAATCGTTATTGGCGTTGTTCAATTCCGTGATGTAATTTTTATACATGGTTTTATATTGTGGAATCGCCAAGATTTTTGTGATTAAAGGCCGCTCGGTCATGTTGCCCCAAGTCAATGGGTTTTGGGTTCCGGCATTCGATACGATTTGCGATGTGCCTAACGTATTGTCATAATCATATGGAATAAAATACGCTTTACCATTCGGCGCAAAGTAGAAATAGAAATTATTGCCATTCGCCCAATAATCATCCCACATCCCTACAACGACATTGGTTGCATAAGTTTTTAAGAAAAGCGGCACATCCATTCTTTGCTCAATCCAAGTTTGAAATTGCGCTCCGGTTTTGGTGTTGAGGTCCGAGATAAATTGTAATAATTCTGCTTTTGCAGCTGGCAGTTCGTCTTTGCGGGTTTTTAGATCATAGGCGTAATACTGCGAAAGCGAAGAATCGATGTTGACATCTTCTACACCAATGCTCGATGTCGATACAAAGTTAGCATTGTTCGATCCGCTCCAACCGCCTTTCCAAAGGAAGCCTGTTCCTGCGCCCCACATCGCTTTGTTTTTTGCAAGATAAACTTCATCGATGTTTTCAATCATTGCATACACACCGAAGTAAGCCGGAGCCGCATCGCCTTGCACTTTTATCGAAACCTTACAATAAGAAGCCAAAGGTGCTTGCCAACATCCAAAACGGTGAAACAAATCATAACAATAAATCTCCCGAATATAGGTCGCATCGTCTTTGAACCATTTGATATTGAGCTTGTCAAGTCCTTTAAATCTTTGTGCGTCTCGGTATTTTGAAAAATCGAAACCAAAGTGACTGTGATGCCAATCCGGACTTATCGCATTATGCAATTGCCCATTATCACCCTCAGGGCGACGTCTGCTTGTATTGCCTTTCAAACGCAAACCTACACTGTCTAAAACAACGGTACCACTGCGATTGGTAAAAGTAAATTTCGACACGACTCTTTTATCGTTGGCCGAATTGAGGTCGTAATTTTCAAGCAATTTATTCCATTGCGCGAGCGACACTTCAATCGAAATTGTGGCTACTTCATTCAAATTAAAAACAGTCGATTCAAATACAGGAGTAGAAGGACGATTGGCAGCAATATTTTGAGTCGAAGTATCATCAACATTACTGCAATTGAACAGCAATAAAAAAGGAAATAGCAGGAATATTTTTTTCATTATAAGGGGTTTTCATTGCAAAAGCTACCAAAGGTAAGGCTTTATTTTAATCGACAGCCTTGAAAACAGAGGGATGCGGTGATTTTTATTTGAATAATAATTTTTGGGGCTTTACATTGAATTGTTTTTCTTAAATGCTTCATTTTTAAAACAATAACGCAAAAACGATTGGGTGGTTATTTATATTCAGAATAAATTAAAAACACACGCTTGTTAATATTGCCATTTATTCACTTTGACCACTTGTATATTAATAAATTGTTATTATTTTTATTAATTATTTGTATAAAAACCATAGACTATAATGAAATACCCAGCAATTCAGAATTACATCAATGGGAAGTTTGTTCCCGCTTCCGTTTCCAAAACGATGAACGTGGTTTCGCCACTAGACGGCAATTTGCTTTCCACCGTTCCAATGTCAACCAGTAAAGATTTAGACGACGCCGTAAAAGCCGCTCAAGCCGCATTTCCAGCATGGAGCAAAACGCCTATAAAAGAAAGAGTACAAGTGTTTTTCAGGTATAAATTCCTATTGGAAAAACACCTCAAAGAACTCGCCGAATTGTGCAGCGAAGAAAATGGGAAAACCTACGGCGAATCCGTAGCCGAAATAGAAAAATGCATTGAACTTACCGAATTTGCCACCTCATTACCACAATTGGTGCAAGGCGAATTGCTCGAAGTCAGCAAAGGCGTAGAATGCAGAACAGAACACGTGCCACTTGGCGTTGTAGCTTCCATCGTGCCCTTCAATTTTCCATCGATGGTGCCGAACTGGACGATTCCCAATGCAATTGCTTTAGGAAATTGCATGATCATCAAACCATCGGAAAAAGTGCCTTTGAGTTGCGGAAGATTGGCCGAATTATTAAAAGAAGCCGGTTTGCCTGACGGTGTTTTTAACGTCGTTCATGGTGATGTAGATATCGTCAACGCGATTTGCGATCACCCCAATATTGAAGCCGTATCTTTTGTAGGTTCTACCAAAGTGGCGAAAATTGTTTATCAAAGAGCGACCAGCAATTACAAACGATGCTTGTCTTTAGGTGGTGCCAAAAACCACTTGATGGTATTGCCCGATGCGATTCCCGAAATGACCGCACAAAACGTAGCCGCATCGATGTCGGGTTGCGCAGGGCAACGCTGTATGGCCGCTTCAGCCATGATCGGAGTCGGCAATGTAGATGCGATTGTAGCCAAAATTTGCGACGAAGCCAGAAAAATTATTCCAGGTCAAAATCTCGGCGCAGTCATCAATAAAGAATCACAAGATCGTATCGAAAGCTATATCACACAAGCCGAAAAAGACGGTGCCAAAATATTAGTCGATGGCAGAAATACCAAAGTATCCGGAAAAGAAAACGGAACTTATGTCGGCCCAACCGTAATCGATTATGTAACACCAACGATGAGTGTCGCCACCGAAGAAATTTTCGGACCCGTGATTTCGATCATGAGAACCAATACCGTCGATGAAGCTTTAGCCATCGAAAACGCGAATCCATACGGAAATGCCGCGAGCGTATTCACGCAAAACGGAGGCATGGCGCGTTACATTATCGACAAAGCCAGCGCCGGAATGATCGGTGTCAACGTAGGTGTTCCCGTACCAAGAGAACCATTCAGTTTCGGAGGTTGGAACGACAGTAAATTCGGAGTAGGCGACATCACAGGAAAAAGCTCGATTGAATTCTGGACAAAACTAAAAAAGAGCACCATCAAATGGAATGCAGAAGCCGGTGTCAACTGGATGAGCTAGTAATAAATTATTAAAATTTTCAGGAGCTAATCCCGCTTTACGCTCTAATCTTTTCTGCCGAACAACGGCAAAAAAGGATAACCGCTGCAATCGGGGCTAGGGCAACTGCTTATCAGACTGTAAGATTTCAAGATTGTAAGATCTGTCTTAAAGTCTTACAGTCTTAAAATCCAATAATCAAAAAGTACACAAACAATGATTACCAAAGAACAAACAATGACGAAAGAAGAAATCATCAACGACAGCAAAGAATTCAGTTTATTCTCCTGGTCGGCACAAGCCAGTGTCAATCCTATCGCAATAGAAAGAGCCGAAGGAGTTTATCTATACGAATACGGTGGCAACCGCATCATCGATTTTTCATCCGGATTAATGTCAGTCAATATCGGACATGGCGACCAACGTGTCACAGCCGCAGTCGTAGAACAAATGGAAAAAGTAAGTTTTGTAACACCATCGTGTACGACAGAAGTCAGAGCCAAATTATCGCGTAAACTAGCCGAGATTTGCCCGGGCGATTTAAACAAAGCATTCTATACTTTGTGTGGAACATCATCGATTGACAACGCTATAAAATTAGCAAGACTATACACAGGAAGACATAAAATTATCGGAAGATACCGAGCGTTTCATGGTGGTTCCATTGGCGGAATGACCGTCGGCGGTGACCCAAGAAAACTCGCTAATGATTCCCAACAAATGCCCAATGCGGTGCATTTAGACGACCCATATTATTTCTTTGGTATGAAAGATTTGGACGAAACTACTAAGTTGAACTTAAGTTTAGAATACGTAGAAAGAGTCATCCACCTCGAAGGCAAAACCAACATCGCAGCCTTTATTTTTGAAGGCGAAAGCGGTTCTTCAGGTTGTTTGCATTATCCAAAAGGTTATCTCAAAGGCGTAAAAGCACTATGTGAAAAATACGGAATCCTATTCGTTGCCGACGAAGTCATGAGCGGTTTCGGCCGTACCGGTAAATGGTTCGGTTTCGAAAACCACGGCATTATTCCCGATATGGTTTGCATGGCGAAAGGATTGACTTCCTCGTATTTGCCATTAGGTTGTTTAATGGTTTCTGATAAAATTGCAGAAAAATACGAGAATACTCCCATGATGATTGGTCTTACTTACAACGGTCATCCCGTAGCTTTGGCAGCAGCTTTAGCAGTAATCAATATCTATGAAAGCGATCGATTGATTGATAATACGCGTGAAATGGGCGCTTACCTCGAATCGAGAATTGAAGCGATGCGAAGCCAACATCCAAGTATGGGAACTTTCAGAAATACCGGACTTCTCGGTTGCCTCGATGTGTTGAAAAACAAAACCACAGGCGAATTGATTGCACCTTATAACGCTGCTGGCGATGATTTAAAAGTAACCAACCAAATCGCAGCCAAAATCAGAGCACTTGGCATGTATACTTTCGTGCGTTGGGGTTATATTTTCATAGCACCACCACTGACCATCACCAAAGACCAAATCGATGAAGGTTTGGACATCATCAGCGAAGCTTTAAAAATATCAGACGAAGCATTGATTGCATAAATTCAGACCAGAATTGACAAACAAAGACTTACATACAGATTCTGCTTTGTATAGCGAAGACCTAGCTCCAGTTGCAGCAAACAAGCGCACCTGGACCACTTGGAATTATGCTGCACTTTGGATTAGCATGAGCCTTTGCATACCAACTTATATGCTCTCAAGTTCTTTGATTGAAGGCGGAATGAATTGGTGGCAAGCCATTCTAACGATATTTCTAGGAAACACTATAGTATTAATTCCAATGATTTTAAACGGTCATGCAGGAGCGAAATACGGTATTCCGTTTCCGGTTTTTGCAAGAGCCAGTTTCGGAACCAAAGGCGCCAACATCCCGGCATTATTGCGAGCCATTGTAGCTTGTGGTTGGTTCGGAATCCAAACTTGGATTGGTGGTTTTGCGATCTATCAAATGATGCGTTTGTGGATTCCATCTTTAGAAACCTTACCGCAAATTTTCCCATATTCTTGGGGATTACAAACCGGACCGGCGATTTGTTTTCTGGTATTTTGGCTAGTCAATATGTATGTAGTGTATTTAGGTGTCGACAGCATCCGAAAATTATTGGTGTTTAAAGCGATTTTTTTACCGGTTGCCGCACTCGCTTTATTGGCTTGGGCATTGGTAGCCGCACATGGTTTGGGACCTATATTGGCAACACCATCTAAGTTTACCAACACAACAGATTTCTTCCATTTCTTTTTTCCTGCATTAACAGGAATGGTTGGGTTTTGGGCGACTTTATCGTTGAATATTCCTGATTTCACAAGATATGCGACTTCGCAAAAAGCACAAGTTAAAGGACAAATTTATGGTTTGCCAACTTCGATGACGCTATTCGCTTTTGTAGGTGTTGTCGTAACATCAGCAACGACCATTGTTTTCGGAACCACGATTTGGGATCCCGTGATTTTAGCAGGAAAATTTGATAGTAAATTGTTGGTCAGCGCGGCGATGATTGCCGTAGCGATTTCAACATTAGCAACCAATATTGCAGCCAATATTGTAAGCCCGGCCAATGATTTTGCACATTTCGCACCATCGAAAATCGATTTCAGAAAAGGTGGATACATTACTGGAGTTATCGGAATTTTAATATTTCCATGGAAACTCATTGCTGATCCGACCGGTTATATTTTTACGTGGTTGGTAGGTTATTCTAGTTTGCTCGGACCAGTTGGTGGGATTATGATTGTCGATTATTATTTCATCCGAAAACAAACCTTGATTTTGAATGATTTGTATGACAGCAAAGGTATTTATGGTTTCAATAAAGGCTTCAACACCAATGCGCTCTTGGCATTATTTCTAGGAATTTTGCCCAATGTGCCCGGATTTTTAATGACCATAAAAGTAATTTCCACCGATACTTTTCCGCAATGGTTAACCGGTTTATACAACTATGCTTGGTTCGTAGGATTTGGCATTAGTGGATTGATTTATTGGATTGCAATGAAAAACAAAACGACTTAGTCTTAGTGCCTCAGCGCCTTAGAACCTAAGCACCTAAAAAAATAAAAATGAGTATTTTAATCAAAAACGGAAGAATCATTACCGCTACCGATGATTATGTAGCAGATATTTATATTGTAGGCGAAACAATTTCGGCCATCGGTAAAAACCTAAACGTTCAAGCCAATCACGAAATCGACGCTTCAGGAAAACTCGTCATGCCGGGCGGAATCGACCCACATGTGCATCTCGACATGCCATTTATGGGAACCTACAGCAGCGACAATTACGAAACCGGAACCCGCGCAGCACTTTATGGAGGAACAACAACTGTCATCGATTTCATCTTGCAAACACAAGGCAAAAGTCTGCAATCAGCCTTACAAGAATGGAAAGGCAGAAGCGATAATAATGCTGTTGGAGATTATAGTTTTCATATGGCGGTGACCGATTTTAATGATGAAACCAAAAAAGAAATTCAGCATTTTATAGAAGTGGAAGGCATCACGTCGTTCAAAACATTCATGGCGTATAAAGGCGCACTGATGATAGACGATCGCCAAATGGTCGGACTCATGCAGGAAGTCAAAAAGCACGGTGGTTTGATCAATGTGCATGCAACCAATGGCGATATGATCGATTTTTTAATTGCCAAACATAAATCAGAAGGCAAACTTTCGCCATTATACCATTATCTATCACAACCCGAAGTCACCGAAACCGAAGCCAGCAGCCGATTTGCAGATTTAGCAGATTACACGGGTTGCCCCGGATATATTGTGCATCTCACTTGTGAAGGCGCACTCAACGCAGTTCGATTTGCCACAAGAAGAAATCAGCATGTGTTTGTAGAAACCTGCATCCAATATCTGATTCTCGATGCTTCTTTATACGAACAAAATTTTGAAGGCGCCAAATGGGTCATGTCGCCACCGTTGCGTGAAAAGAAAGATCAAGAAACGCTGTGGGCCGGACTCAATCAAGGTTTGGTGAATGTCGTTGCGACCGATCACTGTCCGTTCATGTGGGAACAAAAACTCATGGGAAAAGACGATTTCTCTAAAATTCCAAATGGTCATCCAGCGATTGAAAACAGAATGGAATTGCTATTTAGCGAAGGTGTCAATAAAGGCAGAATCACCTTAAACAAATATGTTGAAGTCGCCTCCACCAATGCTGCCAAAATATTCGGAATGTTTCCAAAAAAAGGAACCATCGCCATCGGAAGCGACGCCGATATTGTGATTTTTGATGCCAATGAAACACACACACTTTCTGCCAAAACGCATCACATGAATGTGGATTACAGCGGCTACGAAGGTTGGGAAGTCAAAGGAAAAGTGAAAACCGTTTTGTTGCGCGGGCAAGTGGTTATTGATAACAATGAATGCAAAGTTTCTAAAGGCTACGGTCAATTCATCAAAAGAAATAAAGTACAAGGAAAGATATAAATTATGGCAAGAATTGTAAAATCAGGACTCATTCAATTGAGTCTAGCTAAAACAGAAGGCGAAGGTACCATTGCAGAAATCATGAAGGCGATGGAAGACAAACACATTCCCTACATTGAAGAAGCCGGAAAGCAAGGCGTTCAAATTTTGTGTTTTCAGGAAATTTTTAATACACCCTATTTCTGCCCCGGACAAGACAGTGCCTGGTATGCTTCGGCAGAAACTGTTCCTGGACCAACAACGGAACGCATGCAAGTTTATGCCAAAAAATACAACATGGTCATTGTCGTTCCGATTTACGAAAAAGAACAAGCTGGAGTATATTACAACACTGCCGCAGTAATCGATGCCGATGGAACTTATTTAGGCAAATACCGCAAAAACCACATTCCACAAACGGGTGGTTTCTGGGAGAAATTTTTCTTCAAACCCGGTAATTTGGGCTATCCTGTTTTTCAAACGAAATATGCTAAAGTGGGCGTTTACATTTGTTACGACCGTCACTTTCCTGACGGTGCAAGGTGTTTGGGATTGAATGGTGCTGAAATTGTTTTCAATCCATCAGCCACAACAGTCGGGCAATCGCAATATTTATGGAAGTTAGAACAGCCTGCACACGCAGTAGCCAATGGCTATTTCATGGGTTGTATCAACCGTGTCGGCGAAGAAAAACCATGGAATCTCGGCCGTTTTTATGGAACATCTTATTTTGTGAATCCATTGGGGCAAATTATCGCTTGCGCTTCGGAAGACAAAGACGAATTGCTCGTAGCTGAATTTGATTTAGACTTAATCGAACAAATTCGTGGCAAGTGGCAATTCTACAGAGATCGTCGACCGGAAACCTACAACGAGATTGTCGCGCCATAGCCAACATTCAACATTCAAAATTTATCATTCAAAATAAAAATATATGAGTATCAAAAATAACCGATTAACCACCACCGAATACCAAGAGAATTTCTCCGACATTCATCCGCCATTCGAAACATCGGATGCGGCGTTGACAGAAGCGAATCGCTGTTTGTTTTGTTATGATCCGCCGTGTATGAAATCATGCCCGACCTCAATCAACGTTCCGAAATTCATCAAACAAATTGCTACCGAAAATCTAAAAGGTTCCGCACATACGATATTCTCTTCGAACATTATGGGCGCAGGTTGCAGTAAAGTCTGTCCTGTAGAAAAATTATGTGAAGGCGCTTGTGTCTATAATTTAATGCACGAAACACCCATTCACATTGCCAAACTCCAACGCTACTCCACAGAAAAGGCAATGGATAATAAATGGCAATTGTTCGAACGCAAACCATCCACAGGAAAACGTGTTGCGATTGTTGGTGCCGGTCCGGCTGGGTTGAGTTGCGCGCATACCTTAAGCCGCGAAGGGGTTGATGTAACCATTTATGAAAAAGAAAGCAAAGGCGGTGGACTCATGACCTACGGCATTGCAGCTTATAAAGTCACACCGGAATTTTGTGAAGATGAGGTCAATTACATCACATCGATCGGTGGTATCAACATCAAATACAATCAAGAACTCGGAAAAAGCATCACGATTGAAGAATTACAACGCAACTACGACGCAGTCTATTTAGCGTTCGGAGTTGGTTTGGCAAGACAACTAGATATTCCGGGTGAGCATCTAAACGGTGTAGTCGATGCGATTAAATTCATCTACGAATTGCGTGATAAGGATTACTCTAAAATTGCAGTGGGCGACCGCGTAGCTGTAATCGGAATGGGAATGACCGCCATCGATGCAGCAACCCAAGCGAAAAGATTAGGCGCTGGTGAAGTGCATCTAATCTACAGAAGAACACAAGAAGAAATGCCATGTACCGAAAAAGAACTCAATATTGCCAAACTTGACGGTTGCAACATCATCTGGCTAGCCGCTCCAAAAGAAGTTATTGGAGAAGGTGACAAAGTCAAACATTTGGTTTGCGATGTCATGAAACTCGGAGAACCCGATGCTAGTGGCAGAAGAAGTCCTGTAACAACAGGAGAAATATTCACGCTAGATGTCGATATGGTCATCAAAGCCGCAGGACAAATGCCGTTTTCAGAAATGGTCAATAGTGAAAACCTTCAAAATAGTAACGGTAAAGTTTCCGTACAAGGCAAATCGAAAGCGAGTTTAAACAATGTTTTTGCTGGAGGCGATTGTGTCAACGGTGGTCGCGAAGTGGTCGATGCTGTGCAAGCCGGAAAAGACGGTGCTGCAGCTATCGTAAAAGCAATCATCAGCCCGGATTATATCATCGAATCGGAGTTGAAACCTAAGTTCAACAACTAATTTAGTTATCATTTAAAATAAAAAAAACATGGCAGATATATCAATAGACTTTCTCGGAATCAAATCGCCAAATCCGTTCTGGTTGGCCAGTGCGCCGCCAACCGATAAAAAAATCAATGTAGTCCGTGCCTTCGAAGCAGGCTGGGGCGGAGTCGTTTGGAAAACCTTAGGTTCACAAGTCAAAAACGTTTCCTCTCGTTATTCATCCGTCAATTACGGTGGCAAAAGAATGATGGGTTTCAACAACATCGAACTCATCAGCGACCGGCCATTAGAAATCAACTTACGTGAAATCACAGAAGTCGTAAAAATGTTTCCCGATCGCGCGATGATTGTTTCCTTAATGGCAGACAACGATCGCAAATCATGGCATGACTTAATTATGAAATGCGAAGACGCCGGCGCCATGGGATTCGAATTAAACTTCGGTTGCCCTCACGGAATGACCGAACGCGGTATGGGTGCAGCTGTAGGACAAGATCCTGAAATCGCCAAAATGGTAGTCGAATGGGTCATGGAAAAAGCCACGATTCCCGTAATCACCAAACTTACACCAAACGTACACTCAGTAGTGCCAACCGCACGCGGCGCTGTAGAAGGCGGGACCAATGCGCTCAGTTTAATCAACACGATTCAAAGCGTAACGGGTGTCGATTTAGATACGTTAGTACCCAATCCATTCGTAGCCGGAAAAAGCGTGTTCGGCGGTTATTGCGGCCCGGCTGTAAAACCAATCGCATTAAAAATGTTAACCACAGTGGCTCAAGATCCCATCGCATCACGTGTTCCCATTTCAGGAATCGGAGGTGTGAGCACTTGGAGAGACGCCGTCGAATTCATGCTACTCGGAAGCACCAGTGTTCAAGTGTGCACCGCAGCGATGACGCACGGTTTCCGCATCGTAGAAGACATGTGCGAAGGCCTCAACAACTGGATGGACGAAAAAGGCTACGAGAAAACCACCGACTTCATCGGGAAATCAGTAGAAAAAATCACGCATTGGGAAGACCTCGATATCAATTACCACCACATCGCCAAAATAGATCAAGACAAATGCATCCACTGCGGTTTGTGTTACATCGCTTGCGAAGATACCTCGCACCAATCCATCAACGTCGACAGAGGCAATCCATACAACCATTACACGGTCAAAGAAGAAGAATGTGTCGGCTGTAATTTGTGCAAACTCGTGTGTCCGGTAGACAATTGCATCACCATGGAAGTGCATCGCGTAGCGCCCGAATACGTCAACTGGAAAGATTGGCAAGCCAAAGGAATGCCTTTAAACGATCATTAATTTTTGGGCGTTCCCCTATGGGTCGGGCTTTCACACTCGCTTCCCGATTGCACCGGGAGAGCTCAGACAATTGCTCAATCCCTAACGCACCTCGTAACCACAATAAAAATTTACAACCACATAGAAACATAGGTTCTTTTGTATGTTTCTATGTGGTAAAAAAAGAATCATAATGAAAATAAACGCAACTCGACTTCAACAACATTTCGAAGCCATGAGTCTCATCGGCAAAATCGGGGAAACCGGAACTTGCCGACCTGCACATACCGAACTCGAAAAACAAGGTTTCGATATCGCTGCTTCTTGGATGAGGGATGCCGGAATGAAAACCCATATCGATAATTTTGGAAATCTCATCGGAAGACTGGAAGGCAAAAATCCAAATCTCCCGTGTTTGATGATGGGTTCACACCTAGATTCACAACCTTACGGCGGAAGATTCGATGGCGTTGCCGGTGTTTTGTGCGCGATAGAAGTCGTAGCGACATTAACAGAAAACAACATCCAACCCGAACGCAGTATCGAAGTGATTTCGTTTGCAGACGAAGAAGGCTGGCGTTTCAACAAAGGACTTTTTGGTTCTAGAGGTATTTTAGGAAAACTCGAAGAAGGAGAATTACAACGCGCCGATAAAGACGGCATCACACGAGAACAAGCACTTAAAGATTTTGGTTGCGACATTACCAAATTCAAAGCATCAGAATACCAACCCGGAAGCATTTTTTGTTTCCTCGAATTGCACATCGAACAAGGCCCGGTATTAGATTTAGCCCACAAACCAATTGGTGTAGTTTCAGGAATTTCGGGCCCGCTTTGGTGGACCGTCAAACTCAAAGGCATGGCTGGCCACACAGGTTCGGTACCGATGCCAATCCGTAAAGATGCATTGATTGGCGCAGCAGAAATTATTGTGGCAGTTAATGAAATTGCAACTCAAGTTCCAGGTGCACCAACCGTTGGAACGGTTGGAACCATTCAAGTTTTTCCGGCATCGAGAAATATCATTCCCGAAGAAGTAATTTTCACGGTAGACTTGCGCGACATCGACTTAGACCGCCGCAACCGCTACGAAAAGCAACTTCGTGATCGTATAGAATCGATTACAAAAAAACATCAATTGACCTACGAAATATCAGAAGACACCAAAAGTGATCCGCGCTATTGCGCCGATTGGATTAAGGCGATCATTCACCAACAATGCGAAGATTTAAAACTCGAGGCAGTCGAACTCATGAGCGGCCCATTCCACGATGCACTAGCATTGTCTTACGCTTGCGATTACGGAATGATTTTCGTGCGGTGCAAAGACGGCATTAGCCACAACCCGTTAGAGTTTGCTTCTTATGAAGACTTAGCGATTGGCACCAACGTGATGTTGGGAACTGTAATTGAAATTTTAAAGAAGTAATAAAAAATACAGTCATAAAAAAAACCACTTATAATAGGTGGTTTTTTTATGAAATTGATTAACGTTTTAAAGAGAAATGCGATTTGAAAGTGCTGTTTTTAAACGAATTCGGATCAACATAATCAACCGTAAACCAGTAATCCGTTGACGGCAATTCATGACCGTTATAAGTTCCGTCCCAACCTTTTCCTAACGGACTAATTTGCTTGATGAATTTTCCATAGCGATCAAAAATATAGATGCCGGAATTGGGCAAATCTTTCAATCCTAAAATATTCCAAGTGTCATTATAAGTATCACCATTTGGAGTAAAAAATTTAGGGTAACCAAGAATTAATACTTCGCCTTCTAAATGGGTACAGCCTGCTTCGTCTGTCACCGTAATTTTATGCAGACCATTAATCATATTATAAAAGATATTAGAATCTTGCAAAGGGCCCGAGTCGAGTTGGTATTGAAACGGCCCACTTCCTGACGGCGTATGGATTATGATGTATGAATTGTCGCTAAAAGCTTCACTGACACTGACGCTGTAAGTAGTCGTATAAATAGAAGCAGTAACTGTTCCGAAAACCTCTTCTGAAATGCAACCCGTTTGCGTGTTGGTGGCAATTACAGAATAAATACCTTCTTGATTGGCTTCATAAGTATTGGCGTTGGCGCCGGTAATTAAGATATTGTTTAAATACCATTGGAAAGTAAAATTGGTATTGTTTAAATTCGTTGTAAACGTATAAGTTTGGGAAGTAATTCCTGTAGCGATATCGATACAAACAACACCGTCATTTAATTCCGGAACCGGTTTAGGTTTAACATTGACAATAATATACGCAGGATTTCCGACACAGTTGTTTAAAGTTGGAATTACGGTATAAATTACAGTTCCTCCATTGATGGCCGTTGATGTTAGGATAGGATTAATGAAATTTCCTGATCCATTGAAAGCTCCGGTTGCATTATTTTGAGTGGCAGCCCATGTAAAAGTTGTTCCTGGGAAATCAGCAACCAAATTGATATTGGGTGAATCTCCACTACAAATGGTTATCGGATTTGTTGCTATGATTTGCGGTGTTGGTTTGACAGTCACGGTTCGAGTTGCAGTAACATTGGCACAACCACCAGTTCCAAGAACAGTGTATGTTATTGTTGCTGTTCCGGCAGCAATTCCGTATATAATTCCTGTTGAAGCGTTAACGGTTGCTATTGAAATTGCAGAGGAACTCCAATTTCCGTTTGGTGATGTTGAGGTAAAAACGGTGCTTGAGCCTTGACAGATAATTTGATTACCGCTTAGAGTTCCGGCAATAGGCGCAGCGGTAACCGTTACAATTCTTGTAGCGGTCACATTGGCACAACCACCAGTTCCAAGAACAGTGTAGGTCATTGTAGCCGTTCCAGCAGCAACACCAGTTACAAGTCCAGCAGCACTATTAATAGTAGCGACCGTCACATCAGAAGAAGACCAAGTGCCACCAACAGCAGTTGAAGAAAACACAGAAGTGAGTCCCACACAAATACTTTGATTACCGCTTAGAGTTCCAACAACCGGTGCAGCGGTTACTGTCACCGTTCTAGTAGCCGTTACATTACTACAACCACCAG